>NZ_CP066308.1:3942500-4242500 GCF_016406105.1 Brevibacillus composti
GCTCACGGAGCACGTCCCTCACCTTGGGCAGCTCTTCCTTGGTCAAGCCTTGCAGATTGTCCCGGTCTGCCCGCAGATGCACCTGAGCCAGCAAGCCAAAGTAGTACATGATCGCGGGAATCAGCGCAGCGATGGCAATCGTAATGTAGGGAACCCCCAAGGTTTCCGCCATGATAAAGGCAGCCGCTCCCATGATCGGCGGCAAAATCTGTCCGCCCACCGCTGCCGTGGCTTCTACGCCGGCAGCAAAATCCGGTTTATAGCCGACGCGCTTCATCATCGGAATGGTAAAGGAGCCCGTCGTCACCACACTGGCAACGGCCGAACCGTTGATCGAGCCGTGCACCGCGCTGGCGATGACCCCTACTTTGGCGGGTCCCCCTTTGCTGCTTCCGGCCACGGCCAATGACAAGTCATTAAACAGCGTGCCCATGCCGGACTTGGACAAAAATGCCCCAAAGATGATGAACAAGATAATAAAAGAGGCAGATACCGCCGTCGCGTCGCCAAAAATGCCTTCGGTGGTCACGTACATGTAATTAAAAATGTCGCTGAACGTATAGCCCCGATGGGCAAAATCTCCCGGCAAATAGGGACCCAGGTAGGCATAGGCGACAAAAATGCTCGCCATCGCGGTCAGTTCCCATCCCGCGACCCGGCGGGAGGCTTCCAGTACGAGCAAGCAGGTGACCGTCGCAAAAACCACATCCAGCGTCGAGGGAATACCCCCGCGATTCACAATCTCCAGATAATAGATAAAAATATAGCCTGCCGTCCCAAGCGAAGCCAACGCCAGCACCGCATCAAACAGCGACAGCCTCTTGCGTGACGCCTTTTTCCACCCCGGATATAAAAGGTAGATCAGGCACAGGACAATCGCCACATGGAGCGAACGATGTTTCAGGGTTACAAAGGGGATGGCGTATGCGGCGTAGAGATGGTAGAGTGCAAAGCCTATCGCAATAACAGAAACGAGGACGGTGATCCACTTTTTATCAAACACGCGATAGCCGGCTTCTTTGTCGTATTCTTGCAGGATCGCTTGCGCCTTGCTTTCATTCTGGCGCACTTCTTCATCCGTGAGCATCTGGTTCGAAGCACTCATCTCCCCGTCACTCCCTTCCTTGTTTCTAGTTTGTATAGATACCGGTACCACCAGGGGAACCATTTGACGGACAACTCCAACGATGTGCCCAATGGCAGTACATCGGATAATTTCCACTGTTGATGACGAACGCGCAACAGGTAGTCATCTCGGGTGATTAAGTACAAAACGGAATCTCTCCGTTGATGGAGCGCTGTGATTTTGATCCAGCCGTCTTGAACCGTGACAGTCGCATCTGAAACTTCCGAGGGGACGCCCGCCCCAAAAGCACGAAAAGTCGTTTCCGTTAATTCCATCCCGCGAAGCCAATCCACCGTGTACGTCTCCCTCCACGGGGTCCGCTCCACGGAGTGAACCCACTCTACCTCGAACTGATCCCGCCAGTAGAGAGGCACCGCGCCAATCATGGCTTGTTGATGAAAATCCCGCATCAGCAAAAAGGGGTGGGGCCCCAGCAGCGCGAGGCCCACGATCAGGAGAATTCCCACGCGTGTCCAATTCTTCATGATGCTTCCCCCTTTTTGTCGAATAAGCGGATTAGTCGAGCGCGCCTACTTCCTTATAGTATTTCTCTGCCCCAGGATGGAGCGGAACTACGAGGTTTTTCCCCGCTTCTTTCACATCGATGTCTTTGGCGGCGTTGTGAGCGTCCTTTAACATATCCAGATTCTCAAAGAAGGCTTGCGTCAGCTTGTACACCTGATCATCCGACAAATCGCTCCGCACGAGCATGATATTGCGGATCGCCGCCGTCTGGACAGCCTCATCGTTTTTGTAGAGACCCGCCGGAATTTCCGCCGAGACGAAGAACGGGAACTGCTCTGCCATTTTGTCGACGTCCTCTTTTTTGATCGGGACGATTTCCACATCTTTGGTCGTCATCAAATCGATCACCGTAGAATTGGGCAATCCCGAGGTGACAAAGGCGGCATCGATCGCATTGTTTTTCAGCTGCTCGATCGCCTCGGCGTAGGAAAGATAGTCGGCCTTGATATCGTTGTAGGTAAGACCGTGACCGGCCAGCACCATCCGCGCGTTTACCTCTACCCCGGAGTTGGGCGCCCCGACACCGACGCGCTTCCCTTTCAGATCATGGATGGATTTGATATTGCGGTCCTTCAGCGTGACGACCTGTACGTAGTTGAGGTACAGCCCGGCCATCGCTCTCAGCTCCTTGATGGCGCCGCTATCTTTGAAGTTCTCTTGACCTTCGTACGCAAACGAGGTGACATCCGACATCACAAAAGCGAGGTCGGCTTTTTTCGCTTTCAGAAGGTTGATGTTTTCCACGGAAGCCCCGGTAGATTGGACAGAGGCGTTGTAACCCAGCTTATCCTTGTAGATTTTGGCCATCGCCCCGCCAATGGTGTAGTACGGGCCCGAGCTTCCCCCCGTGGCAATCGTCAGGAATTTCTGCTCGCTTCCGCCTCCGGATGGAGCCTCTCCAGCAGCTCCGCCCTGTGTCGAGGTTTGCCCACCACAGGCTGATACCGTAAGGACCAGCAGGGTGGATGACAGAATCGATACCATTTTCTTTAGCATGTTGAATCCCCCTTTTTTTGTGAAAACGTTTGCAATCTGATTAATAAGCAACATCCATGCCAAACATAAGAGCACCACGTTAAAGAGCCTTTTTCCCGTTTTTCGTCGATTCGCAACAGAAAAACCGGAAAAAAGATCCGTTTGATGCGGAATTTTTTTCCGGTATTGAAGGCCAGAGCTTATTCGGATTCGAAATACTGCTTTAGCTTTTGCCGGAGTCCCCGCTCACTGATCCCCAGCTGATCAGCCGTTTTTTTCCGATGCCCCCCGTTTTTCTCCAGGGCGTGCAGGATGACGAGCCGTTCCGCTTCCTCCAGAGAGGCGTGAGAGGGGATGAAAAGGCCGTCTTGCCCTTGCTGGCTCATACGCCTTGCCGACTGCTGATTCACAACGGATGCCGGCAGATCATCCACCGTAATTACATCGCCCGAGGAGAGCGCTACGGCGTACTCGATAATATTGGCCAGCTCTCTTACATTTCCCGGATAGGTGTAGGAAAAGAGCTTTTTCTTCGCCTCCGGACTGCACTCCTTCTTTTCTTTTCCCATATTGGCCGCAGAAAGGTCGAGAAAATGGTCTACCAAAAGAGGCACATCCTCCGGCCGCTCCCGCAGAGCCGGGGTGTGAATCGGAATGACATTGAGCCGGTAGTACAAATCTTCGCGAAAAGCCCCCCTGGCGACTTCCTCCTCCAGATTCCGGTTCGTCGCCGCGATGAAGCGAATATCGACTTCCTTGGTCTGGTAACTGCCCAGCGGCATTACCGTCCGCTCCTGGATCACCCGCAGCAGCTTCGCTTGCAGAGCGAGCGGCATCTCGCCGATCTCATCGAGAAAGACGGTGCCGCGGTGCGAGCGCTCAAACAGGCCGGTTTTCGTCTGCAGGGCTCCGGTGAATGCGCCCTTCTCGTAGCCGAACAGTTCGCTCTCCAGCAAATTCTCGGGGATCGCCGCACAGTTGATCACGGAAAATGCGGCATCCCGCCGCACCCCTTGAAAGTGGATGGCGCGGGCGACCAACTCCTTGCCCGTGCCGCTCTCCCCTGTAATGAGGATATTGGACGGAATATCCTTCACTTTTTCAATAAGCTGATACAACTTTTGCATTTGCGGGCTTTTCCCGATCATTCCCGCATAGGACTGCTGCTGCTTGACTGCGTCGCTCAAGACTTTTACCCGTTTGTGCAGCTTTTGAAATTCCAGCGCTTTGCCCACAAGCAGCTTTACTTCATCGAGATGAAGCGGCTTGGTCAAGTAATGGTAGGCGCCGGCCTTCATCGCGGCGACCGAAGATTCAATCGTCCCGAACGCGGTCATCATAATAATCGTGACATCGGGTCGGAGCTGTTTGATCTTCGGGAGCAGATCCAGTCCACTGATCACCCCCAGATTGAGGTCCAGCAGCACGCAGTCGATCTCCTCCTGCTGCAAGAGAGAGAGGGCGCTTCTCTCTTCCTTGGCTGTAAACACCTCAAAATCATCCTCTAAGGCGAACGACAGCGAGGCGCAAATAGCCGGTTCGTCGTCCACAATCAGTAATCTTGGCATGACGGCACTCCTTCTCTTGGCTCTGGAAAGTATAGAATAAACGTCGTTCCTTCTCCCTTTCGGCTGCTGACCTCGATTCGCCCTCCATGCTCCCGCATGATTTTTTCGCTGACGTACAGGCCGAGTCCGATTCCCTGTGTCTTGGTCGTGAGGAACGGTTCAAACAGATGAGGCAAAAGGTCATCGGCGATGCCTTCGCCGGAATCGCTGACTGACAGCTGGACGCCGTCCTCTCCTTGCATCGCCCGGATATGCAGCCGTTTTGTCTGGCTGGCGGACATCGCTTCCAGCGCGTTCATCACGAGATTAATCAGCACCTGCTTCATCCGGCCGCGGTCCATGCATACCATTATGCCGGGCGGTATATCCACCTTTACCTCCACTTGTTCATTGGCCGCTCTCTTGGCGAATAGCCCGATGACGGAATCGATCAGCTTACGCACATCGGTCATCGCCATTTCCAGCGGTTTGGAGCGAGAGTAATCAAGCAAATCCTCCAGGATGCGATTCATCCGCTCCATCTCTTCCGGGACGTATTGCAGCAGCTGCGAGCGAAAGCGCTGGTCATCCAGCTTTTTCGGCAATAGCTCGATAAACGTCTTGATGGCCGTCAACGGATTGCGCAGCTCATGGGCCATCCCGGCCGCGAGTTGGCCCAGGGCGTGCATCTTCTCCTGGGCGATCAAGCGGGCCTGCAACCGCTTTTGCTCCGTTCGGTCCTGCAAATTGACGATCCACCCGACGTGCTCGCTTTCGGCATTGCCAAACGGCGCCATATAATAATGAAAAACCCGGCCGGAGCCCTCCCCGAATTCAAATTCGCCCTCGAACAGGGACGGCTTGTCCGCCGCCAGCGCTTGCTGCAAAGGCAGCTGCGGCAGCAGCGTCCCGATCGGCAGCCCCAGCGCGTGCTCATCGGTCACCAGCAGCCGCCGCGCCACCTGATTAACCAGCGTGATGCGGCCGCCGACATCGAGGGACAGGATCGCGCTTTCGGTATTGTCCAGCACCTCTCGCTGGAAGGCCAACGCATCGGCCAAGGCGGCGGTTTGGCGTCTTACCTCCGCTTTCAGCCGATAGTTCCAAAAGAAAATGGCGACGAGGGTGATCGCTGCCAGAGACATGATGATCAAAAGGCCGATCACCGCTTTTCGATACCGATCGGTGACATGCGGCGAGTACGGCTCAAAGTAATAGCTGTACAACCGGGTATAGGTGCCGTCCCGATACAGCTTGTTCAGACCTTCATTTACCTTTTCCAGCAATTCGTAATTGCCCTCCCGTACGGCAAAGGCATAGTCCGTGGGGTTGATCAGGCCGGAGCGCATGACGTACTCGTCCGGTTTGCCCGCTTCATTCAGCAGATACTCCGCCGTCCAGCGGTTCCCGATAAACGCGTCCGCCCGCCCTCTCATCAGATTTTCCAAGGCATCCCGCTGGTTGAAAGAAACAAGCATTTTGACTCTTCGGACATTATTGAGCAGGTCCATGCCGACATTTCCCCGCTGCACCGCCACGACTTTTTCCCGCAATTGGTTGAGCGTATAGATCTCGCTGTCATGTTTGGGGACCAGCAGCACTTCGGACATGGTAAAAAACGATTCGCTAAAGTCAAACACGAGGTCATAGGTGCTGGTATATTTGATCCCGAGAAGAACATCCACCTGTCCCTCCCGCAGATAGGCGAGGGCGTCCTCCCACTCCAATGGCACGTATTGCAGCTCGTATCCGTTTTCTTCCGCGATTTCTTTCATCAGTTCGATATTAAACCCACGAGGCTGGCCGCTGCGATCCAGATAGGTAAAAGGGGGAAGCTCCTTGTCGAACGCTACGCGAAGCACCTTGGCCTCAGCCCCTGCCGCCTGCGGGAACAGCCCGAAAAACAGAGCCCATATCAGGATCCAGCCACAATAGCGTTTCCACATGAGATCTCCTCCTTTCCACGTGTCCTCGTTTTCCTTGTTTCTTGGACGGCAAGCTCGCTAGGTTACGATGAGTCCATTATAGCCCGGAATATTTCTTATATGGAAAGAAAAATCCACCCTGGCTTTATTTCGCGGGTGGATAGAAAAAAGGCTGTTATTCAAGCTGATGGTATCTATGAGTGTGTGTTACCGTCTTTTCCGCAGCTCCGCCAGTACTTCGTCCAGCGGCAGCTTCTGTTCGCGGAGCAGCACCAGGAGATGGTACACAAGATCGGCAGCCTCGCAGCGAAGTTCTTCCGGATTGCGATTTTTCGCGGCGATGATCACCTCAGCCGCCTCCTCGCCCACCTTTTTCAAAATCTTGTCCACGCCCTTTTCGAACAGGTACGTGGTGTAGGCTCCCTCCGGACGCTCCGCTTCGCGGGCGGCGATCAGCTGCTCCAATTCGCTCAAGATCGCAAAGCGCTCGGACCCGGGCAAAGATGCTGCCGCTTTGGCATTTGCCTCGCCACTGGGAATTACCTCACCACCGGCACTGATGCCACCGGCGCTGGCATCTGCCGCGTCCGGGCAGAGTTCATGGGAAAAACAGCTGTACGATCCGGTATGGCAGGCGGGTCCCTGTGGAACCACGAGGACGACGAGCGCATCCTGGTCGCAATCGTATTTGATCTGGGCGATTCGCTGGGTGTTGCCGGAAGTCGCCCCTTTGTGCCACAGCTCCTGGCGGGAGCGGCTCCAGAACCAAGTCTCTCGGGTCGCCAGAGACTTCGCCAGGGACTCCCGGTTCATGTAGGCGAGAGTCAGCACTTCCTTGCTCACGGCATCCTGCACGATGGCCGGGATCAAGCCGTTTTCATCAAATCGCAGCGCTTCGGTGGAAAACGTAGTCATAACCGGATGTCGACTCCTTTCGCCTGCAAATACTCTTTGACTGCCTGAATCGAGGTCTCCTCGTAGTGGAAAATGGAGGCGGCCAGTGCCGCATCGGCCTTGCCTTCGGTGAGCACCTCATAAAAATGCTCGCGGCTTCCTGCCCCGCCCGACGCGATGACCGGAATTCCTACGGCTTCCGAGACCAGACGGGTCAGCGCAAGGCCAAAGCCCTTTTTCTCCCCGTCATTATCCATGCTGGTGAGGAGAATCTCGCCGGCTCCCAGCGCTTCCGCTTCCTGTGCCCACTCGATCAAATCCCGCCCGGTCGCGTTTCGTCCGCCGTGCGTGTACACTTCCCACTTGTTCTCTCCCACCCGGCGGGCGTCGATGGCCACGACTACGCACTGAGAGCCAAAGACAGTCGCGCCCTCGCGGATCAGCTCCGGTCTGAGCAGTGCTGCCGTATTCAGGGAAATTTTGTCCGCTCCTGCGCGCAGGATGCGCCTCATGTCGTCGACGCTGTTGATCCCGCCGCCGACGGTAAACGGGATCGTGATGTTGGCCGCTGTCCGCTCGATCACATCCACCATCGTCTTGCGCCCCTCATGTGACGCCGAAATATCGAGGAAGACCAGCTCGTCCGCCCCTTCCTCGCTGTATTTCTTCGCCAGCTCCACCGGATCGCCCGCATCTCGCAGGCCGACGAACTGTACGCCTTTGACCACGCGCCCGTCCTTTACATCCAGGCAGGGAATGATTCGTTTGGCCAGCATGCTACTCACACTCCCTCAGACGCGTTACGGCTTCGGACAGGGTGAAGGCTTTGGTGTACAGCGCCTTGCCCACGATGGCACCGCGAACCCCTTCGCCCGCAAAGCGATGGAGGACCACGAGATCATCCAGGACGCTGACGCCGCCAGAGGCGATCACTTCTTTTCCGGTCGCCCGCGCCAGTGCGGCAATCTCCTCCACATTCGGGCCTGTCAGCGTGCCGTCACGCGCAATATCCGTGTAGATAAAGGTCTCGGCCCCGTAGGAGACGAGCCTGCCCGCCAGTTCGGCGGCGCTTACATCGGTGGTGGTGAGCCAGCCCCGCGTCGCCACCATGCCATTTCGGCAATCCAGTCCGATTGCGATCTTTTCGCCATAGCGGCCGAGGATCGCCTCGGTAAACGGTTCATTCTCGATTGCGGCCGTACCCAGAATGACGCGGGCGACACCCGCCTCCAGGTAATCGCGGATCTGCTCCTCTGTACGAATTCCTCCGCCGACCTGCACGGGCACCTTCACTGCTTGGGCGATCTCTTTGATCAGCTCCCCATTGATCGGCTCCCCGGCCTTTGCTCCATCGAGGTCGACCAGATGGATCCAGGAAGCCCCCTGCGCTTCCCACTCCTTCGCCATCTCCAGAGGAGAGTCGGCATAGACGGTTTCTTGGGCGTAATCTCCTTGGAAGAGCCGGACACATTTTCCGCCCCGTATATCGATAGCCGGATAGATCGTAAAACGCTCGCTCACACTCACGCCGTTTCCCCCTCACACTGTTCTGCAAAATTGGCGAGCAGCCTCATCCCCGTCTCTCCGCTCTTTTCCGGGTGAAACTGCATGCCGTAGACCCGCCCCCGTCCCACGATGGCCGTCACCGGCTGATGATAATCGGTCGTGGCGAGCAGCACCTCGGGATCGCTCACACGGACGTGGTAGGAATGGACAAAATAGACGTATTCCCCGCTCCCCACGCCGCGCAGCAGCGGATGCTCCGAAGCCCTCTCCCCGCACAGGGAGAGTTGATTCCAGCCCATATGCGGCACCTTGTAGTCTCCTTCGAAGCGAACCGCTTCTCCGCCGAGCAGGCCGAGACCAGTATTTACGCCATGCTCTGTGCTCTGCTCAAACAGTAGCTGCATGCCGAGACAAATCCCCAGAAGCGGCCGCCCGGAATCGGCGTAGGCATGAATGCCCGCATCCAGACCCAGGACTTGAATATTTTTCATCGCATCGCCAAAAGCGCCCACCCCCGGCAGAATCAGTCCGGAAAAATCGTCCAGCCGCTCCGGACGGGAGATGAACTCGTACCCATAGCCGAGCCTTTCGATCGCCTTGCTCAAGCTGTAGAGATTGCCCATGCCATAGTCGATAATGCCGATCATGTTATAAAACCCCTTTGGTGGACGGGACACCTTTTACCCGCGGATCGACCGTCGTCGCTTCATCCAGGGCGCGTCCCAGCGCTTTGAAAATCGCTTCGATCATATGATGGGTGTTGTGGCCGTAGTGCAAGATCACGTGAAGATTGATCCTCGCCTCCAGCGCAAATTTCCAGAGGAATTCATGCACCAGTTCGGTCGGGAACTGACCCACGACAGGGGACGGGTAGACCGCCCGATACTCCAGATGCGGCCGGTTGCTGATGTCGATCACGACCTGCGCCAGCGCGTCGTCCATCGGGACAAAGGCGTTTCCGTAGCGCTTGATCCCTTTTTTGTCGCCCAGCGCTTCCCTGAGTGCCTGCCCCAGACAGATGCCGATATCCTCGACGGTGTGGTGGTAGTCGATCTCGATGTCGCCCTTTGCCTTTACCGTCAGGTCAAAATGGCCGTGCTTGGTGAACAAATCCAGCATGTGATCGAGAAAAGGCACCCCGGAATCCTGTATGCTGGCCCCTTGGCCGTCGACTGAAAATGTCAGGGCAATATCCGTCTCATTGGTCGTGCGGGCGATTTCCGCCGTCCGCTTGGTCGTCTCGCTCATCATTGGTCACGCTCCCCCTCTTCTTTGGCAAAGTCTATTAGCCGCTCCCGGATGGCGGCACCGTGTGCGCGCAAGCCCTCCTGTTCGGCCAGCGTTATGATTTTGTGGCCGTGTTCCCGCAAATCCTGTTTGCTGTAGGAGATCACACTTGATTTTTTGATAAAGTCATCCACGGACAGCGGCGAAGAGAAACGGGCCGTTCCGTTGGTCGGGATGACGTGATTGGTCCCTGCGAAGTAGTCGCCGACCGGCTCCGAAGAGTAAGGACCGAGGAAAATCGCCCCGGCATTTTCCACCTTGCCGAGCTGGTCGAACGGATTCTCCACCATGATCTCCAAATGCTCGGGAGCCAATCGGTTGACGGCAGCAAAGCCCTCGTCCAGATCCTTCACGAGCAAAATGGCGCCGAAGTCGCGCAAGGCAGCCTCCGCGATCGCGCGGCGCGGCAGGTCGGCCAGTTGTCTCGCAAGCTCCGCGGCCACGGCTTCCGCCAACGCCCGGGAAGGGGTGACCAGCACCGCCGCAGACATCGGGTCGTGCTCGGCCTGGGACAAAAGATCGGCCGCCACATAGCGCGGGTTGGCCGAGTCGTCAGCCAGCACCACGATCTCGCTCGGCCCCGCCACCATATCGATGCTGACCAGGCCAAAAACTTCCCGTTTGGCCAACGCGACGTAGATGTTGCCGGGTCCGACGATTTTATCCACGGGCTTGATCTGCTCGGTCCCGTAGGTCAGGGCGGCGATCGCCTGCGCTCCTCCCACTTTGTACATCTCCGTTACTCCCGCGATCCTGGCTGCCACGAGGATGGCCGGATTGATTTTCCCGTCTTCTCCCGGAGGAGTGACGATCACCAGCTCCGGCACACCGGCTATTTTCGCCGGCAGCGCATTCATCAGGACGCTCGAGGGGTAAGCCGCAGTCCCCCCCGGCACATAGAGCCCGACGCGTTTGAGTGGCCGTACGATCTGACCCAGCAATGTCCCGCTCTCCCGCATCGCCATCCACGACTGGCGCACTTGCCGCTGGTGAAAATCGCGGATGTTTGCGGCGGCCTCGGCCAGCGCGGCCTTTACCTCGGCAGAGACCAAGCCCTCCGCCTCCGCGTATTCTTCGTCACTGACGCGAAAGCGCTCCAGTCGCACCCGATCAAAACGCTCAGTATACGCACGAACCGCCTCGTCGCCCTTTTGGCGCACCTCGGCCAGAATCGACTGAACCGCGGCCCGCTGCTCTAGGCTTCCGGTTTCGACCGATCGTTTGCCATCGTAGTCGGCGGCTTGCATTATTCGGATCATGCTTTTCACTCTCCCATTCCCTATCCCCGTGACCGGGGCACGACCTCCAGAAATTTCTGGGCTATATCATCCACAGCTTCGCTCTTCATCCGATAGCTCGCCCGGTTGGCGATCAGTCTGGTCGTAATCTCGCAGATATGCTCCAGCTCCACGAGTCCGTTTTCTTTTAATGTCCGTCCCGTAGAGACGATGTCGACGATCCGGTCGGCCAGGCCAATCAAAGGGGCCAGCTCGACGGAGCCGTTCAGCTTGATCACTTCTACCTGCTGTCCCTGCTCGCGGAAGTAGCGGGAGGCAATCCGCGGATACTTGGTCGCGACCCGCGGCGCCTCCGCCGGCTTCCAGTCCCCCAGCCCGGCGACGACCATCCGGCAATAGCCAATCTCCAGATTGAGCAGCTCGTAGACGTCGCGCTCCTCTTCCAAGAGAACGTCCTTTCCCACCACTCCCACATCGGCTACGCCGTACTCCACATAGGTAGGAACATCGGTCGGTTTGGCCAGGATGAACTCCAGGCTGGCATTTTCCACAGGGATGATCAGCTTGCGGGAGTCCTGCAATTCCCTCGTTACCTCCAAACCTGCCTGCTGCAGGAAGGCGATCGCTTCTTCAAAAATCCTTCCCTTGGGCATGGCGATAGTTAATTTCCGTTCATTATCTGGCAGACTCATGTATTGATTCCTCCCGTCCCTTCGGACATCCGCAGCCTTTTTTGGATGCGGCTGTCTCCGCATGTCAGTAGAGCGGCTCGCTATTCCCTAGACGTACAGCACAGCATCATCATCCTGCTCGCTCCAGAGACGCGCCTCCTCCCGGTCTCGCACCCGCTTGGTGACGACCACCTGCCCCGCTTGTCGCATCTTTTGGGCTTCCGAGAGAGCCTGGGCACGGTATTCATCCGTATAGTACACCTGAACCGGCTTTTTCCAGGGCTGTTCATTCGCGGGGGCCACCTGCAGCAAACGATCCATTTTGATGGCAAAGCCGGTAGCGGGTGCCGGGCGGCCAAACTGCTCCAGCAGGCGATCATACCGGCCCCCTCCCAGCAGCGGCGAGCCGAGGTCGGCGGCATATCCCTCAAACACGACACCGGTATAGTAGTCCATATTGCTGATCAGATTAAAATCGAGCAGCAGCGCCTCCGTAACGCCGTATGCCTCCAGCGCTTCCCACAAGGAAGAGATCGTCTCTACGGCGCGGCGGGCTTTCCCGTTCACGGTCAGCTCCCGCGCTTCCTGGATCTTTCCCTTTCCCCCGCGCAGCCGCAGAAGCGAATGCAGCCTCTTCTTCTCATCGGGGGCGAGGTCCAGCTCATCCGCCAGTTGACGGAACCCGACAAAATCGCGTTCGTACAGAAAGCGGCGGAATTGGGAGCGGACAGCTGCTTCGCTCACCGTCTCTTCCAACAGCCCTTCCACAAAGTCCACATGTCCGATCGCAATCCGGAAGGTCTCGGCACCGGCCGCCCGCAAGCAGAAGACCGCCAGCGCGATCGCTTCCGCATCTGCGTCCACGGCTCCGTCCCCGATCAATTCAATGCCGGTTTGAAAAAACTCTGCATTGCGCCCGGCTTCCTTTTCCTGTGCTCGAAACACATTGGTCTGATAAAAAAGTCGTATGGGAAAGGGCACATCCTGGTACAAGGAAGAGACGACCCGCGCGATCGGCGATGTCATATCAGGCCGAAGCACCACCGTATGCCCTTGTTTGTCCAGCAGCCGAAACATTCTGTCAGTCAGCGTGACGCTGGCAGCGCCGACGGTATCGTAGTATTCCAGGGAAGGCGTGAGAATCTCCCGGTATCCCCACCGCTCTATGCAGGCACGCAATTCGCGCTCCAAATGCCGTTGTTTGGCCAGTGATTCCGGCAGTATATCCCGCATGCCCAAAGGCTTTTCAAATCCCAACGGCTTCGTCATCGCAAGTCCCTCCGTATCCAAATGCTTTACTCTGCTAATATGGTAGCAAACTAAAGTGTTATGTAGAAGAGTATCACGTTGCTTCCCTACGGTCAACTCCGTTGATATTAATGTGAATATTCAGTTTTTCGGGTCTTTATCCGGCACTTCTTTTGCAACAGAAAAAAGCCCGGATGTTCTCACAGGAAACCTGCTTCTCCGGGCCAGCTCGTCTTCACTGATGGTTGTTCTCTGATTCCTATTCTTCCTTTTGCCCGCCATTCCCTTCGCGGATCAGCTGCATCGGATTCCCGCCGACAAAAGCTCCCGGCGGGACATCCTTGTGGACGACGGTTCCGGCTGCGACGATGGCTCCCTCGCCAATCGTCACACCAGGCAGAATCGTGCTGTTTGCTCCGATGAGCACGCCATCCCCGATGCGCACCTCGCCGAGCCGATACTCCTCCACCAGATACTCGTGCGCGAGGATGGTT
This sequence comes from Brevibacillus composti, assembly GCF_016406105.1. Classification (NCBI taxonomy): domain Bacteria; kingdom Bacillati; phylum Bacillota; class Bacilli; order Caryophanales; family Paenibacillaceae; genus Brevibacillus; species Brevibacillus composti. The sequence continues at coordinate 3,955,937 of NZ_CP066308.1, forward strand.
GTATTGTAGCCGATGACACAGTTCCGCCCGATCTTGATCAACTCCGGAAACATCACGTCCATCATCACCATGAGCGCCACGGCGGTCTGTTGCCCGATCTCCATGCGCAAAAAGGTACGGTACAACCAATTTTTCCAGGAGAGAAACGGCGTGTACCGGGCGATTTGAATCACGATGAAGTTTTTCATCACTTTCCAAAAGCTGACCGTGCGATATAGCTGCCATAACGGATTGGCCCCGTGAACGGGGAATCGTCTGGTCTGTCTGCTCATGTGCTCTTCCCTTTCTGCCCCTGCCTCTACAGGTCGGAATCCGTATCCTCAAAAATCATATCGGATTGCTTTTTGGTGAAATGGACCGCAGCATTGTAGCCCATCCGCTTCAGTCGGAAGTTCATCGCAGCCACTTCGATAATCACGGCCAGATTTCGGCCGGGACGAACCGGAACGGTAATGATCGGAATCTCCGTATCCATGATTTTGATCTTTTCTTCATCCAATCCGAGGCGCTCGTATTGTTTGTGCGGCTCCCACAGCTCCAACTGCACCACCATCGCGATATTTTTCACATTGCGGACGGCACCCGCGCCAAACATCGTCATCACGTTGATGATGCCCACGCCGCGGATCTCCAGCAGATGCTGAATCAGCTCCGGAGCGCTTCCGACCAGCTGCTCCCCCTGAGTCTGCCGAATTTCCACCGCATCGTCCGCTACCAGCCGATGCCCTCGTTTGACCAGCTCGAGGGCCGCCTCGCTTTTGCCGATCCCGCTCGCCCCCATGATCAGCACGCCTACGCCGTATATATCAGTCAACACCCCGTGGATCGTCGTGGTCGGAGCCAGGCGGTTCTCCAGAAAGTTGGTGACCTTTCCCACGAGCGTCGTGGTCGCCAGCGAAGACTGCAATACCGGCAGGCCGCGTTCATTCGAGACCTGCAGCACTTCCTCCGGCACATCGAGATTGCGGGCCACGCAAATACAGGGAGTCTTGTCCTGCATGAGAAAACGCATCCGGTCCAGCTTTTCCCCTCTGCCCAGGGTCCGCAGGAAATTGATCTCCGTCAGCCCAAACAGTTGAATGCGCTCCTCAGCGTAGTAGGAGTAATAGCCGGCCAGTTGGAGACCGGGACGACTCAGGTCGGTAACGGTAATTTCTCTTCCCAGTCCCTCCTCGCCACTGAGCAGCTTCATGTGGAACTGATCCATCAGATGACTTACTTTTGTCTTCCGCACTTGTCTTCCCCCTCATCGTTTCTCTTTCTCGTCCCCTTTTTCGTACCCCCATTGTATCGAAAGTGGACGGGGGGCGACAACATCTCACTGCTTTCCAGTGGCAAGATCATTTACATCGAACCCTTTATTTCATAAGATAAGATTAGTGTTTCACCTTTTGTTACATAATGGTAGCTTCCAAGTCTACCGATTGCCGCCCGTTTTTCGTATGTGTGCCGCAGATTGAGAGGAGGCAAGTCTTTTGGATTTCGTCATCCGTTTTGTCTTGATAGACATGCCCGAAGCCCTTTTGCTTCTGGCGATCGCGTTTGCCGTTTATAACCTTTCTATTTTTACGTATAAAAGAAAGGCTTTGCTATTCGGCCTCCTTTTTTCGATTTTCGGAGAATTCCTCTCATTTGCCCATGTCCCTTATCAACCCAAGATCACGATCATATTTATCCTGAACATTGTTCTGCTGATTTACCTCTTTAAAGAAAAGATGCACACCGCAGTATCCATGTCGATTGCTGCGATTGGCAGCCTGTTTCTATCGGAATTTTGTCTGCTGCTTCTTTTCAACAGCATGAATATCTACTGGCCGGACATCCTGGCCTCGCCCTATCTGAAGTACATCGGGAGCGCCGTCTATCTGTCCCTGTTGCTGCTTCTGGCCTTCATCCTGCGGGCGACCCGCTTTGATCTGCGAAAATTAGTGCCGCGCAATCGTCATCACCGGTATCTGATTTTGCTGATTATCGTGGGAAGCGTGGAGTTTCTGCTTATTTTGTTTATGAATACGACTTTCTTTATCAAGGGGAATAATTCGCCCTTGCAAGAGTTTTACGCGCCGCAGTATCAGCTATTATTTCAATTGATCATTCTGGCTTTATTTATCGTGCTTGTCTTTTTGTTTCGCGTCTACGTCAGTCTCACGATCAATCGCGTCGAAACGGAAACAGAGATTCCGTATCTGCAAAATATAAACGATATGCTTACGGCGATTCGCTCGATCAAGCATGACTCTCTCAATCATTATACGGCGATCCATGGCTTCCTCAAGGAAGGAATGCACGAGAAGGGCAAGGAATACGTACAGCATCTGCTGCGGGAGACTCTATCGATCGAACAAGCAGTCGAAACGACGATTCAAGTGTTGGATGGAATTGAAAATCCGGCTGTCTCTTCGCTGCTCCAATCCAAGATGGCCATCTGTATCGCGGATCGGATCTCCTGCCGCATCAACATCTCCGAGAAGCAGCAGTTTTCCTTTATCCGTACATACGACTTGATCAAAATTATCGGCAATCTGTTTGACAATGCGATTCGCGCCGCTTCTTACGAGCTGGAAGAAAACCGCTACATCAAACTGGAATGGGGAACCGCCCCGGGGGAGCAATACCTGTATATTGAAAACAGCGGCCCGACGATCCCCAAAGAGAAGCTGCACGCAATCTTTCAACTGGGCTATACAACCAAAACGGATGGAGAAGGAGGGGTGGGACTAGCGGTAGTAAAATCCGTAACCGAGCGATATGGCGGACGGATCGACGTACAATCGGAAAATGGTGTTACCAGTTTTCGCGTTTCCTTTGACGCATAGGAAAAGGAGTGATCACATGGTCTGGACGACAAAGCTGTCGAACCACCTCGCCAAAAAGATCACGACAGACGAAAACCATGAGCGGTTCGAAGAAATTTCGCATGGCATCGAAATCTTTCTCTTGTATCTATTGAATATTGCCAGTTTGTTCGTCGTCTCTTACCTTCTCAATGCCGTTTGGGAAGTATTTTTCTTTACACTCGTCTACTATCTGCATCGTCTCATCACAGGGGGAGTTCATATGAGCACCCCCCTCTCCTGTTTGATTGTCGGGACAGCGCTGCTATCCGGACTCGGCTACGCTGTGTCTCTCCTGCCGTTGCTCTCCACCTCTCTAGCCACGGCCTGGATCCTGGTCGCGACGAGCGCTTCTCTTTTGATCAACTTGCGCTACGCCCCCGCTGCCCACACCTATCTGCCTACTGATGATCGAATCCGAATCATCAGTAGAAGAGTTGTCGCAATTTTGGTACTACTCAGTTGTCCCTTCCTCCTTTTTCTGGTAAACTATGAGCAGAAGGTAGCCATTCTCTATTCGACAGCTGTTTTGCTTCAAGCGGTGCACCTGCATCCGGTCTCCTACCGATTGGTAGCGGGCCTCGAAAAAACGATGGGAAAGGGTGGTTTCAAATGAAGAAATTGCGTGTTCTGGCGTCTAGTTTCTTTGCATCCTTGTCTGCCCTCAGTGTTGCCGGTGTTTTAAAGGGAGGCGTCTTTTACGAGCCTCTGCCTCCTGGTCAACGAGATAAGCAGTCGTAGTCCCTATCGTCAGGTACCTCTCTATCGTCATTGATCTGCAAAAACAAGACCGCTCTTGCCTTGTGGAAGAGCGGTCTTTCCTGTTTCTGTTTCTGATGCATTCCTAGCAGCCGGCGTTTGTCCTATCGGATGTCACCCCTGGACAGCCTGTTAGTCAGCCCTTCTTTTTGGAAATGATGCTTTCGATTATCCAGCCACACAGGCTCATCACAGCTGCCGCCATCAGCACCGTTCCAAAGGAGCCCGGCCATTCGCCGACCTCGAATCCATTGATCAAATAGGCCGTCAGTGCAAAGGTGAGGGCATTGATGACAAACCAGAACAAACCGAGTGTCATGACGCGCAGCGGCAGCGAAAAAAAGAGCAAGATCGGCCGGATGAACGTATTGACCAAGCCCAGGATAAATGCTGCCCACACCGCCACTCCAAACCCGGAGATCGTGACCGCCTCAAACCATTGACTGATCAGCAAAAGGACCGCACCATTCAACAATAGCTTGATGATCCAGCGAATCATGTCCTCGTCCCCCCTCTTCCCAGATATATGAATCTCCGTTCGGAAGTACGACTACAGGACCCCTTGCATTTCCTTTTTCCACTGTTCGAAAAAACGGACCATGAACGAGTGACGCTCGCGGGCGATGCGGCGAGCGGTCGCGGTCAGGAGACGTTCCTGAATGCGGCACAGCTTCCATTCGTACTCTTTCAGCGGCGTGTGCTGGCCGGGGTCATCGGAAGCGATCGGCTGCCCGATGACGCCCGAATAGGCAAAGGCCCGGCCGATCCCGATCGCGCCAATCGAATCCAGCTTGTCGGCGTCAAACAGGATCTTGTCCTCCAGGCTGGCCGGGGGCCGCTCCTTGCGAAAGCGGTGGGCCAGGATCACCTGCTGGATGCGTCCCACCACATCCTGGTCATAGCCGTATGCGGCCAGCAACGCCGGAGCCAACCGCGCACTGATCTCGGCATGGCACTCTCCCGTCTGGCGCTCTTCGGCGCGTCCAATATCGTGAAGCAAGGCGGCAGGGCGCAAAACCTCCATATCCGCAGACTCCTCTCCGCCGATTCGTTCGCAAAGTCCGATGACCCGCAAATTATGCTGCCAGTCATGAGCCGGGTCCTGGCCGTCAAAAAACTGTTTGGCTTGTTCGACCAAGGACACGGGCAACTGGCTCAGTGCCTGCTGTGCGTAATCCATCCTCTATTCCTCCTGTACTCACACCTCAGCATTCGTTTCGCAGCGAGGAAAGAAAATCCCGGAGCGGCGACTCCGGGATGTGTGAAACGTGCTGTTGTTGTGCTGATTGCTGTTGTTGTGCTGATTGCTGTTGTTGTTCTGATTGCTGTTGCCGTTTTCACGGCTGTCAGTCACCGTGGCTGCGACTGCTGCTGTCATCGCAAGCCTACTTGACGGCCAGCTGCTCCCAGCGGGCGACTGTACGTGCACGGTCGCGCTCCAGCACCGGGGCCAGAAACTCACCCGTATAGGAACCTTTTACGTTCACCACTTCTTCGGGTGTCCCGGTGGCGACGATCTGTCCGCCCCGCGTGCCTCCTTCTGGTCCGAGGTCCACGATGTAGTCGACGGTCTTGATCACATCGAGATTATGCTCGATCACCAGCACCGTATCCCCGTTTTCCACGAGGCGCTGAAGCACCTTCAGCAGACGGTCGATATCGTCCGTATGCAAACCGGTCGTAGGTTCGTCGAGGATGTAGAGCGTGCGGCCCGAGCTGCGGCGGTACAGTTCGGAGGCCAGCTTGACGCGCTGCGCCTCTCCCCCGGACAGCGTCGTGGCCGGCTGGCCCAGCTTCACGTAGCCCAAGCCGACATCTACCAGCGTTTGCAGCTTCCGCTCGATTTTCGGGAGGTTGCGGAAGTATTCCAGCGAATCCTCGATGGTCATTTCCAATACATCGGCGATGCTCTTGCCTTTGTACTTCACTTCCAGCGTCTCCCGGTTGTAGCGTTTGCCATGGCAGACTTCACACGGGACGTAGACATCGGGCAGGAAGTGCATCTCGATCTTGATGATCCCGTCCCCGCTGCAAGCTTCACAGCGGCCCCCTTTTACGTTGAAGCTGAAGCGGCCTTTTTTGTAGCCGCGCACCTTGGCTTCATTCGTGGAGGCAAACAGGTCGCGGATGTCGTCGAAGACGCCGGTATAGGTAGCCGGATTGGAGCGAGGCGTGCGCCCAATCGGTGACTGGTCGATGTCGATGACCTTGTCCAAATGCTCCAGACCGGTAATGCGGCGGTGCTCACCCGGCTTCGCTTTGGCCCGGTTCAGCTCGCGGGCCAGTGTTTTATACAGAATTTCATTGATCAGCGTACTTTTCCCGGAACCGGACACACCGGTAACGGCGACGAACAGCCCCAGCGGGATTTTGACCGTCACGTTTTTCAGGTTGTTTTCTCGGGCCCCTTCGATGGTCAGCCATTTGCCATTGGGCTGACGGCGCTCCATCGGCACCGGGATAAACTTGCGCCCGCTCAGGTAGGCCCCGGTCAGGGAGTCGGGATTCTCCATCACTTCTTGAGGCGTGCCGGCAGCCATGATCCGCCCGCCGTGGATGCCCGCACCCGGCCCGATGTCGATGATGTAGTCACAGGCCATCATCGTATCTTCGTCGTGCTCGACGACAATCAAAGTATTGCCCAGCTTGGTCATATGCTCCAGCGTCTTGATCAGGCGGGCATTGTCCCGCTGGTGCAGTCCGATGCTGGGTTCGTCCAGGATGTAGAGGACACCCATCAGACTGGAGCCGATCTGCGTCGCCAGACGAATCCGCTGCGCCTCGCCGCCGGAGAGCGTCCCGGCCGCCCGGCTCAGCGTCAGGTAATCCAGCCCGACATCGATCAGGAAATTGAGGCGGGCCTTGATTTCCTTGACGATCAGATTGGCGATTTTCGCTTCTTTTTCCGACAGCTCCAGCGAGTCAACGAATTGGAACGCTTCGGTAATGGAGAGATCGGTCAACTCGGAGATGCTGCGGTCGCCGACCTTCACCGCCAGGCTTTCCTGGCGCAGGCGATGCCCTTTGCAGACCGGGCAAGGCTTCTGGCTCATGAAGCCCTCGATCTGCTCCCGGATGTAATCCGAGCTGGTCTCCAAATGACGGCGCTGCAGGTTGGGGATCACCCCTTCGAAAGGAACGGTTGCCTCTCGCACCTGCCCAAACTCATTTTCGTAGCGGAACTGGATCTTTTCACCCTGGCTGCCGAACATGAGGATTTGCTTGTGCTCATCGGACAGCTCCTCATAGGGGATGTCCATCCGAATCCCAAAGTGACGGCAGGCAGACTCCAGCAGCTGCTGGTAGTACGTAGAGGACTTCGGCTCCCACGCTCCGATCGCTCCGTCATTCAATGTCTTGGTAATGTCGGGGACGACCATGTCGGGGTCGACCTCCAGCTTGACGCCAAGGCCGTCACACTCCGGGCAGGCGCCAAACGGACTGTTAAAAGAGAAGATCCGCGGCTCCAGTTCGCCGATGGAAAAGCCGCAGACCGGGCAGGCATGCTTTTCGCTGAACAAGAGCTCCTCATGCTCCATCACGTCCACGATGACTTTCCCGTCAGCCAGACGCAGCGCTGTTTCCAGGGAGTCGGCGAGACGAGGCTGCACTTCCGGCTTGACCACGATGCGGTCCACGACGACTTCGATGCTGTGTTTTTTATTCTTCTCCAGCTTGATCTCCTCGGAGAGATCGCGCACCTCTCCGTTTACCCGCACCCGGACAAAGCCTTGCTTGCGGATGTCCTCCAGGAGCTTCACATGCTCCCCTTTGCGCCCTTTCACCATCGGCGCCAGGATCTGCAGACGGGTGCGCTCCGGGTATTCCATCACGCGGTCCACCATCTGCTCGATGGTCTGGGATTGAATCTCGATCCCGTGCTGCGGACAGAACGCTCTGCCGACGCGCGCGTAGAGGAGGCGCAAATAGTCGTAAATTTCCGTGACCGTCCCGACGGTCGAACGCGGGTTGCGGCTGGTCGTCTTTTGGTCGATGGAGATCGCCGGGGAAAGCCCCTCAATCGAGTCTACGTCCGGCTTGTCCATCTGCCCGAGAAACTGGCGGGCGTAAGCGGAGAGAGACTCGACGTATCGGCGCTGTCCCTCGGCGTAAATCGTGTCAAATGCAAGCGATGATTTGCCCGAACCCGACAACCCCGTCAGCACGACAAACTTGTCGCGCGGAATGACGACGTCGATGTTTTTCAGGTTGTGAGCACGGGCCCCTTTTACGACAATATGTTCCAATGGCATGAGTTTACCTCTCCTTAGAGCTCTGCCTTCAGCTCAAGAATCAAGTCACGCAATTCCGCCGCGCGCTCGAACATCAGGTTGCGCGCCGCTTCCTTCATCTCTTCCTCCATCCGCTCGATGACGAGCAGACGGTCCTTCTTCGGCATCTTCTTAAACTCGGCATGCGGCAGGTAGTCGGCTTTCTCCTCCGCGACCCTGGTCGCTTCGATGACTTCGCGAACGGCCTTTTTGATCGTCTGCGGCGTGATGCCGTGCTTCTCGTTGTATTCGATCTGGATCGCCCGGCGGCGTTCGGTCTCGCGAATCGCCGCCTGCATCGAATCCGTGATTTTATCGGCGTACATGATGACGCGTCCCTCGGAATTCCGCGCCGCGCGCCCAATCGTCTGAATCAGGGAACGCTCATTGCGCAGGAAGCCCTCTTTGTCCGCATCGAGAATGGCGACCAAAGACACCTCCGGCAAATCGAGGCCTTCCCGCAGCAGGTTGATCCCGACCAGCACGTCGAATTCGCCTAGGCGCAGGGAGCGAAGTATCTGCATCCGTTCAATCGTCTTGATGTCGGAGTGGAGATAGCGGACCTTGATGCCGATCTCCTTCAGATAGTCGGTCAAGTCTTCTGACATTTTTTTGGTCAGCGTCGTCACCAGCACCCGCTCGTCCTTGGCGATGGTCGCTTGAATCTCGCCGATCAGATCGTCAATTTGACCCTTGATCGGGCGTACCGTAACGGTCGGGTCCACCAATCCGGTCGGACGGATGACCTGCTGCACCACCTCGGGGCAATGCTCCAGCTCGTAAGGACCCGGCGTGGCGGAGATGTAGATCGCCTGCTTGATCTTGGCCTCGAATTCCTGGAAGGTGAGCGGCCGGTTGTCCCGCGCCGAGGGCAGACGGAAGCCGTGCTCCACCAGCACGTCTTTGCGGGCCTTGTCTCCGTTGTACATGGCCCGCACCTGCGGCAGGGTCATATGGGACTCGTCGACGATGAGCAGGAAGTCATCCGGGAAATAATCGATAAGCGTATACGGCGCATGTCCTGCAGGCAAGCCGGTCAGATGGCGGGAGTAGTTCTCAATCCCGGAGCAGAAGCCCATCTCCATCATCATCTCAATATCGTAACGGGTGCGCTGCTCCAGACGCTGCGCTTCCAGCAGCTTGCCGGCATCCCGCAATTCGGCTAGCCTCTCCTCCAGCTCGCGCTCAATATTTTGAACGGCGCGCTTCATTTTCTCTTCCCGGGTCACATAGTGGGAAGCCGGGAAGATCGCCACATGGTCGCGCTCGCCTAATATTTCTCCGGTCAGGACATCAATGGATGTAATCCGCTCGATCTCATCACCGAAAAACTCGACGCGTATGGCGTGTTCACTCTGAGACGCGGGAAAAATCTCCACCACATCTCCCCGCACGCGAAACGTGCCGCGCGTAAAGTTGATGTCATTGCGGTCGTACTGGATGTCCACCAGGCGGTGCAGGATTTCGTCCCGTCCCTTTTCCATCCCGACCCGCAGCGACAGCAGAAGCTCGCGGTACTCCTCGGGAGAACCCAAGCCGTATATGCAAGACACCGAAGCGACGATGATGACGTCACGCCGCTCGAACAACGCACTGGTGGCAGAGTGGCGCAGCTTGTCGATTTCGTCGTTGATGCTCGCATCTTTTTCAATATACGTATCCGAGTGGGGAATGTACGCTTCCGGTTGATAGTAGTCGTAGTAGCTGACGAAGTATTCCACCGCGTTGTTCGGGAAAAACTCCTTGAACTCGGCACACAGCTGGGCGGCAAGTGTCTTGTTGTGGGCCATCACCAGCGTCGGCTTATTGACCTTGGCGATCACCTGGGCGGCCGTAAAGGTCTTCCCCGTGCCCGTCGCCCCGAGCAGTGTCTGGTGCCGCTTCCCTGCGAGTACACCCTCCACCAGTCCGGCAATGGCGGTCGGCTGGTCCCCGGACGGCTGAAACTCCGATACCAATTCAAAACGGTCCATTCCCTCGTTCATCTCCTTGTACCTTCTCATTTCCATTATAACACAATCATTCAAAAAATAAGCCGGAAATTCGAACAAATGTTTGTCTTTATTTCCCGGAGCCTTTTGCCGATACCTGTTAAAGAAGCGGCTTTTTCGTCAGATTGACGGACCCGTCCAAGACAGGGAGGTTCACCATGTCCGATACGCGCGTAAATAACAATGCCTATATACAGCCTCACCTCAGCTACAAGGGGAAAAAGGAGTTTAGCACCGAGCTGGATCAAAACGCATTCATGAAGCTGATGCTGGAGCAATTGAAGCAGCAGGATCCGCTCTCGCCGATGGACAACTCCCAATTCCTGCAGCAGACCAGCATGATGACCATGGTGGAAAAAATAACGAAGATGGCCAGCCTGATGGAGCAATCCAACAACAGCATGCTGACCCTGCGCGAGTATGAGAGCCTGGTCGGCCGAACCGCTACCTATGATTTGCAGACAAAGGACGAGCTGACCGGCGAAGTCAGCCACCAGAAAAAATCGGGCGTGATCGAAGCGGTCTATCTCGACCAGGGAAAAATCTATTTCCGCATCCAGGGCGAGGCCACGCCGATCCCACGCGATTGGATTGAGGGCCTGGAGTCCAAGGGCTTGTCCGGCAACAATCTGGACAGCAGCCTGAAGTACGCGCAGATGATCGGCTACGGGATTACCTACACCGAAACCGCCACACAGCCGGACGGCTCGCAGTCGACGAGCGAATCGAGCGGCGTGATTCAAGCCGTCAGCATGAGAAACGGATTGGTTGAATTCGTCCTCGGCGACGGCAAAAAAGTAAAGCTGAATCAGATCGTCGGCTACGAAGCGCAAGCAAGCACGTTTTCATAAGGCAAGAACAGACGTTAGTACGCAGAGAAGGGGGCTGTCCAATAAGTCCCCAAAATAAAAAGTTGGGCGGAAAAACGTAATGTTTTCCGTCCAACTTTTTTGTGCGGCTGCTTTTGCAGGAAAGTAGCGAGGCGGATGCCTGCCACTTTCAATAGATTGTGGGCCAATGCCACAATCCCAAACTCGACGTGAACCTTGTCCAGCCCCCGTAAGGAGAACCGTCGGAACGACCGGTTGCCCTTGAGGTGACCGAACACGCTTTCTACCTCCACTTTACGCCGAGCATAGATCGCGGACTTCTCGTCATCCTCAAGGGCTCTTTTGGCCTTTGCCTTTAACTCTTCCCATATCGTGTTCCAGTGTACCTGGCGATTCCCTTTTGCTTTGGTGCACGAGAGCTTGAGCGGGCAATCGCTACAATCCTCACATTCATAGATCTTGAAGCTTTGCTCCAGGCCAGAAGCGTTTTTTTTCGTCTGGTATTTCTTAAAGCGAACGTATCGACCATTCGGGCAAACAAAGCGATCATCCTGCTCTTCATACGTCCAGTTGGAAGCGTGCCGGATGTCCTTCTGGTATCGTCGGGTTTTCTCCTTCAAATAGTTGCCGTAGGGTATGAGAAACTCAAATCGCGGCTGTTTTTCTTCGCCCATCGCATACAAGTAGTTTTCCTCGCTGCCATAGCCAGCGTCGGCAATCACGGTTTTGGGCATCGGCAACGAAGACGCCGCCAATCGCTCCATATGCGGAATAAAGCATCGTGTATCCGTAGGACGCTGATGGATGCTGTAGAACAAAACAAACTGGTTTTCCGTGGCCATTTGCACATTGTAGCCTGGCTTCAGTTGGCCATTTTTCATGTGATCTTCCTTCATGCGCATAAACGTGGCGTCCGGATCGGTTTTCGAGTAGCTGTTGCGATCGCCAAAGCAGGCTTTCTGCTGCTCATACTTGGCGAAGCGAGGAAGGAAATCCTTCCGAATCTGTTTCAGCGGCCTCTTCAAGGCACTGCGCGCTTTGCGCAAGGCTTTCCGCTCTTCGCTGCCGCTGGTCTGCGTGAGCTGTTCGGTTAAGCCTTCGACTCTTTCCTCCAGCACGGCCGCTGCTTCTTCGAGCTTGGCAGGGAGCTCTTCCGGGTCTGCCGCTGCATATTCGCCAGCTTCTTGCTGCGTGAGCGTATGAATATGCGCAAGGGTGGCCTGCACCTTTTCCTTGAGCTTTTCCTCGAAGCGAAGCGTGGATTTTTTCCACACAAAAGAGTACTTGTTCGCATCGGCTTCAATCTTTGTGCCATCCAAAAAGTACTGCTCCATCGAAATGTAGTTGTCCGCGATGAGCTTGCGGATCATCGTTTCAAACAGTTCGTCCATGAACGCTTTCATGCGCACGCCGCGAAAATCGTTCAAGGTACGGAAGTCAGGCTGCTGCATCGCCGCCAGCCACATGGCCGGGAGGTTCTCACGCAACAGCTTTTCAATACCGCGGCAGGAATAAACCTTTTGTGAGTAGCCGTAAAGGATCACCTTAAGCATCATTTTGGGATGGTAGGAACTGCGGCCTCCGCCCGTGTAATGAGCAAACAACTGCTGATCCGGAATGGCTTCGATCATTTCATCAATGACACGAGCCACATGATGGGTGGGAACATACATCTCCAAATCCAGAATCATCTGAGCCTGCTTGTTGTCGTACGGTTTGAAGGTAGGGGCAAGATGTCGCGTGGGCATCATTTTTTCTTCCACATCCTGTAGAGGAAGAGCCAGTTGCATGGTATAATCATGATTAGTAGTCGTCCGATTACGCAAGAAAATCGTCCTTTCTTGAATTGGTAGTGTGGTAACTTCCATTTTACAAGAAAAGACGGTTTTTTTGTGCTTATTTTTTACATTCAACAAAAACGGGGCGCCCAGAAGTCAGTTTATGCTGACTTTCTGGACAGCCCCCTTTTTTGTTTCGGATCCCCTCTATTTTTCCGTTGTGATTTTCATCTAAGGAATACATCCGCTCTCGCCTTGCTTACTCCTCGGTGATGACTTTTCCTGTCAAGGCATCCACGTACACCGTCGTGTCTACCTTGGATTCCACACCGCAGAAGCAATGCTGTTTCGTCTGGCGGAAGGAGAGGTCGTACGCCAGTTTCCATTCTGCTTCCTTCTCCGCATCCGCTTGCGTCTTTACATAGGCGAGCTCCAGGGGATATGCCTTCAGCAATGCGGCCAGAGCGGCCTGTTCGGAGATCGCCTTTCCGCGCTCCGGATATACGGCATCCTCTGCCGATGCCCGGCTTAGCGACAGGATCGAGCCATTCAGCGGATTCACCTGCACGACAAATGCTCCCTGCTGCTTGCTTTGCCCCTTCTGATAGACAGGAACACCTTCACGGAGAGGATCGGCTACCCAGATGCTGAATTCTTCGTCCCCTTCATCCTTCAGCCGGAACTCATGCGAACCTGTCGGGAGCAGGCGCTCCATCCAGGAGACCGCCGTTTTCAAGTCCCTTTCCTTATCGGTTGGTTTGCGCGGATCTGTACCGTCGTGCCGACTCATTCTGACCAGTTGTCCGGTCTGTTCATCCACCTCGACCAGCACGTGAAGCTTTTGATCGCTTTTCACATCCTCGGGAAACTGGCCGAGGCTGTATACCTTCTCCTCATCCTTCTGCTCTTTGCCAAAGACGCCCCAAATATACAAGCGGGTCTGCGTCTGCTCATCCGCGTAGGAAATGAGCGGCAGCTTATCCAGCTCTGCGCCGGTGATTTCCTTGGCGAAGGCTTTGACTGAGTCTTCCCTTTTTAACGAAGCGTACGTTGCCTTTCCCGTCACGGAGACGGTTTGTCCCTGCTGCGCAGCGTTCGCCAGCGGTTTTCCGCTCATGGCATCTAGGGCGCCGCCCGTATGAGGCCCCTTGACAACTCCGCCTTTGAGGGCGTACACCAATTGGGCCGTTGGCTGCTTGGCGCTGTCAGACTCCGCCTCTGCGCCCGCTTTCTCATCCAGGAGATAGACCAACTCAAGCGGCTTGCTGTCGGCATAGCGCTGAGCGGCAGTAGCCTCCGACATCACGCGCTGCGCAGATGGCATGCCCTGCGGATCGAGGGTCTCGTACATCGCGCCGTTATGCGTCCGGTACCCGATGACGCGCCCAGTCCCGTCAACTGTGACAAAACAGTCGTAAGGATCAGTGAGAGCGACCTGATTATGCTTGCGTACAAAGCGGACGGTCGCCTTGCCTTCCTCATGGGAGACGCTTCCCGCTGTATAGAATTTGCCATGGGGATGCAGGTTTTGCAAAAAGGCGGCGGCTTTCTCCTTTGCGCTTTCATCCGTCAGCTTCCACGCTTGCGTCTGATCCGGCGCTTTCGGCTGCAGATCCAGCACCAGCAATTGTCCATTTTGCGGATCAAAAATGGCCCTGCTGACGGCTTCGTCCGCTCCATTCGTCTTGAGCACAAAAGAGACGCTGTCCCCGCTGACACCAGGTCCGTCCACGGGCCCCTGGTACACTGCCGTGCTGTTCTGCAATTCAGGCAATAGCTTTGCCAATTGCTGAATTCCCTTGGATATCGTCGCCGGAACCGGCATCATCGCGATTTGCTCCTCGGCAGCCACAGCCAGATGAGAATGGATCGGGACGGAAAATAGGCTAGCTGTCGCTACGACTCCTGCACATAAGCGCAAGGCGTGTTTTTTGTATGCCTTCATGGTGAATAATTCCTCCTTTTTCTACTCGTCTAATAGACGATGGGGGGTGCCTTTGCGTTACGCACCACACCGTTAACAATTATAAAGAATTCTAACTATTTCTAACTGTTTCGACACCGCTCTCTCCTATTTCGGACGAGGGCCGCACCGCCCCTGGGATTGGAAAAAGAAAAAGCCCCGCCGAGTCAAGGTCGGCAGAGCCTTCTACAATAGGGAATCGATCCTTCGCGATCAGGCACCCAGATTCAGCTTTTCCAGTTTCTCTTTCACCAGCTGCATGACACTCGCCTGCCGCATATCGACGAACACCCGCGTCGTCGCATCCGGTACGACGATTATCCCCAGCTGATGATGATTGCCCGCATAGACGGCGCACTGGACGAATTTCAGCTCGCCTTCCAGCGTCAGCACTTCCATTTTGCAAAAGGCCGGGTTGGCCTGCAGGGCGGGATACAAGTCTTCTTTGTTGCGCACGGCCTGGCCATTCACCCGGACGATGACCTCGCCGATTCGGACGCCCATCTCCTCCGCGGGCGTGCCGGGCAGCACCGCCATCACTTTTACTCCGCGCGAAGACTGGATAAAAGCCGGGGCCTTTTGCCTTTCCTGCCATTCGCCCAGCCAGAACAAGCCTTCGTGGCCAATCAGCGCAAACAGCGCAGCCAGCAGAATGAGCGGCGGCCACCATACAGCCAGAGCAGTCAGGCCGAGCAGCAGGAGGGCGTAAAAAGTCAATTGTCTGGAAATATGCCCCGCCTTGCGAGCGGGAATCTCCGTCTGCGTCAACGCCGAAAAGCCTGTGACCGAAGGGAGGAGCAAGAGACCATAGGCAGCCGCTTCGGTGCCAAAGAACGGCCAGCCCGCATACAGCTCTCCGCCAAATGCTCCCGCTTCCACGGGCACGAACAGCGCCAGCGGCGTCACCCAGAAAGAATGGAGCAGATACGCTCCGACGATCCGTCCCCGCTGTCCCTCCACGAACATCGGCGACGCATCCCTTCCCCGGTTCCAGCGCACCAAAAACGCTTCGATCAGATGCATCACCGCTACAAGACCGAGCAGCGGCAGCGGCTTTGCCTGGATAAACAGGCTCCATAGCGATCCGATGCCGGGAGTGTGCGTCAAGTCGGGCAACAGCTTCGCCGCCGCGTGAAACAGCGTCAGCAAACCGGCCGCGTAAGCAAAACAGAGGTAGCGCAGTCGGATGAGTGCCAGGATGGCGGCCAATCCCCAGAGCAGCCACAAATCCTGGAGCTGAATCACAATCCCCAGAGCGGCAGCCAATACAGAGATCAACAAGCCGCCGACGATGCCCATGCCCAGGGAGCGGACCGTCTGCTCCAGCGGATGTTGAATGCGAACGGCAAAGAGCTGTCTTTCCAGCAGCATCTGGCGCCGATAGTGCAAGTAAATAAACAGCAGAAACAGGTAAAATACGGGGTTCAGAAAGAAACGGCCAAACCCGGAGAGAACCGCCCCTATATCGCTTTCTATCGCCATCTGTTTCACCTCGTCTGTGAACAGCTTCTGTATCGTCCGAGAAAAAAGAAACCACGGCCATATCGAGCCGTGGTAACCACTTCTACGGAGAGCAGGCAATTCCCTGCCTTTCGCTCCTGGATTATTTTGCTTTTGCCTGCTGGGCCACGACCTCAAGCGCTTTTTGCAGCTGGAGATCATTTTCCGGTTTGCGCATCTCTTCGCGCAGGCTGTCTTCCATCGCAGTCCGCGTCGCCTGATCTACTTTTCCGGTTGCCGGCAGGTTATGCGCGGCCTGGAACTTCTTGACGGCCTGCTCAGTTTTTTCATCAAAGTAGCCGTCGTCCCGCCCGGTCGGAAGCTTCAGTCCGGTCAGGATCAACTGCAGGTTCTTGACGTCATTGCCGGCCATGTCGCGGGCCAGGACCTTGTCTGCGGGAAGCTGCGTGGCGTTAAAGTAGGCGGGCTGCTCTACCTTGACGTCAGGCTCGATTCCTTTTTCATGAATCCAGTTTCCTTTGGGCGTCAGCCACTTGGCGATGGTCAGCTTGAGCTGGCTCTTGTCCGCCATCTCCATCGTGCTCTGAACCGTGCCCTTCCCGAAGGATTTTTCCCCGACGAGCTTGTAGCCGCCGCTTTCGCTCATCGCTCCGGCGAGAATCTCCGACGCGCTGGCGCTTCCGCCGTTAATCAAGACGGCGATGGGATACGGCTTCGCTTCGTCGATTTTGGAATAATACTCTTCATGCTGCTTGGTAGCCGAGCCATACTCAATTTCCACGATCTTGCCCTTCTTCGGTATCAGCGTTTCGCCGATCTCCTTGACGGCCAAGAGATAGCCGCCCGGATTGCCGCGAACGTCGATAACCAACCCGTCCATCCCCTGTTTCTCCAGATCGCTCAGCTGGTCGGCAAAATGTTTCGCGGTCTCCGAGGAGAATTGGCTCAGGTTCATGACGCCGATTTTGACTCCATCTTTCTCCATCAGCTCACTGGTGACGGTCTCGATCGGGATATCGTCGCGGATGCAGACGATCGTGAGCGGCTCCGGCACGCCCGGCCTTACGATCTGCAGAACCGCCTTCGTGCCTTTCGGTCCGCGGATTTTCGTGACCGCTTGGTGCAGATCCAGCCCTTCGAGCGATTCGCCGTTCACGCTGATGATCTGGTCGTTCGGACGCAAGCCCGCACGTTCGGCCGGGGACCCTTTGAAAGGAGAAACCACGGTCACACGTCCGTTTTGCATCGTCACTTCCGTCCCGATCCCCTGAAAGGTGGAATGCAGCGTGGAATTGAATTCCGCTGCGGAGGTCGGGTCCATATAGTCGCTGTACGGATCTTTGAGGGAGCCTACCATGCCGCTGATGGCCCCTTCAACCAGTTGTTCCGTCGTGACATCCTGAATGTATTCCTGCTTGATGGCAGAAAAGGCATCGAGAAGCTTCTTGAATTCCTTCGGGTATTCCTGCTGTCCTCCGCTAAACAGCGCGCCTGCTGCTGCCGTGACAGCTGAGGTGCTCTGCGTGCTGGCTGACGTTTTCAACAATCCCATAGTCAGAAAGCTGCTCGCGACCATGGAAACAAGCACGAGGGCCAACACGGAACGTCCATTCCATTTCATCGTTACGACACCATCCTTTGTGCTCCCCGGTGGAAAAGGTATGCAGCTAGTGTATGCGAAACTGGCAAGCAATATTGCCCAAACATCTCCGGAACAAGCCTATCGCAGGAACGGCATCGGATTCACAGCCACATCATTTTGGTATACGGTAAAATGCAGGTGGTTCCCCGTAGAACGGCCAGTGGAGCCAACCTCTGCAATCTTTTGTCCAACGTCCACTTTTTGTCCGACGGAGACCTTGATGCCACCCTCGCGGATATGGCCGTATAGCGTCGTGATCTCCGGACTGTGTTTGATCATGACGGCGTTGCCGAATCCCCCGTAGTAGCCGGCGAACACGACAATCCCCGGAGCCGCAGCCTTGATCGGCGTTCCTTTTGGCGCTGCCATATCTACTCCATTATGCCCAGCAGAGCGACCGGTAAACGGGTCTTTGCGAACGCCGAAGCCGGAAGTCCAGCGAAACAGTCCGTCATCAATCGGCAGGGCAAGCCGCCCGCCCTTGTAGCCGCTGCTGCTCGAGCTGAGCGCGCGCACTTTTTCAGCGTACTTGGCCTCTTCCTGTTTGACAAGGGCCAATAATTGCTGTCCGTATTCTTCCAGACTCTCGTTCAGCTCTTCTTCCTGCTTTTGCAGCTCGGCCTTCACTACGACGCTGCGCTTGTACTGCTTGTCCAATTCGGCTTTGAGATTTTCCGCCTCTTCGTACATGGCGGCAAATACCGTCAGCTGATGGTCAATCTCGCTTTTCTTCTTTTCGATCGTTTCCTTGTCGCGCTTGTTCTCTTCCAGGATCTTGGTATCCTGCTCAAAAATCAGCTTCAACCCCTGCATACGGGTCAGAAAATCGCCGAAATCCGAGGCGCCCAAGAGTACGTCCAAATAAGACACGGAACCGCGTTCATACATGACCTTGACCCGCGTCCGCAAGAGACTGTCCCGCTTGGCTACGCGTTCTTTGGCCTCATCCAGCTGATCCTGCGCTTCCGCGGCCCTGACCTTGGTCACTTCCATTTCCGCTTCGAGCTTGTCCAGCTTTTTCTGGGTCTCGTTGCGGCGCAGGTCGATGGCCATCAGTTCCGTCTCCAGATCTTTCGCCTGTTTTTTGACAGAAGCAATTTTTTGTTCGGTTTCTTTTACTTGCTTCTTTTGGGCATTCTTCTTTCGCTTAATGGCTTCCAGTTCCTGGTTGATTTTCTCCAGGGATGACTTGCTCGCCGCCCAACTGACGGTGACAGGTGCGACGGACGCGGTCAGCAGGCCGGTTGCCAGGACGGATAACAGTATCTTCTTCCTCATGGTTTTCCTCCCTAACGTGCGTGATTACACCCGCAAGAAACGGCGTACGGACACCAGGCTGCCCCAGATGCCGATAAAGGCGCCGATCGCCAGGAGAGCCAGCGATACTTGGTAGACGAGCGGGAACAGCGGCAACAGTTGGAACATTTGGGATGCGATCAGGCTTCCATTGATGGCGTCGACCAGATAGTGATAGCTGATGATCAGAATGACGATCGGAATCAGCGCGCCGACGAGGCCCATCAGAAGACCCTCGACGAAAAACGGCCAGCGGATAAACCAGTTGGTCGCGCCCACCAGCTTCATGATCTCGATTTCCCGGCGGCGGGCTACGATCGTCAGCTTGATGGTGTTGGCGATCAGGAACATGGCGGTGAAGCCCAGGCCGATGATAAAACCGATGCCGACATTGCGAACCGCGCCGGTGGCGGCAAACAGCTTTTCTACGGTGCCTTCGCCGTAGTTGAGGCTGCTGACGTATTCGAGCTGCTTGATCTCGGATGCGACGGCAGCCGTCTCCTGTGGCAGCTTGGTCTTGACGACAAAGGCGTCCGGGAGCGGATTTTCCTTTTCCATCCCGTCAAATAAGTATGCTTTCTCGCCCAGGCTTTCCCGGAGCTGCCGCAATCCCTCATCTTTGGGAATAAACTGAACCGAGGCTACCTTGGGAATTGCCTTTATTTTTTGCTCAAGAGCGGTAATGTTGTCTTTTGTCGCGAGCGTGTCGATAAAGACGCGAATTTCGACTTGTTTTTCCACGTTTTGCGCAAAGAAGTTTACGTTCATCGCCAGGATGAGAAAGACGCCTAGAATGAGCAGAGTAATGGTCACGGCGCTGATGGAAGCAAAGGTCATCCAGCCGTTGCGGACGAGGTTTTTGACCCCTTCACGGGCGTGGCGTCCCAGCGTTCTAATCTTCATAACCGTATTCCCCTCTCTGTTCGTCGCGGGCAATCTGCCCCGCCTCGATGGCAATCACCCGTTTTCTCATGGTGTTCACAATTTCGCGGTTATGGGTAGCCATGACGACCGTGGTGCCTCGCTGGTTGATCTCTTCAAACAGCTTCATGATCTCCCAGGAGGTCTCCGGGTCCAGATTTCCGGTCGGTTCGTCGGCAATGATGATCCCGGGGTTGTTGACCAGCGCGCGGGCCAAGGCGACGCGCTGCTGCTCACCGCCGGACAGCTCTCGCGGCAGCATTTTGGCCTTGTGCTTCAGCTTGACCAGGCCGAGCACATCCATCACGCGGGGCTTGATCAGCTTGGGGGAAGCTTCGATCACTTCCATCGCAAAGGCGACATTTTCGAAAACGCTCAGCGTAGGGAGCAGTTTGAAATCCTGGAAAACGACGCCGATGCTGCGGCGGACCGTGGGGATTTGGCGCTCCTTGATGCGGCTGACATTGAAGCCCCCGAGGAAAATCTGCCCCTTGGTCGGCTTTTCTTCGCGGTACATTAATTTAATAAAGGTGGATTTTCCCGCGCCGCTCGGACCGACGACATAGACAAACTCACCTTTTTCAATACGTACGTTAATCCCTTTGAGGGCGTTGGTGCCATTCGGGTATGTTTTCCATACGTCAAACATCTCGATCAAGCCAATCACATCCTACATTGTCAGATCTCTCTGTATACAAGCTGCAGATCTTAGATTTTGGGTGCTGATCCGACAGAGATTGCTACCATCCGTCGGCCGATGCCGCGAGCTGTTCTCGCTCGACAGCAGATATAGTCATCTTCCCTATTATACCACCCTGTTTCGATCATGGTATCCACTAAATCTCTCATTTCTTGTCGAATCGGCATTTCGCCGGGCTTGTCTTCGCACTTTGCCGGGCTCGCGAACTGGTTTGAACGGGGGGGATTGGCTACAATAGAGAGGAATACAGGGTGTGGAGGGAGCTTTACCATGAACAATTTCGTTTACCGTAATCCGACTGAATTGATCTTTGGTGCAGGACAATTGTCCCATTTGCCTGAAAAGGCCCGGCAGCTTGGCTCCACTGTCCTGTTGGTATACGGGGGCGGCAGCATCAAGCGCTCCGGCCTCTATGACCAAGTCACGGCCCATCTTGCAGAGGCAGGCTGCCGCGTCATTGAACTGCCCGGCGTCGAGCCGAACCCGCGCCTCGCCACCGTGAAAAAAGGCATCGAGCTCTGTCGTCAGGAGCGAGCAGACTGGATCCTGGCGGTCGGCGGAGGAAGCGTGATCGATGCGGCCAAGGCGGTGGCTGTCGGCGTCCCCTATGACGGCGATGTTTGGGATTTCTATCTGCGCCGCGCGGTGCCAGAGAAAGCCCTTCCCCTCGGGACCGTGCTGACCCTCGCAGCTACGGGCTCCGAGATGAATCGCAGCAGTGTCGTCACCAATTGGGAGACCCAGGAGAAGCTGGGAGCGAGCACGACATTTCCTGCCTTCTCCATCCTCGATCCGACGTACACGTTCACCGTCCCTCGCGATCAGACCATCTACGGCATTTGCGACATGATGTCGCATGTTTTTGAACAGTATTTCAGCCATACGCCGGAAATCCCGCTACAGACCCGCTTCGCCGAATCGATTCTGAAAACGGTCATCGAAAATGCGGAGCGCGTCCTGGAGAAGCCTGCCGATTACGACGCGAGAGCCAATCTGCTCTACTGCGGCACGATGGCACTGAACGGCACACTGCCCGTCGGGGTGGAGACGGACTGGGCCACTCACAAGATCGAACATGCTGTCAGCGCCATCTACGACATCCCCCACGGCGGCGGTCTTGCGATCATCTTCCCGAAATGGATGCGCTACGTCTACCGGGAGAATGTGGAGCGCTTCAGCCGCTACGCCACAGAAGTCTGGGGGATCGATGCGGACGGCAAGACGGACGAGGAGCTGTCCCTCGCCGGCATCGAAGCGACCGAGGCCTTCTTCGCCCGCATCGGGGCGCCGACCCGCCTGGCCGATTACCAGATCGGCGAGGAGAACTTGGATGCCATGGCAGAAAAAGCGACGCCCTTCGGCCCGATCGGCAACTTCAAGCAGTTGACCAGCACAGATGTGCGAGAGATTTTGCGGATGTGCCTGTAGTTTGATCCAGTCGGCCCGCCGCATGCAAAAAGGATAGGAGCCGGATGAGGCCCCTATCCTTTTTTCTTCATAAACACGAAAAAGGGACAGATATGATCTCTGTCCCTTTGCGTATGCTTATCCACGTTTATGCAGGCGAGCCTACATCGATGAGCGATTCAATCATGACCTTTTGGCTGTTTTTATCGACCCACTGATGGGTTTCCGCCAGCAGTTTGCGGTATTCCGAGATTTGCAGCTCCACCTGATTGCGCGCGGTGCCGCCCAAGACGTTGCGGGCATTGACTACCGTCTCGACAGCCAGGGCTTCGTACACATCCTCGTCGATGAGCGCGGAGAATGATTTGTACTCCTCCATGGTCAGATCGAGCAGGTATTTCTGCTGTTCGATGCAGTAGAGCACGGCACGCCCCACCACTTCATGCGCCTGGCGGAACGGCATCTCTTTGCGCACCAAGTAATCGGCCAGATCCGTCGCGTTGGAGAAGTCCTGCGTCACCGCTTGGCGCATGCGGTCGGTGCGCACCTGCATGGTCTGGATCATCGGCGTCAGCAGGGCCAGGGCCCCGTGCAGCGTAGCGACCGTGTCAAACATGCCCTCTTTGTCTTCTTGCATGTCTTTGTTGTACGCCAGGGGAAGCCCCTTCAGCACCGTCAACAGACCAAACAGATTGCCGTACACGCGTCCTGTCTTCCCGCGCACCAGCTCCGCCACGTCCGGGTTCTTCTTCTGCGGCATGATGCTGGACCCCGTGCAGAATGCATCGTCCAGCTCGACGAAGGAAAACTCCTGGCTGCTCCAGATGACCAACTCTTCGCACAGGCGGGAGAGGTGAGCCATCAGGAGGGAAGCGCTCGCCAGGAACTCCACGATAAAATCGCGGTCGCTCACGGCGTCCATGCTGTTCAGATAAATGCCGTCGAACTGAAGCATCTCCGCCACGAAGGCGCGGTCGATCGGAAAAGTCGTCCCGGCCAGTGCGCCGGCACCTAGCGGCAGGACATTGACCCGTTTCCAGCAGTCGCGCATCCGCTCGATGTCACGCTGCAGCATGGAGACATAGGCCATCATATGGTAGCCGAACAGCACCGGCTGCGCGCGCTGCAGATGGGTATACCCCGGCATGACGGTATCGAGGTGGTTGTTCGCCTGCTCGACCAAAGCCTCTTGCAGGTACATCGCCAGCTGGATGATCTCCATCAGCTTTTCCCGCAGATAGAGATGCATGTCGAGCGCCACCTGGTCGTTGCGGCTCCGGCCTGTATGCAGCTTGCCGCCGACAGGTCCGATCTCTTCGATCAGCATTTTTTCGATATTCATATGCACATCCTCGTTTTCCACGAGGAACTCTACCTGTCCGCGCTCGATCTTCTCTTTTACCTTTTTCAGACCGGCGATGATTTGTCTCACTTCATCCATCGGCAGGATGCCGCACTTGCCCAGCATTGCTACGTGAGCCAGGCTGCCGACGATGTCTTGCCGCCACATCTGCTTGTCAAAAGAAATGGAAGCCGTATATTCTTCTACGAGCTGATTCGTCGGCTTTGTGAAGCGTCCTCCCCACAGTTTCATTGCGTAATCGCATCCTTTTCGTCCAAAATCTTGATCGGCGTCTTGGTGTTTTCATGCAGCACGCCTTCGTTCACCTGTGCGTATACCTTGGTAGGCAGGCCCCACAGCTTGATGAATCCGATCGCCGCTTTATGGTCAAACTGGTCACCAGCGGCATACGTTGCCAGTTCGTGGCTGTACAGCGTCGAGTCGGATTTGCGTCCGACGACGATGGCGTGGCCTTTGTGCAGCTTCACGCGCACGACGCCCGTCACGTGTTTTTGCGTCTCTTCAATAAAGGCTTGCAGGGCATTGCGGATCGGCGAATACCAGAGACCTTCGTAGATCACCTGCGCCATTTTTTGCTCCACAATCGGCTTGAACTGCGCCACTTCGCGCGGCTGTGTCAGGAATTCCAGCTCGCGGTGAGCCAGAATCAGCGTCGTCGCAGCTGGCGTTTCGTAGACCTCGCGGGATTTGATGCCCACCAGGCGGTTTTCCACATGGTCGATACGTCCCACACCGTGGTTGCCGGCGATTTTATTCAGCTTCAGGATCAGTTCGGACAGCGGCAGCTCTTCGCCGTTCAGGGCAGTCGGCACGCCTTTGACAAAGGTGATCTCTACTTCTTCGGCCTCATCCGGCGCATCCGCGATGGATTTGGTCAGATCATAGGCACCTTCCGGCGGAGCCGCCCACGGATCTTCCAGAACGCCGCACTCGCAGCTTCTGCCCCAGAGGTTTTGGTCGATGCTGTATGGATTGTCCAGATCGATCGGGATCGGAATGTTGTTCTTGGCTGCATATTCGATCTCTTCTTCGCGCGTCCAGCCCCATTCGCGGACTGGCGCCACAATTTTCAAGTTTGGATTGAGCGCTGTAAAGGATACGTCGAAACGAACCTGGTCGTTTCCTTTCCCCGTGCATCCGTGGGCAACAGCGACTGCTCCCTCTTTTTCCGCGATCTCTACCAGCACGCGGGAGATCAGATAACGGGACAGGGCAGATACCAGCGGATACTTGCCTTCATACATCGCGTTTGCTTGCAGGGCAGGCAGTACATATTCGCGGGCGAAAGCTTCTTTGGCATCCACGACGATCGATTTCAATGCGCCGACTTTCAGCGCCTTCTTTTGAATGAAGTCCAGATCTTTTCCTTCCCCTACATCCAGCGCTACAGCAATGACGTCATAATTGTAAGTATCTTGCAGCCACTTGATTGCGACAGATGTATCTAAACCGCCAGAATAGGCCAAAACAATTTTTTCTTTTGCCATCGGTTTCTCTCTCCTTACATAATCGAAGATTGTTCTTGAGTAATTATACAAACGAACTAATAAAAATACAATACCTTTTTCTTTGGGAGCAGCTGAGAGAAAGGGATTGACTTTGACGTATGCGTAAAGGTGTACAGTAAAGTTGTCAGGAGGTGAATACCGTGGAATACACCGTGCAAAAGCTGGGGCAATTAGCCGGAATCAGCACCAGAACCCTTCGGTATTACGATGAGATTGGCATTCTGAAGCCAGCCCGAATCAATTCCTCAGGATACCGGATTTACGGTCAGGCTGAAGTGGATCGCCTCCAGCAAATCCTCTTTTACAAAGAGCTGGGGGTTCCGCTCGAGCTGATCAAAGAAATCGTAACGGCCCCTACCTTTGATCGGGAAAAAGCGCTGAAAGAACATCGCCGGCAGCTGCTCGACAAGCGCAAGCAGCTCGACCTCTTGATTGTCAACGTCGAAAAAACCATCGCCGAGATGGAAGGGAGAATCAAGATGACGGACAAAGAAAAATTTGAAGGCTTCAAACAACAACTGCTGGATGAAAATGAACAAAAGTACGGCAAAGAGATCCGGGAGAAATACGGGGAGGATACGGTCAACAAGTCCTATGAAAAACTGAAGAACATGACGCAGGAAGAGTACGATGAAGTGACGCGGATCGCAAACGAACTGTACGCCACCCTGGCCGAAGCCTACAAGACCGGCGATCCGGCGGGCGAGCTGGCCCAAAAAGCGGCCGGCTTGCATAAGCAATGGCTGCTCTTTCATTGGAGCGATTACAGCAAGGAGGCACATGCCGGACTTGCCCGCATGTATGTCGAAGATGAACGGTTTCGGGCTCATTACGATGAAAAGCAGCCCGGCACGGCAGCGTTTCTCCGAGATGCGATCCTGATTTTCACCGGTCAGGATCAGTAAGAAGGAACAAGGGTGTACCGACGGATGGATAGATCCCGGTACACCCTTGTTCCTTTTCTCTCGG
The DNA here is from genome assembly GCF_016406105.1 of Brevibacillus composti. Lineage (NCBI taxonomy): Bacteria > Bacillati > Bacillota > Bacilli > Caryophanales > Paenibacillaceae > Brevibacillus > Brevibacillus composti. Next base: position 3,981,630 of record NZ_CP066308.1, read on the forward strand.
AGACTGGTGATCGACAAAAGAACGGGAAACCGCCTCGCCGAAGAAATGATCATCCGCAATTTCTCCGAGGTGCAGTACAGCTTGGACGACACCCTCCCGTGACTTGACGGACGGAGAAGACGCTCCTTTGGCTCCCTTTATCCCGCTGTGGGATAAGGCACCTCCGGAACATACTGGGCTCCCTTCTTCTCGGCAATCCAGGCCAGCTCTGCCCGCGCGAGTCGTTCAAAATTTTCCGCCACATGGATGTCCCCTTCTGCTCTCCAGCCCTCGATGATCGGGTACAGCGGGATAAAATATCCATTTATAAACCACATGTCAAACAACAGATCGGGGTGGACCAGGCCATTCTTATGGAGCACGCCCACCATCTCGAAAAATCCGTAAAGCGTGACGAACTGCCGGAAGCCTTCGCTACCCCGCGGATGGAGCCGCATAAAAGACTCATACGTCCACGGCTCGCCGAGAAAGGTGCTGCTAAACCACCGTTTGGCCTCTCGCAGCCGGTCCGATTCAAACTGGTCGTACAGCTTCAATACAATGTCAGCATCCTGATAGGTTGGGATCATTCTTTGTTCTACTCTCCCTTTCTCTTCTGTGTGTAGACTTCTCCCATAATTATCCACGCAGTTGGGGATTGGCACAAGCATATTCATTCCGAGATTTGGCCTGATCAAGGGCAATAGAGCGGAGCCTCGCTGCAAAAGAAAAACAGTTACAGTCGGATGATCTAGTCGATCACCTCCTGTAACTGTTTGGTTTCGTGCCCATCTTGCTGGATGATTTTCTCCAGTTCTTCTCGCGACAACTGATTGACGACCCGAATAAAATGCTGGGCTAACTCCGAATCAAACTGCGTGCCAGCCCCCCGTCTGATCTCCTGCAGCGCATCCTCTACCGGAAGACCTTTGCGGTATGGCCGGTCGGCCACCATGGCATCAAATGCGTCCGAGATTGCGAGGATACGCGCCATGAGCGGGATGTCCTCGCCTTTTAAGCCATCCGGATATCCCTTTCCATCCATTCTTTCGTGATGAGAACGAATGGCAGGCAGCAACTCATGAAACATGCCTGCTTGCAAAATAATGTCATATCCAATCACCGTATGCTGCTTGATCTGGTCGTATTCTTCCGGTGTTAATTTCCCTTTTTTATTTAGAATCCTGTCTTCAATGCCGATTTTCCCGATATCGTGCAAAATTCCACCGAAATACACTTCCTCCACTTTTTCCGACGACAGGCCGATCGCTTTCGCAATTTCCCGTGCCCAGTGTGCGACCCGCTGGGAATGGCCGCTCGTGTAATGGTCGCGAGCATCGATTGAGGCGGCCATTGTCGTGAGGAAGCGGTGGTTGAAGGTTTTGATTTCCTCTACTTTTTGCTGTAGTTTCTGAACATTACTATAGTATTGGTGAAAGACGTAGCTGATTGTAATAAAAGCAATCATCATAGGGATTAACGTAAGCAGACCGTGTGATTCTACCAGACGGGACCCTACACCTGCCAATACCATGAGGAGCAGGTATGTAGATGTAAATCCTTTCGCCATTTCTTTGACCGTTTCTATCCAGCCTTTGTTATAAAAATACGAGATTCCAAGACCGCATAAAATCAAATTGACCAACCAATACACAACGGCTAGAAAAAGGTCTGCAAGAATTGGTGAAATGGCATTTATACTAACTATCCAATCTTTTAGAAATCCTACAGTCCAAATTGTCATGACAAGCTGACCAATATTCACGGCAGCTTTAATGACATTTACCCTCGTTAACGAAGAAATAATAAGGGCTTCAATGACAGCACACCACACACCAACCGAAGTTCCAAAAAGTAGTATCCCCGAGAAGATGACGGCATTATTCACGGTCAAGATGGTGTTTGACAGTCGAACTGGAGTAAATGTCGAAAGAATAGTCAGGAGAGTATAAGCAGACAATACTCCCCAGTGATCACGAGACTGCCAATCAAAAAAAGACGAATAAATGATAAGAATTGCTCCCAGAACAAATCCAAATTGGACAACTGTACCCTTGGCAATTCTTCGCAAACTAGTTTTTGGCTGCATAGCTTTTACCTTCTCGAAGTTGTAGTAGCGAGATGGGTTTATTCATTAAGCGTTGCACCAGCAAAAATGCTCCGAGCATGATAAAAATATCGCCGATGCTAATCACCCTCGGGATAATCGACGGCATATAAATGACGTCTGTTAAGAATGGAAGATTCGAGGCTTCTGTTAACACACTGTGTTTAAAATTTGTGCCGTTGATGACCGGTTCTAAATCATATGGCAATCTTTTCGCCTGCTCCAGATCGATTGGCATCTTTCCTCGATTAGTCCAGATCGCCAAGGCATTGAGAAACCAGCCAACCATAAAAATCCTCATATCTTCATACTGACGATTAAATACGAAAAAACCCAAAATGAGCACATAGGCTACGGATATGAAAACACCGCTCCATTTGGAAAAAAAAGCTGCACAAACTTGAAGAATAATGCTCCCAACGAGTAGCCCGACCTTATAAAATTTTGGTAACTCCTTTACTCTACCTCCCCGTAAAAGGGCAACAATAAAAGAAAAGCAAATCACATCCAAAAGCATGTAACTTTCCTCCAAAGCTTAAGAAAAAACACCACTCAACCAAGCGGTGTTTCTTCTTAAACATTATTAGCCAATGTGGAAGTTCGCCGAAGTAGCAGCTACGATTGCAACAACCATCATGATAGCAACGATCCATTTTTTCATGCCCATTTCCCTCCTTATATTAAATAGTGGAAAACAGCTGGATTCGCTATTTGCTACTGCAAGGACCAAGCGACCAGATAAAGTCCTCGCGCGTTTTCTCCTTTTCAATGAAAAGGCCGGATTCGCTACTCGCTCCATACAGACCAAGCGACCAAATACAGTCTGTACTTCTTCGCAGCTTCTTGCCTTTATATTACACGAAACTGACAATTTTCGGCAATGGTAGATTCGTAGTCTATTCGCTTCAATTCAACCTAGGAACATATACCTAGAACTATGTCCTCACACAACTGCGGCCATGACGGCTTTTTGTGCATGTAGTCTATTTTCAGCCTGATCAAACACGACGGAGTGAGGACCATCGATCACGCTGGAAGAGACTTCTTCCTCACGGTGGGCAGGCAGGCAATGCAGGAAAATGTAGGACGGGCTCGCGTGGCTGACCAGCTCGTCGTTTACCTGGTAAGCGGCAAAATCGTTCAAACGCTGTTCGTTTTCCTTTTCAAAGCCCATGCTGGTCCAGACATCGGTGTAGACGACGTCGGCGTCTTTGACCGCTTCGATCGGATCGTGGGTCACGAGCAGTTTTCCGCCGCTTGTTTGCGCATAAACTTTTGCCTGCTCTACGATTTCCTCATTCATTTCATATCCTGGCGGCGTGGCGATTCGCACATCCAGACCGAGCAGGGCAGCCGCCAGCACGAGCGAGTTGGCGACGTTGTTTCCGTCTCCCACGTATGCCAGCTTGATGCCTTTCAGCTTGCCCTTGTGCTCCCAGATGGTCAGCATGTCAGCCAGGGCCTGGCACGGATGGAACTCATCCGTCAGACCGTTGATGATCGGGATGGTGGCATGCTTCGCCAGCTCCTCCACGCCCGCGTGGGAGAACGTGCGAATCATGATCACATCTACGTAGCGGGACATTACTTTGGCCGTATCGCTGATCGGCTCGCCGCGTCCGAGCTGCAGCTCCTTGCCGCTCATAAACATCGCCATGCCGCCCAGTTGGTGCATCCCTACTTCGAAAGAGACGCGGGTGCGGGTAGACGCTTTGTCAAATATCATGCCCATGGTTTTGCCCACAAGCGGTTGATACGGCTGCCCGCTCTTTTGCAGTTGCTTGATATGGACGGCCAGCTCCAGTAGCTGCATCAGTTCTTCCCCGGTAAACTCGTCGATGCGCAGCAGATCCTTCCCCTTAAAATTGGCCCACTGCACGTTTGGAAATTGATCCAATATCTTCACAGATTGCATGCCCAACACCTCTTTTCTCAGAAATGGATTGTACATATAAATCAAATGTTTCGGTCGATGTAAACAGCGGCACACCCAGCTGCAGGGCACGGCTTCGCAGGGCGAATCCGCTTCGTCCGCGTCGGTTTCCTTTGGTCGCCGTGATCATGGCAAAAGCGACGGGCTGTGCTTGCACCAGCTCGGTAAGTTCCTGCTGGCCGCAGATCTCGTACGCGATCGAAAAGCCTGCATTCCTCATCCATTCGGCAGTGCCCGGTGTCGCTGCCCAGACAGCTCCCAGCTCCTGCAGACGCTCCAGAGCGGGCAGTACAGCCGCTGTCTTATCTGCATCGGCCAAGGATACCAGACAGATCTGGCCTTCCTGCCACTTGCCAAAGATATTGTCCTTAAAGCAAAATGCTTTGCCTGCCGCCTCGGGAAATGTAGACCCCAGTCCGAGCACTTCCCCTGTCGACTTCATTTCCGGTCCCAGTACCGGGTCGACGCCGGTCAGCTTGACGGTGGAGAAGACAGGTGCCTTGACCACGGCAAACGGAATATCGGGCAGCAAACCGGTGCCGGCGCCCATCTCTTTCAGTTTTTCGCCCAATTGGGCACGGACGGCCAGCTCAACCATCGGAATGCCGGTAACCTTGCTCGTGATCGGCACGGTTCGCGAAGCACGCGGGTTTACTTCCAGGACGTAGACTGTCCCTTCGCTGATGACGAACTGGATATTGATCAGCCCGACTGCCCCCATCTCACGGGCGATCGCTTCCGTATAGCGGGCAATGGTCTCTTTGCACGGCTCCGTCAAATTGGGTGCCGGGAACAGGGCGACACTGTCTCCCGAATGTATGCCTGCCTTCTCTACGTGCTGGTAGATGCCCGGGATCAGGACGGATTCGCCGTCGCAGACCGCATCCACTTCTGCTTCCTGGCCGGGTACGTACTTGTCGATGAGGAGCGGGAAGAACGCCGCGCTGTTTGGATGATTCAGCCACTCGGCAATCATCGCCGACAGCTCTGCCTGGTCGTGCACCACGACCATTCCCTGACCTCCGATCACGTAGGAAGGACGGAGCAGCACGGGATAGCCGATCTCTTCGGCAGCGCTGACAGCCTCCTCGATAGTCGATACGCCCCTGCCGGGTATGTGCGGGATCTCCAGCTTCCGCAGCATCTCGTAAAAGAGCTCGCGATCCTCTGCCCGCTCGATCGCTTCCAGCTTGGTCCCCAGTATGGCGAGGCCTGCCGCTTCCAGCTTGGCAGCGAGGTTGATCGCGGTCTGTCCGCCGAACTGCACCATCACGCCGTCTACCTGCTCCCGCTCCGCTATGTGAAGCACATCCTCCGCGTGCAAGGGTTCAAAGTAGAGGTGATCTGCGGTCGCGTAGTCGGTACTGACCGTCTCCGGATTGTTGTTGACGACGACTGCGGCCATTCCCTTTGCCTGCAAAGCTTTTGCGGCATGCACCGAACAGTAGTCGAATTCGATGCCCTGCCCGATTCGGATCGGACCTGAACCGAGCACCAGTATCTTTTTCCCAGACAAAGTCTCCACTTCATCGACACCTTGCCAATCGGAGTAGTAATAGGGCGTCTGCGCGTCGAACTCTGCGGCACAGGTATCGACAATTTTATAAGTAGGCTGGATGCCGTATTGCTGGCGAAGCTGCTTCACTTCTGCCGGGGTCCGCCCGGTGCAGGCGGCGATCGTCTCATCCGTGAAGCCGCGCTGTTTGGCTTCCCGCAGCAGTTCGGCATGCAGCAAATCGCTTTCCGCCAGCTTGTTTTCCAGCGAGACGATCCTGGCCAGGCTGCGGAGGAAGAAGGGGTCAATCCCCGTCCATTCGTGCAGCTCGCTTTCCGAGCATCCCCGGCGAATCGCTTCGGCGAGCGCAAACAGCCGGATATCGGTTGCTTCCCGGCCGAGCCGGATCAGCGTGTCGCGATCCGCCTCGGCCAGCTCCGGACGGTGCAGATGGGTGCAGCCCAGTTCGAGGGAGCGGACTGCCTTCAAAATTCCTGCTTCCAGATTGCGGGCGATGGCCATCACTTCTCCCGTCGCTTTCATCTGGGTGCCCAGTTCTCTGTCCGCCAGCGGAAATTTGTCAAAGGGCCAGCGCGGAATTTTCACGACAACGTAGTCCAGCGTCGGCTCAAAACTGGCGTAGGTGTACCCGGTGATCGGATTGACCACTTCATCCAGGTGATACCCCAGCGCCAGCTTGGCCGCGATCCGGGCGATCGGATAGCCGGTGGCTTTCGATGCCAGTGCGCTGGAACGGCTCACCCGCGGGTTTACCTCGATGAGGTAATAGTTGTCCGAATGCGGATCCAGCGCGAACTGGATGTTGCATCCGCCGACGACTCCCAGCGCGCGGATCACTTTGGTGGAAACACTGCGGAGCATCTGATACTGCCTGTCGGTGAGCGTCTGGGACGGCGCGACGACGATGCTGTCACCCGTATGGATGCCCACCGGATCGAGATTTTCCATGTTGCAGACGATGATGCAGGTATCATTGGCATCACGCATTACTTCGTATTCGATTTCTTTCCACCCTTTGACGCTGCGCTCGATGAGCACTTGGTTGATCGGGCTGGCGGCGATTCCGTTTGCTGCTACTTCCCGGAGACTCGCTTCGCTGTCGGCGATTCCTCCGCCAGCGCCGCCGAGCGTGTAAGCGGGACGGACGATGACAGGATAGCCGATGGAGGATGCGAACTTGACGGCCTCCTCCACGGATTCAACAGTCGCGCTTTCCGGCACGGGCTCCCCGATTCTCTTCATCAGCTGCTTGAACAGCTCGCGGTCTTCTCCGTTCTGAATCGCAGTCAGGGGTGTACCCAGCAACTCCACTCCGTACTTTTCCAGTACGCCTGCTTCCGAAAGTGAAACGGCCAGATTCAGCCCCGTCTGCCCACCCAGTGTAGGAAGCAGGCCGTCTGGACGCTCCTTGGCGATAATCGCCGTGAGAGAGTCCAGCGTCAGCGGCTCCAGATAGACCTTGTCGGCAACCTGCTGATCAGTCATGATCGTGGCAGGATTGTTGTTGACCAACACGACCTGGACGCCCGCTTCCTGCAGGGACAGGCAGGCCTGGGCCCCCGCGTAGTCGAATTCGGCTGCTTGCCCGATGACGATCGGACCGGAGCCAATCACCAGCACTTTTTGGATGTGGGTCAATTTAGGCATAGGTTTTCGCCCCCTCTGTACGCATTAGCTGCAAAAATTGTTCGAAGAGATGAGAGGTGTCACTCGGACCGGGATGTGCCTCGGGATGAAACTGAACGGTCATGACAGGCTTGGTTTGGTGGCGCAATCCTTCTACAGAGCCGTCGTTAACGTTTCGGTAGGTGACCGCGAGCAGCCGACTGTCCAAAGACTCCTCCTTCACCACATATCCGTGGTTCTGCGAGGTCATGTACACTTTGCCGGTCAAAAGCTCTTTTACCGGATGATTGCCACCGCGGTGGCCGTACTTCAGCTTCTCCGTCTTTCCGCCAAAAGCCAGCGCCAGCACCTGATGCCCCAGACAGATTCCCATCGTCGGGAATGCTTCGGCCGCTTTGCGCCACTCGGTGCAGTAGCTGCGCAGATCTTCCGGATCGCCGGGGCCGTTTGAAAAGAGCAGGCCATCCGGCTGGAGCGCTTGTATCTGTTCATAGGTGGTATCGAAAGGGACGACTGTCACGCGGCAGCCCTGCGCGAGCAGCGCATTCAGAATCGACCGCTTCATGCCCAGGTCCACGAGCACCACATGTTCATGCGGGCCGGGGTAATGCTGCACTTCGCGGCAGGATACATCGGCAACCAGCGATTTTTTGAGATGCTTTCTGTCGCGGGCGGCGAACTCTTCCGAGGTGAGGGGGCGATCTGAAATGATTCCCCACAGAGGGCCTTCCTGCCGCACTCGCTTGGTGATCGTCCGCGTATCGACGCCCGCAAGTATCGGGAACCCGTACGCTTCCGCGGCCTCTGCCAGGGTGCGCCCGGCGAGATAATGACTGGGCTCCAGGCATAGCTCACTGATCACCATTCCTGCCAGTGCAGGCTTTGCCGCTTCAAAATCAATATCGTTGATCCCGTAATTTCCAATTAGCGGGTAGGTGAATGTGACGATCTGCCCCGAAAAGGAAGGGTCGCTCATCACTTCCTGATACCCAGTCATTCCTGTATGAAAAACCACTTCGCCAAAACCATCCTGGAGAGCGCCATAGAGCGTTCCAGCAAACACCTCACCGCTCTCCAGTGTCAGATATCCGGGGCCATACCCCTGTTTTTCTTTGTTCATCTATGAAGTCCACTCCTCTCCGAAGGGCTTGCTTTAACGAAAATTTATGCAACTACATGTATTAATATACATTCGAAGTAATAAAAATGCAATGAGTTTTTTGTCAGCTTTCACTCATTGCATGTATGTTTTCTCGCGGTTAGGCGGGAGGCGAAGCGATTATTCTCTGCCTCTACACCTCTGCCAGTACCTCGTCCAGTACGGATGCCACCCGCTCCACTTCCGCTTCTGTCGTGACGAAGGAAGGAAGCATTCGGACCACCTGCGGGCCGGCCAGCATCAGCAGCACGCCTTTTTCCCGCACACGCTCGATCACGTCGGCAGCCGGGATGGACAGCTCCATGCCGAGAAGCAGACCCTTGCCTCGAACCTGTGCCACCTTGTCCGGATGCGCCGATCTCAACTGCTGCAAGCGGCTCACCAACAGTTCATGCAGCTGGTTGACCCGATCCAGATAGCCGTCCTCTTCGATGGTCTCTACCGTCGCGATCGCCGCTGCCATCGCCAGGGGATTGCCGCCAAAGGTGGTCCCGTGCGATCCTGGTGAGAAAGCCTGTGCTGCTTCTTCCGTCGCCAGGACAGCCCCGACGGGGAAGCCGCTGCCCAGTCCCTTTGCCAGTGAAATGGCGTCGGGCATGACCCCATACTGCTGAAAGGCGAACCAGGTCCCGGTACGGCCAATCCCTGTCTGCACCTCGTCGATCAACAACAGCAGGCCGTGCTCGTCGCATAGCTGGCGAAGCCCTGTGACAAAGGATGGCTCTGCAGGATGGACGCCGCCCTCTCCCTGCACGAGCTCCAGCATGATGGCGCATGTCTTCTCATTGACGGCTGCGCGGACCGCTTCCAGATCGTTGTACGGCACGGTGACGAAGCCTGCGGGGAGCGGCAGGAAGCCTTCCTTTACCTTTTCCTGTCCGGTAGCGGTCAGCGTCGCCATCGTTCTGCCGTGAAACGACTGCCCGAAAGTGATAATTTCGTAGCGATCGGTGCCTTTTACTTTTTGCGCGTAGCGGCGGGCCAGCTTGATCAAGCCTTCGTTTGCCTCTGCCCCGCTGTTGCAGAAAAGGGCCCGATCCAGTCCGGACAGCTTGCTCAATTTGGCTGCCAGAATATTCTGCTGGGGAATGTGAAACAGATTGGAGCAATGCCAGAGCGTATCTACCTGTTCATGCAGCTTTCTGGCTACCTTAGGCGGCACATGGCCGAGCGAGGCAACGGCGATGCCGGAGATGAAATCCAGGTACTCTCTGCCCGATTCATCCCACACCCGGTTGCCTTCCCCCTTCACCAGTTGAATCGGCCACCTCGCATAGTTATTCATCAAATGGTATGGAGCTGTCATCGTACTCATTTTTCTCCTCCTCTCAAAGACCCGCCTCTATCCTTTCTGCGACAATCGCCGTCCCGGCCGCCTCTCCCTTGCTGACGCGAAGGAGATCATCCGCTGTCCCCCGGCAAATGACGACCTGGGCGACACCTGCCGACAACGCATCGAGAGCCGCCTGTACCTTGGGAATCATCCCGCCTGTAATCGTGCCGTCCTGAATCATGCGGTCTATCTCCCCTGCATCGGTGCGTTCGACAAGCGAGCGGCTGCCATCCGCCTCCGGCTTCAAGATCCCCGGCACATCGGTCACCATCACCAGGCTCTCCGCTCCCAGCGCAGCCGCGATCGCGCCGGCAGACACATCGGCGTTTACATTGTAGTGCTCGCACCCGTCACTTGCGATGGCCAGCGGCGCGATCACCGGGATATATCCCGCGGCGAGCATCGTCAGCGGGATATCCGCACTCACGGCCTGCACATCGCCCACCAGCCCGAGCGGTCTTTCGGTCCGAACCGCCGAGATCATGCGGCCGTCCATACCGCTTACGCCCCAAGCCCGGGCCCCGTGCTCGGTCAATTTCCTCACCAGCCATTTGTTGATTTGGCCGCATAGCACCATCTCGACTACCTGCAGGGTATCCTCGCAGGTCACCCGCAACCCATCCGCGAATCGGGACGGGATCGCCAGCTTCTCCAACATGCTGTTGATCGCCGGGCCGCCGCCGTGGACGATGACCAGTTGCTTTCCGCTTTGCTGAATCTCGGCAATCATCCGAAAAAAACTGTCGGGCAGCTGCTCCATCGTACTGCCCCCGCATTTGATCACGACAATTCCTCGCATCTTGTTTCCTCCTCTAGGGGAAAAGCGGCACGAGAGACAGACCGGCTGTCTCGGGCAACCCGAACATGAGGTTCATGTTTTGCACCGCTTGGCCTGCTGCTCCCTTGACGACATTATCGATCACCGAGAGTACGATCACCCGTCCCGTCCGCTCATCTACATGCAGCGCGATGTCGCAATAGTTGGAACCATACACCTCTTTTGTGCGCGGATGGCTCCCCGGCGGGCGCACCCGGACAAACGGCTTGCCCTCATAGGCGGATTCGTACAGTTCCTGCACATCAGCCGCGCTTACTTTCTTTTCCAGCTGACCGTAGGCAGTGACCAGGATCCCTCGAGTCATCGGCACCAGGTGCGGGGTAAACTGCACGAGCTGCTCCATTCCGGCCTGCCTGCCCAGTTCCTGCTCGATCTCAGGCGTATGCTGATGGCCCGCTACCTTGTAGGCATGAATGCTTTCATTGATTTCACTGTAATGGACGCCGAGTGAAACGCCGCGCCCCGCTCCCGATACTCCCGACTTGGCATCGACGATCCAGCTTTTGGAGTGAACCCAGCCGGATTTGGCCAGCGGAATCAAACCGAGCAGCGTGGCCGTCGGATAGCAGCCGGGATTGGCGATCAATTTGGCCGCCGCAACCTCTGTGCCATTCCACTCGGAGAGGCCGTATACAGCCTGTTGCAGCCACTCGTCTCCAGCAGGCTTTTTCTTGTACCAATTCTGATAGGTTTCACCGCTTCTCAGGCGGAAATCTCCGGACAAATCAATCACCTTGGTGCCATGCTGCAGCAGGGCAGGCGATAGCTCGGCGCTCACTCCTGCAGGCGTCGCCAAAAAGACGACATCGTTTTCCGCTCCCATCTGCTCTGCGTCGATTTTGGCGAGAGCAGGCAGCGGATGGGCGTGAAGATGAGGAAAGACGCTCGCCAGCGATTCCCCTTCCGCCGAACTTGAATATAAATGAGCCACCTGTACATGGGGATGGCCAGCCAAGAAACGTATCAGCTCGACGCCGCTGTAACCAGTGGCACCGACAATTCCGACCCGGATCATAGTCTCTCTCCCTCTTTTGTATTTTTATACATGAATAATAATAAAAATTCATACAAAACACAACCCTTTGCCATAGAAAAAAGCGCCCGATCACTTTTCTCGGACGCTTTGCTTGCTTGTTTACTTTTTGTCAGCCAACCAGGCTGCCACGGTTTCCGCATCTTGACCCGTTACCAGACCACCCGGCATTCCGCCTTTACCATTTTGCAGGATATCCAAGATTTGATCTTTGGAGTATTTGCCGCCAACTTGTGTCAAATTCGGACCGACTGCCCCTGAAAGATCCTGCCCATGGCAACTGGAGCACTTGCTGTTATATAGAGTCTGTGCCGTAGCCGCGTCATACCCGCCCGACGGTGCTGTTTGGCCGCCATTTTGGCCGCCTTGGCCTGCAGGGGGCTGCGCTTGACCGCCACCACCGCCACCACAAGCACTTACCAACAAAATAAGCGCAGCGGAAAGGACGGCTAATGGGAATCGCTTCATGGCTGTTCCCTCCTTATTGAAGAATAGTTCTTCGCTAAGTATGCCTCCTCTGCGCTGCCTTCATTCCTTTGAATTGCTTTATTTTGGCGCAATCAGCCTAACGGAAATTCCAACGGACTCCACTCGCGGAGCTCCAGTGTGCGGGCCCCTTCCTTTACCACTGGGTCTGCCTTGGCCAGCTCCAGCGCTTCCTCGGGGGATGCCGCTTTATAGATTACCATGCCGCCCTGTTTATCCGTAAACGGACCGGCCATGACGACTTTTCCTTGTTTGTACAGATCGTCGATGTACGCCAGATGGGCAGGTCGAACTTTGGCATTCAAATCTGGATCCACAATCGTAAGCATCGCTACGTAATGCATGCTTTCCTCTCCCTTTGTCTATGATTCAGATCTATCCGGCCAAGCAGCAGCCGCGGCAAAATGGGCAGAGCGATACAGAACTATTCCGAACGGCGGATCTGCGAACGCAGGTAGGCATCGATAAACATATCGATCTCCCCGTCCATCACAGCCTGCACATTTCCACTCTCCACATTGGTCCGGTGATCTTTCACCATGCTGTAAGGGTGGAAAACATAGGAGCGGATCTGACTTCCCCAGGCGATATCCTTTTGCTCGCCCTGGATCGCCTGAAGCTCTTTTTCCTGCTCTTCCCGCTTGGCTTCAAACAACCGGGCCATCAGCATCTTCATCGCTCGCTCGCGGTTTTTGATCTGGGAGCGCTCTGTCTGACAGGTGACGACAATGCCGGTCGGCAGATGGGTAATCCGGACAGCAGAGTCTGTCGTATTGATGTGCTGACCGCCCGCTCCACTGGATCGGTACGTGTCAATTTTCAACTCTTCTGCGCGGATGTTGATCTCCGTGTCGTCCTCGATTTCGGGCAGCACATTGCAGGAGACAAAAGAGGTGTGCCGGCGGCCCGAAGAATCAAATGGCGAAATCCGAACCAGGCGGTGGACGCCTTTTTCCGATTTCAGATACCCGTACGCATTATGTCCCTTGATCAAAAGGGTAACGCTCTTGACCCCTGCTTCATCTCCCGGGAGGTAGTCAAGCGTTTCCACCTTGAAGCCTTTGCTCTCGGCCCAGCGCGTATACATGCGGAGCAAGAGAGAGGCCCAGTCCTGCGATTCTGTTCCCCCGGCGCCGGGGTGAAGCTCCAGGATGGCATTGTTCTTATCGTACTGGTCGCTGAGAAGCAGCTCCAGCTCGAAGCTCTCGAATTCCTTTTTCAGCTCCTGCGTGCTGTTGTACAAATCCTGAATCATCGAGGCGTCGCCCTCTTCGATGATCAGCTCCAGCATCACTTGCAAATCCTCGTACTGGGCATCCAGGCTGCCCATGGTCTCGACCAGACCTTTGAGCGCGTTCAGTTCGCTGATCGTTTTCTGGGCGGCGTCATTGTCGTCCCAAAAGTCCGGGGCCAGCATGCGCTCTTCCAGCTCGCCGATGCGCTCCTGTTTGATTGGGAGGTCAAAGAGACCCCCTGATATCCGCTAAACGTTTAGCCATGCTCGACATCTCTTGTTTGATATCGGCAATATCAATTAATGCCATGCGCGAATCACCTACTCTTTTGTTTGCTATGTTACATTGTACCGCAAATTGTCGGATTCGCAACATGACCGATTGCCGATCAGGCAAGGTCCCACTTCCTGGGATGTCAGACAGGGGCGGTGTGGGGAGGGGCAGGAGCAGAGCGTGTATCCTGCGGTTCATTTTGACGTACCGGCTCCTTTTTCCCTCCCGCTTCCCCGATCCATACGAGCACACTTTGGCCCGTGCGGTTTTGTCTCTTCGGCTTGTACCTGCTATGGCTCGTGCGGGAGCTGCGCAGGGCTGGAGCTCCGCCGCACTCCCTCCCCCGGTCTGCCAGCAGCATGACCGGGAGAGGGGAGCCATGGCCCAGGCAAGACCAGTTCGGCTCCGGCAGCTCGCTCAAGCGCTGATCGTCAAAAACGGCAGGCTTTCTCACGGCATAGACCGGCTTCTCCTCGCGAGACTCGTCTTCCCTCTGCAGATCGGCGCTCCCGAGAAGAATCGCTTCCCAAGGCTCCGTTTCCGAAAACAGAAAGTTTTTATGGCTTTGCTCGGCTCCGCTCCTCAGCACCTTCCAGGTCTCATCTATTTTTTCCAGAATGAATCGGGCTTGAACTCCCATGACATTCCCCGCTGTCCTCATCCCTCATTCCTCCTATCCGGCTCGTCGCCGTCTCGTTTGGCTTAATCGGTCAGCGCATTGTAAATATTGGCTTCTCCGGCACCGAAGTATTTGTCATCCCCGCGCTTTCCGAAGTCCTCGGCGGTTTTGCTGATCAAATTGGCAATTTGAGACGGTTTCATCCGCGGATTTTCAGACTTGATGACGGCCGCAATTCCCGCCACTTTCGGCGCAGCCATCGACGTGCCGTGCATGAAGGCATAGCCTTCGAGATTGGATGTGAAGTACGGCGGCAGGTAGGTCGGGTACGTTGACAAGGTGCGATAGCGGAAATCGCGCTTATGCAGATAGTCGCCCTTCGGATCTTCGCGATACAGTCTGTCGTACTCCGGACCGTTGTCGCCGCCCGGTGCCGCGACATCGATCGGATTGCCGTAGTTGGAGTAGAAGGCGAGCACGTCCTCGGACCACTCGTTGGACGACGACACCGTAATCACGCCCGGGATTTGGGCCGGCACGACCCGGGATGGTCCCTTGATGTCCAGTCCGTAGGTTTCCTTCCAGTACTCCTGCATGTCATGCAGGCTTCCGAGGTTGCGCGAATCGTTGCCGGCCGCAACCACGACCGTTACGCCTTTTTGCACCGCGTACTGTACGGCGCGATGGTAGGCCACCATGGACGCGGAGTCTCCCTTTTCCCCATAGTTATGAGCCATCCACCGCCAACCGCCGAGACTCATGTTCACGACATCGACGCCATCGTTGGCTGCGGCCACCAGCGCGTTGGTAATCCAGGACTGCTGAGCTCCCCCTGTTGCGCCGAAGACGCGGTACGCCCGCACCGTCAGATTGGGGCCTACGCCCAGCACCTTGCCGTTGGCTGCAATCGAACCGGCCACGTGCGTACCGTGACCGTTTTCATCCCAGGCGTCTCTCGTGCCCGGCACGAATGTCCGGCTGCCCGCCTCATCCGCATTGTCCCTGAGGTCGGGGTGGTCAAAGTCCAGTCCGGTATCGATTACGCCGACGACGGTACGTGCATTTCCTTTGCTGATCTCATGCGAGCGGAAATCATTCGTGATGCGCTTGATGTCCCATTGCAGATCGTGGTAGTTCTGGTCCGGGTCATCCCAGTCCGGCTGGGGAATATCCGTAATCGGCTGTCCGTCTGCCGCATCCGGCTTTTCATGGTCGAGGAAGATTTCCAGCTCCTCTTCAGCAGCCAGAACGTTCCGCTCCTCTTTGATTCTATCCAGAAAGTCAGGATCATTGGAGCTGGCAGAAACGATGCCTACTTCATCGACGACTGTCTCTACCGTCCCTCCCAACTCTTCGATCCGTTCCTCAAAATCTCTTGGAAGCTCATTTTTGTAAGCGATGAGGTAGCTCGTTTCCTTACCTTTCCCGTAGACAGGTGACTGCACCACAGACAGAGCAGAAGCAGCCAATCCCAATACCAAGGTAGAACTGAGCAATACTTTTACCGTTTTCTTCATCGCTATCATCCTCCACACAGGAATAGTAGTGAGTTCATTACTCTTGATTGTAAAGATTATGCCTACTTTTTCCAGGAGAATCGTTCGATTCGTTTTTGCAAGGTCAGACAAAGCCTCCCCGTTTTCTCTACGAAAACATGAGGAAAGCGGCGAAGCCTGTCTGACGGTAAGGAACCATAACGAAAAAAACCACCTTTTCCGTACGGAAAAGGTGGGGAAAGGGACTCGATTGTTTCTGTTTATTGACCGCGCTTCATCTGGCGACGGCGCTCTTGCTCCGCAGCCCGGCGCTGCGCACGATTTTTGGGATCGGCGTCTCCGGATGTCTCGCCGACAGGACGCTCGGATGGACCGGACGTCTGCAGCTGAGACTGGTCCGCCGCCTGGCCGCGGATGACTTCCTGACGCTCCAGGTTTTGGCTGACCTCCGCTTTCATGATATACATGGCCACTTCCTCCTCGACGGCCGCCACCATCGACTGGAACATCTCGTAGCCTTCGAACTGGTATTCACGCAGCGGATCGTTTTGACCGTAAGCGCGCAGATGGATACCTTGACGCAGTTGCTCCATCGCATCGATATGATCCATCCATTTGCTGTCTACGGCACGGAGGACGACGACTTTCTCAAACTCGCGCATCATCTCGCCAATTTCCGCTTCACGCTGTTTGAACTGCCTGTTTACCTCTTCCTTGAGGAATTCAGCAATCTCCTCGGCCTCTTTGCCTTTCAACTGGCTGACAGTCAGTGTCTCATCATGCAGGAAGCCGTTGTTGGCCGCTTCGACCAATCCTTCCAGATTCCATTCTTCCGGCACTTCTTCTTTGGGGCAGAAGCTCTCTACATGGCGGTCCACCACGCTGTAGATCATCGGCAGGATCACGTCGCTCAGTTCTTCTTTCTCCAAAATGTCACGGCGCTGTTTGTAGATGACAGCACGCTGCTGGTTCATGACATCGTCGTACTGCAGAACCACTTTCCGGGCATCAAAGTTGGCGCCCTCTACCCGTTTCTGGGCCGACTCTACTGCACGGGTCACCAGACGGCTTTCGATCGGCATATCTTCTTCCATGCCGAGACGGTCCATCATGTTCATGATGTTGTCTGCTCCGAAACGGCGCATCAGCTCATCCTGCATCGACAGGAAGAACTGGGACGAGCCCGGGTCACCCTGACGACCCGCACGACCGCGCAGCTGGTTGTCGATCCGGCGGCTCTCATGGCGCTCCGTCCCGATGATATGCAGACCGCCGAGATCCGCTACACCCTCGCCGAGCTGAATGTCGGTCCCGCGCCCCGCCATGTTGGTCGCGATAGTGACAGCTCCGTATTGACCGGCACGGGCGATAATCTCCGCCTCGCGAGCGTGCTGCTTGGCGTTGAGGACGTTGTGCGGAACGCCCTTTTGTTTCAGCATGTGGGAGAGCATCTCCGAATTCTCGATGGAGATCGTACCGACCAGGACCGGCTGCCCTTTTTTATGGCGCTCGACAATATCATTCACGACAGCGCGGTATTTCGCGGCCTCCGTCTTGAAGACCAAGTCCGGCAGATCCTGACGGATGACAGGCTTGTTCGTCGGGATGACGACGACATCCAGGCCGTAGATTTTCTTGAACTCTTCTTCTTCCGTCTTGGCGGTCCCCGTCATACCGGAAAGCTTTTGGTACATGCGGAAGTAGTTTTGCAGCGTGATGGTGGCCAGCGTCATGCTCTCGCTCTGCACGCGCAATCCTTCCTTGGCTTCGATCGCCTGGTGGAGACCTTCGCTGTAGCGGCGTCCCACCATCAGACGGCCGGTAAATTCGTCGACGATGACGACCTCGCCATCCTGCACCACGTAGTCCACATCGCGCTTGAACAGAACTTGCGCCTTCAGCGCAGCGTTGATATGGTGGTTCAGGGTCATGTGGGCGGTATCGTACAGGTTATCGATATTAAAAGCCTGCTCGACCTTGGCTACACCCTCGTCGGTCAAGGTTACAATTTTCAATTTTTCGTCTACCGTATAATCCGTCTCCTGCACAAGTCGCTTCACAAAATGAGAGCAGATGTAGTATAGCTCTGTCGTCCGATTGGCAGCACCGGAGATAATCAGCGGTGTACGCGCTTCGTCGATCAGGATGCTGTCCACCTCGTCGATGATGGCGAAGTACAGCGGACGCTGCACCATTTGCTCTTTGTACAGCACCATGTTGTCGCGCAGGTAATCGAATCCAAACTCGTTGTTGGTTCCGTAAGTAATGTCGCAGGCATAGGCTTCGCGCTTTTCCTCTGCGGACAGGCCGGACTTGTTCAGACCAACCGAAAGGCCGAGGAAGTTGTACAGCTTCCCCATGATCGTGGAGTCGCGCTCAGCCAGGTATTCGTTGACTGTGACTACGTGAACCCCTTTGCCTTGCAGGGCATTCAGGTAAGTAGCGAGCGTGGCGACGAGGGTTTTCCCCTCCCCTGTCTTCATCTCGGCAATGCGTCCTTCCTGCAGGACCATACCGCCGATCAGCTGCACGTCAAAGTGGCGCATGCCCAGCACCCGCTTGGAGGCTTCGCGGACGACGGCAAACGCTTCATTTAAAATATCGTCCAGCGTCTCGCCCTGCGCCAGACGATTTTTGAAATCCTCTGTTTTCGCGCGCAGCTGCTCATCAGACAATGCCGCTACTGTCGGTTCCAGCGCGTTGATCTTTTCCACACGCTTGAACATTTTTTTCACTTCACGTTCGTTGCTGTCGCCAAAAATCTTTTTAACGAGTCCCAGCATAAGGACACCCCTTTTCTAGTGGCAAAACTACCCCGATTATGAGTACCTTTGTATTTTCTTGTACACACTTACAGCAGTCCATAGAGGCTTGCAGGGTGTACATCCTATATATGCATCTTCCCTAAAATGATATTTTATCAAATGAGAATAGGAGTGCACAAGTAAAGGGAGTTGCCAGAATAAGCAACTCCCTCATTTCGCTGTCTTATTTCGGTTCAATCAATCCGTATCGTCCGTCGTTTCTTCGGTATACGACATTGACATCGTTGGTGTCGCTGTTTTGGAAGACAAAGAAGCTGTGGCCCAGCATATCCATTTGCATCACGGCTTCATGGGCATCCATCGGCTTCAGGTTGAAGCGCTTTGTCCGGACGATGTCGATTTCGATGTCATCGCCGTCTTCCAGGTCTTCTGTCAGTACGGCTACCGGCTGGCGGCCATTCCCTACTGCTCTATTGTTGGATTCAATGCGGAGCTTGCGAATCAATTTCGTTTTGTGCTTGCGAATTTGCCTTTCGAGCTTTTCTACCACCAGATCGATGGCGGCGTACATATCTTCATGTGTTTCTTCGGCGCGGAGGATCACGCCACTGAGAGGGATGGTTACCTCTATCGTCCCTTCGCCACGGATGACGCTCATCGTGACTTGTACATCCGCAAGGCTAGAGGATTCGAAATACTTTGCAAGACGGCCCACTTTCTTTTCTACATAATCTCGAAGTGCTGCGGTTACTTGAATGTTTTCTCCACGAATTTGAAATTTCATGGTTCCAACCTCCTTCCGTCTTTCCTATTACTATTCCATGCATTTGTAAAAAATCCTCCTGCCCTCTTCAAAAAACCTTTACAAAACCTTTACAATTCTACAAATTACGACAAATCCTAGTAAACTCTCCAAGCCCTTTTCTGCCCACGCAAAAATCCCCTGTACGTATTCGGTACAGGGGATCGTTTTCGTCCAGGGATTTGTTGTCCCGGCTAACGGGTCGAATATTTCTTTTCCAGTCCTCTGACGACGACTCGCGACAAAAACAGTGTCAGCACGAGATAGATCGCGGCTTCCGTCAGATACGGGGGGTACCGCTCAAACGTGCTCTTGGCGACGCTCATCGCCGCGTAGTTCAACTCCGGCGTGGCAATTACCGCCGTGAGGGAAGAGTCTTTCAACAGCGAGATAAACTCATTGCCAAGCGCCGGCAGCATTCGCGTAAAGGCCTGCGGGATCAGGATCAGGCGCATGGCCATTCCTTTGGTCATCCCCAGCGAACGCGCGGCTTCCATCTGCCCTGGATCGATCGACTGAATCCCGGCGCGAAAGATTTCGGCGATATAGGCAGCGGCATTCAGCGACAGGGCGATCATCCCGGAGTAGATCGCTTCCGGGCTCTTTTGGCCCGGGAAAAATGCCTCCCAAATGGAAGGAATAACGGCAAAATGAATCAACAAGATTTGGACCAGCATCGGAGTTCCCCGAAACAGCTCGACGTAAACGGCGCTGGGCCATCGCAGCCACTTTTTGCTGGACATCTTGCCCAGACAAATAAAGAGGCCGAGAAGGGTTCCTGCAACAGTGGCGATCGCGGTCAGCATGATCGTGTTCAAAAAACCGCGGAAAAACATTTCCCGATAATCGTATACGACACTCCAGTCCAGAGGTATGCCCTCCCTTCCATGCTGCTAGTCTTAGGTATGAAAAAAACAGGGGTACGCCTGTCGACGTACCCGGCTTCCTCATCTACTCATCCCCGAAGTACTGCTTGCGAATCTCTTCCAGCTTTCCGTTTTCCTTGATCTTTTTCAAGCCCTCGTTGATTTTGCCCATGATTTCGGAATTCCCTTTTTTCACCATGATGCCGTAGTTCTCCACTTCAAACGAATCGTCTTTGATGAGCTTGAATTTTTTGTTTTCGATTTTTTTCACGTAATACTGGATGACGCCGTTGTCGCCGACGACTGCATCTACGCGGCCGTTGAAGAAGTCATCGACAGCAGAAGGCATGTCGTCGTACTCCTTCAGCCCCTCGTAGGTATCGCCAAACGCTTTTTTCACGACCTCGCCGCCGGTGGTGGCGCCCTGCACGCCGATCTTTTTGCCTTTCAGATCGGCCAATGTGTTCACCGGAGAATCCTCGGCCACGAGAATCAGCTGATTCGCGACGAAATAGGGTTCAGAAAAGTCATACTTCTCTTTGCGCTTCTCTGTAATTGTAATGGACGAGATCCCAATGTCGACGGTCCCTCTGTCCAGTCCGTCAAACAGCGGATCCCACCCCGTATTTTTCCACTCGATCTTGAAGCCTGCCGCTTCGGCCACCGCATTCATCACGTCGATGTCATGACCCGTAATTTTCCCATCAGCCTCAAGCATTTGGAACGGAGGATAGGCTGCATCGGTACCGACGACATACACTTTTTCCGATGTTCCGCCCCCAGACGCCGCCTGGTTGCCGCCCGATCCACAGGCAGATACCAAAAGTCCCACTCCGACGGTCAAAACCAGTGATGTTAACCAATTTTTGCCCATTTTCATGTGTTCTTGTCCCCCTTATCTGCATCTGTCATGGTTCTTTTTTCCCCAGCCCTGTCCACAACGAAATTCCCTGTATTCTGCCTCATCCACAGAATTATCCACATGATCCACAGGGCGTTGTGCACAAGCGGGGGATAACTTACCCTGCTGTCCCTCTTTCTACCATCACTATGTCAGTCATTGTGAAAAAAGAACAGGGGTTCGCATAAAAAAGAAAACGGATTCCTATCAGATATAGTTCGATCTGATACATCGGAATCCTTCTAAAAAAATGATTCATTCACAGAAAATTTTCACCATTAGCTCTTTTCTGCCATTATGACGATTTCCACCCGCCGATTCCGCTTCCGGTTTTCCGGATTGGAGTTGTCGACCAGCGGCTTGTACTCGCCCCAGCCGGCAATCGTAAAGCGCGACGCCGGCAGCGCATAGGCATCCACCATCTCCCGCATGACCGCAATCGCCCGGGCGGAGGAGAGCTCCCAGTTGGAGCGGAACGAACTGTGGGTGATCGGGACGTCATCGGTATACCCTTCGATGCGGACGCGGTGGGGAAAGCGCTCCAGCACGCCAGCCACGGTCCCTACGACCTGCTTGCCCTGCTCCTGCAGCTCCGCAGACCCGCTGGCAAACAGGATCGCTTCCGGCAGCCTGACTCTCAGCCCTTCTTCGGTCTCTTCATAATCGATATTCAGCTCTTGCAGCGCAGAGGACAGCTCTGTGCGCACCGTTTCCATGTCGCGATCGGGCGACTCCTCCGAATCGACAGGAACGGCGGCCCGCGGCACCAGCTCACTTGCGGCTTGCCCGTTCACGGCGCCCTCCAGCGTCGCCCGGCGCGCTTCCAGCTCATGGACCTGGCGCTGCAGCTCCAGCTTTTTGATCGTGAGCAGGTCGAGACTCTCCTGGACCTCCTGCTGCTGGGCCTCCTGCTTCGCCTCCGCCTGCTTCACCTCCTGCATCTCGGCTTTCAGCTTGGCGGCGTGGGCGGCCGCGATGATGAGAATGATCACAAAGAGCAGCGTAAACAGGTCGCTGTAGCTGATCAGCCAGCTTTTCTCCAGCTCCTTCTCGTCGTACAATCGCTCGTCATGCATGGAGATCCTGCCTTTCAATCGTTCCTTTCATGCTGCCCGGCGCTTTGATCAGGACCAGTTTTTTGTCTCCGGGGAGGAACGAATTCAGTTTTTCAAACAACACACGGGGCGTCTCCATCCGCTGCAACCCGATGCATCCCTCGATGTAGAGACGCTTTTCAAACATCTCCTGGTCCACCAGATCCATCAGGCGGTAGTAGCACGGCAGGGCGAACATGTTGGCGAGCAGCGCCCCGTAGAGTGTCGCCACGACAGCGGCGCTCAGGCTGTAGCCCGTCTGGGTCAAGTCCGACAGCGTCTCCAGCACCCCTGTCATCCCGAGCAGGGTACCCACCAGCCCCATTCCCGGCGCAAGCAGGCTGACCAGTCGGAAAAATCCGGCCGCTTGCTGATAACGGTACTGCTCGCCCTTCAGCTCATTTTCCAGAATCAAGCGCAGCTCGTCCTCCGGAACGCCCTCGATGGCCAGCAGGCTGCCGCGGCGGACGAAGGAGTCCCGCTCGTTTTGCAGCTCTTTTTCCAGCTCGAGATACCCCTGCTCTTTTTGCACCAGCGCGTAATAATAAAATCGTTTGATGGTCTCTTCTATGTTCCCCTCGCGCCCGTGAACCAGGAGCCGGGCCAATTTGCGCACCTCCAGATGCTTTCTTTTGATCGCATAGGAGATGATTACGGACAGCCCGACCAATTCAATCGCGGCGAGGTTTACCAGCTCGGACAGGTTCCCTTTGAGATAAATCGCGTGTGTAAAGATAAGCACTACCGCTCCGACCAAGAGGAGCGAGCGTCGTTTTGTGGACAACATCGGTCACCTTCCTGCGTACAATCTTCTTTTCCATTATCGGAAATGTACAGACTCCATGTAATAGCAAAGCTTTGCCAAGCCGATAAAAAAGGGAAGGCGAATTTCTGGGAAAGGAGGAACTCTCATGGACATCAACTCGATCATGGGCGCACAGCTCAGCCAGCTTCAGCATACCGTCAGTCTCAGCATGCTGAAGATGACACAGGCGACACAAGCCGCCGGAGCGACGGTCATGCTTCAGGAGTTTGCCGAGACGCAGCAAAGCATCCAGCAGGCAGCTCAGGCACCCCATCCGACAGCCGGCAAGGTGATTGATATCAGCGTTTGATCCTTCGTCCGCTCTTTCCCAAAAAGCGAGAAGCAGGCTGCCAAGCACCGGCAGCCTGCTGTTTTCTCGCCTCTTCCTTTACTGTTCGTCTCCGCCCAGCTGTTCGCCTCCGCTCGCCAGCTTGGCGCCCGTCTTTCTCTGACCCCGTCTCTCTTGCAGCCCCTCCAGGCCGAATTCCCGGTAGTTCTTTACCCATCTGCGGATATAGGAGCTGCTGATCAGATTCAGTTCGCGGATGACCCTGTTATAGCCCATACCATCCTCCAGATACATTTTCACAGCCTGGAGCTTGAACTCTGTGGTGTACTTTTTGAATGTCTGCCCCTTTGCAGGCATAAAAGTTCCTCCCCGATTGAATGGCTTCCCGGATG
This sequence comes from Brevibacillus composti, assembly GCF_016406105.1. Taxonomy (NCBI): domain Bacteria; kingdom Bacillati; phylum Bacillota; class Bacilli; order Caryophanales; family Paenibacillaceae; genus Brevibacillus; species Brevibacillus composti. Next base: position 4,005,177 of record NZ_CP066308.1, read on the forward strand.
CCCTTTTCTCAGGCGAAAAAGGGAGTTATGCGTAAATATTCAGAACCAAACCTTTGATTTCCCCGACGCGCTCAAGTATGCGCAGACCGGGCTCTTGACTCTTTAACACGGCATCTGTCAGTTCCAGCAGCTTCTGGTCGACTTCCTTGACAATTTTAAACACGCGCGAACGCCCCCTCCGGTTGTAGCCTTGCTGCTCTTCCAACCGAAGGCCATTTTTGACAGCATCGTCGAGAAGGCTCTTGACCAATGACTTAAACTTGCGCAGGTCCCCGACCGTTCGGGTATCCGCGAGAATTTTTCCTTGGTCTTCGAGGTCCGCGATCAGTTTTTGCAGCCGCTCCGCGTTTAATTGATCTCTGCCTCTATTCATCAGTTCCGAAAAAACGACCCGATCTGCCGGCACATCCTGTTTTGCCTTGCGCTGTTCCACGGATGCCTGTCCGATCCTGTTTACTTCCATGATTGATCCGTACCTTTCCGTCAGTGTCTCTTTCAAAATGACGAGGGTCTCCCGGCTATCCCCTTCGTTTTTCCATTTCTTCGATCAGCAGCAAAATTTCCGCTACGACCGAATACAGCTGCGGCGGGATATTTTCCCCGAGATCCATATCGATCAGGTTCTTGATGAGAGAAGCGTCCTCCTGCAGCGGAATATCGTTTTGCCTGGCCATGGCCACGATTTTTTCCGCCAGCTGCCCCCTGCCTTGAGCCGTAATCGTCGGGACGTAATCCCGCTCCTGGTCGTAGCGGATCACGGCTGCCATCGGCCCGTTGATCGCTTGTCTCTGTTTTTGGTTGAATGATTTGCGGATCATACCTTCAGATCAAACCCTTTCGCGGCTGCGCCAGCCTCATTAGCTGAAGCAGGAATGGCCGGGGACGGGCGGTTGGGCCCTGCTTGCCTCTCGTCTTTTTTCGGCTCCGTAAACCTCGTAAAGTTCACTCCCACCACATTGTACCCGATCTCCGCGAGGTTTTCCTTACAGCTTGCGACGAGCGATTCTACCTTTTCTTTGAAGGTGGGCTGGTCATTTTTAAGCGTGATCGAAAGGTTTCGATCCACAGCGTTGATATGGATCCCGGTTTGTCCCATTTTTTTCGTCTCGATCAGAAAGTAGAGGCTGCAATTTTCCCAGTCCACTTTTTGCCCCTCATTCTTTGAGTTTACGTACATTTTGACGTTCTCCAGCCCGTTTTCCAATAGCAAGGGCAGCTGGAAAAACATGCTTTGCGGCTGATTGCCCGCCTCCGGTTTGCTCAGTAGCTGCTGCCCGGTCAAATTTTGCAGCGCCTGCTCGACCGCGGGATGGCTCTTGGCCGTGGACATCTCTCCCGCTTTGCTGAGCTGCAGCAAAGCCGTCTTCAGATTATGCGGATGATCTTCCCGCCCCCGCTGGTGCTGATTGGCATGGGAATCGGCAAGATCACTCTCGTAGTTCAATCCCAACGTACGGATCCATTCAAATGTATTGCGCGCAGAGGGCGGGTGGTTCTGAAAATGCTGAGCTGTCTCCGCCACCTGCGCAAAGAGATGCGCGGCTTGCGGCACTTTGTCGGAAAACAAACTCTGTCCGGTCGCAAAGTGCATCATCCGGGTATCCGAAGGCCGAAAATTGAGCGCGTCAAGCTTGGCTTTTACCTCCCGAAGAACGGATAATGCCTGCGCTTGTTCGCCTCTGGACAAAAGTCTTTTGGCTTCCGCCAGATCCGTGCTTGCTTTGATCAATTCTTTTTCCGTCTCCATATCGGTCAGCATCATCATGTCGCTCTTCAAAATGGCTTTGTCGAGAAGGTCGATAGTCGATTCCAGAAGCGGCTTGACCGCGGCCTGGGCCTGGGAACGGTTGGCTTCTGCCACCTGGATCACATGGTCGATATTTCTGACGATCTCTCGCTTGGCGGTTTGAAATTGGACCGCAGCCTCATTCAATCGCTGTGTGAAGGTGGTCACGACCAGATCCTTTGAAGTTAAAAAGGAAGCGAGATCGAGTCCTGCCTGATCTTCGTAAGCAAATGGCGACGGCGTGGCCGCCTGCGACATTTCTGCCGGAGCTGCAGGCTCCGCTCCCCCATCAGCTGCGACCTGATCGATCATCCTCAGCACAAGCTCTCGGCCTGCTTGCTCCAAGCCTGCTTGGTGGAGAGAGACCGCTTGCTGCAGGGCTTGTGTGACGCGAGAGGCTGTCTCCTGATGAGGCTGGGGCAGCCGCTGCAGAGACTCTCGGAACTCTGACAACAGCTGTTCCAGCGGCGCTCCCTGCTGCACCTTGATTTTCAGCTCTGAGGCCAGCAGGCGGAGTTCGGCGCCATCCGCAGGGGCCATCCCCTTGCCATTCGGGCCGGCAAGCTCACCAAGAGGCGGGAGACCGATCGTCGCAGGATTGCTCCCTTCCATCGCGGATAGCTGCTGCAGCAAATTGGCCAAGAGCAAGCGGGCTTCTCCTTCTTTGCCTGCTTGCTGCAAGATGGCCGCTTCATACAGTACTTTTCCGATCTTTTCCGCCAGCTGCGGGGAGATTCTCGCATGACCGGCGATCCGCTCCCGGATGCTTTGCATGGTCTTCTCCAGATCGGAGCCTTTGCCCATCAGCTTGTTCGCGCTGGAATCCAGGCTTTCCAGGCCATCCCCGGCGGCCTGGGCCAAATCACTGAGCGCACCCGTCAGCGGCTGGCCGTGCAAGGCTTCATGGACTGCCCGCAGATGTCCTGACGTCACTTCTATTTTTTTATCGGCGATGGCCTGAATGGTTTCCAGCTTTTGCTGCAGGCTGCCGGGAGCCTTGCCCATGAACTCTTTCAGATCCTGCGCCGCCTGTTTGCTGAGTGAAACGCCGCTGTCCAGAAGGACTTTGGCAGACTGCTTCATTTCGAGAGTCGGCTCTATTCCCAGACCGCGCAGGACACTGTCTGCATCCGGCTGGCTCTGTGCGCCGCCAGCAGACGCCGAGACAGAAGCTCTCGCTTGGGGAAGGTCTCCCGGCCCCTCTGCCGATTGCGTCCCGATACCGGACTGCGATGGATGTATCGATGCGGGTAGATTCACTCTCATTCGTCTTCACTCCCCAAAGAATAGCCACGTACTTTGCTCTTATCTTTCTATATCGACAGAATCAGACGGGGAGTTTACACACGAGCAAAAGCGCGGGTCACCTTTTCTACGGCCCTGGCCACATTTCGGACATCCTCATCGCTCATCGCGGGGAAGAGCGGCAGCGTAAGAATCCGCTCATAAAGCGCTTCGGCATGGGGTGCCAGACCTTTTGGATAACCGGCTGCCTGGTAATACGGATGCAAGTGCACGGGGATGTAATGGACATTGACGCCAATATTTTCCGCGAGAAGCGCCTCGTAGATTTCCTTGCGCCCCGCTGTGAGCTTTTCCAGCTGAAGCCCGATCAGATAGAGATGCCAGCTCGATTCACGCTCCGGCGCCCGGTACGGCAAGATGACAGGAAGAGGGGAAAGGAGCTCATCATATAGCCGGGCGATCGCTCTGCGCCTCTCCACGAATGCATCCAGTCCGCGTATTTGCGAAAGCCCCAAAGCGGCCTGGATATCCGTCATCCGGTAGTTGTAGCCGAGGTCATGCATTTCGTAGTACCAGGCACCCTCGTCTTGGCGGTGCATCCGCGCAGGGTCGCGCGTAATTCCGTGGCTGCGAAACAACAGCAGACGGTGGTAGAACGCTTCCGAATCGGTCGTGATCATGCCCCCTTCCCCTGTCGTGATGTGCTTCACGGGATGAAAACTGAACATCGTCATGTCCGCGATGCTCCCGATTCGCTTCCCTTTGTACGTGGCGCCGAGCGAATGGGCCGCGTCTTCAATCACGATGAGGCCATGATCCCGCGCGATTCTCATGATCTCCTCCATATCGGCGGGCTGTCCCGTAAAATCGACAGGAATGATCGCTTTGGTACGCGGGGTGATGTGCTGGCGAATCTGCTCGGGATCGATCAGATACGTATCGGGCCGGATATCGGCGAAAACGACAGTGCCTCCGCAATAGCGCACGCAGTTGGCGCTGGCTGCAAACGTAAGGGGCGTGGTGATCACCTCATCCCCTGCGCTAATCCCGGCCGCATAACAGGCGCCATGCAGGGCAGCCGTCCCGTTTGCAAACGCGACGGCGTATTTGGCCCCCACCAGGCGGGCCACGGCTTCTTCAAATTCCCGGATCTTGGGTCCTTGGGTCAGATAGGGAGAGCGCAATGTCTCGATCACCGCGGCTATGTCTTCTTCGGATATCGACTGCCGGCCGTACGCCAGATAGGCAGTCCGGACCGGCTGCCCCCCATGGATCGCCAGCCGTTCTTCTTTTACCGGTTTCACGTGCATTTCCCCCTAGATGAACGTTGTCGTGCGGATCCACTCTTCTGTGCGGCGAATCCCTTCTTCGAGAGAGACGGTCGGTTTCCATCCGAGCAAAGCGCTCGCTTTCTCGTAATTGCAGAGCAGCTTCTGGATTTCCGACTGGGGATGAATATGCGCCACATGACAAATGCGGCTCTCATCCTGGACGATCAGCTTCGCCAGCTCATTAATCGAGATATCGCGCCCCAGCCCGGCGTTGACGATCTGCCCGTCTACGGCGGCAGAATAGCCCGCTTCGGCCACAAAACGGGCACAGTCCTCCACGTACAAAAGGTCGCGGGTTTGGGTGCCGTCGCCGTAGATATGGAGCATGCCGCCATTCAGCTTTTGCTTGAGAAAGATGGCCACGACCCCGCCCTCTCCGCCCGTCTTTTGGAAGGGGCCGTAGGTATTGAAAGGTCGAATCACCACTGTGGGCAAGCCGTATGCGTAGTAGTAGGAGAGCACCATGTTTTCTGCAGCGATTTTGGAACCGGCATACGGGGAAGCCGGCTTGACCGGATGCTCTTCGCGGATGCCCTGTTCGTCCTGGCAGCGATCGTACACCATGCATGTACTCATAAAGACGACCTTCACGCGGTGCTGCCGGCACTGCTCCAGCACGTAAAACGTCCCCACCGTATCGTTATTGAAGGTCGTGCGGGGATCGTCGATGCTGTCCTGTACATTAATGCTGGCACCCAGGTGGTAGCAAACCTCGAATCCGTTGGCAAACAAGGATTGGAGCGTCGCTTCGTCCTTGATGTCCCCTTGCAGGAACTGCCGAAACCCGGGATGTTGCAAAAACTCAGAGAGATTCTCCCGCCTGCCATTGGAGAGGTCATCCAACACCCACACCTGGTGACCGTCCTCCAACAGGCGTTTGACTACCCATCGTCCAATGAATCCGGCACCGCCGGTTACGAGTACATTCATCGATTTCATCCCTTTCCGTCATCAAACATATCCCACCCTGCGGGTGTTCCTCTTGAGATATCGCGGCTTACCCGCTTGCCCAGCAGCATGTCGTAAAATTTGGGCGCAAGTCCGTAACCCGGGCGGATCGCGCGCAGATTTTGCGGCGTCAGCTTGTCGCCCGCTTTGACATCCTCGACGATGTACAGGGAGCGGCGGAATCTCAGCGATTTCTTTTCATGCTCCCCCGGGCCGTAGGCGACTTTCCCCAAGCCCTGCCAGGCCTGCTTCGTCTCCGTGACCAGGCTGTGGAACTCCTCCGGCTCCAGGGAGAATGCGGCATCGACGCCGCCGTCGGCACGGCGCAGGGTAAAATGCTTCTCCACGACAGTGGCTCCCAGGGCGATACTGGCGATCGCCACCCCGATCCCCATCGTATGGTCGGAGAGACCAGCCTCCACGCCAAATAGCTGTTTGAGATGGGGAATGGTGCGGAGGTTCGAGTGCGCGGGCGATGCCGGATAGGTACTCGTACATTTCAAAAGAATCAGGTCCTGGCAGCCTTCTTCTCTGGCAGCCCGCACCGCTTCGTCCAGCTCCGCCAGCGTCGCCATCCCCGTCGAGATGATCAGCGGCTTGCCCGTCCGGGCGACTCTTCGGATCAATGGAATATCTACATTTTCAAAGGAGGCGATCTTGTACAGCGGGACGTCCATGCTCTCCAAGAAATCTACCGATGTGTGGTCAAACGGGGTGCTGAAGCCAATCATCCCCAGCTCCCGGCAGCGTTCAAAAATAGGCTGGTGCCATTCCCACGGCGTCGCCGCTTCGCGGTACAAGTCGTACAAGGCCCTTCCTTTCCACAAGCTGCCAGCGTCCTGGATGACGAAGTCCTCCTGCTCCAGGTCAAGTGTCATCGTATCGGCGGTGTAGGTCTGGATCTTCAGCGCATCGGCGCCCGCTTTGGCAGCTGCCTCGACGATTTGCAGCGCCCGCTCCAAGGATTGGTTGTGATTGCCTGACATTTCCGCGATGATAAACGGCGGATGGTCCGGACCGATCACTCTGTTGCCGATGGAAATGCCTCTGCTTGCCATAAGCCCTCCTCCTCTCCCTAAAAATGGGTGAACCTACGCAAAAGGGGATGGAAACCTGTCCCGAACGATCAATCGCCGCCGGTTTCCTCCATGGCGGCCACGACCCTCTCCGCTCCCTTCCCATCCACCGTGCGCCAGCAGGCAGCCGCCATTCGGGATAAGCGGGCCGCATTCTGTCGAAGCCCCCGGACAGCCTCCGCCATCTGCTCTACGGTCGTCTCCTCCGCCCTCCCGAGGTAGAGCGCCATTCCGTTTTCATGGACCGCTCTGGCCAACGGCACCTGATTGGCGGCGACCGCTACAATCACAGAGGGGACGCCCAGGCAGCAGCGCTCCCACGTATGGGTCCCGCCTGCCCCGATCACCACCCCCGCACGGAGCAGTAGCTCCGCCATTCTGCTCGTTTGCACATGGAGAGAAAAGTGCGGCGTGCGCTCGCATAATTGCTGAATTCCGGCTGGATCGGGATGATTTTTTCCGATCACGACATCGGCCGTCAGCTGGGAGTCTTCCAAAAGCATCAAGGCTTCCAGCGCTTTTTTAGTTTGATTGGAGGGGTCGCTGCCCCCGAAAAAAACCAGCATGTGCTGCGGATCCACCTGTAAGACGCGGCGCCTGTCGCGCAGGCGGGCAAATTCCGGGCGTAAAAGCGCATAATGCGGGCCAAGCAGCTGCCGCGTCTTCGCGGGTATTTTTCCGGTATAGGGGGTCATAGACAGGCGCGGGGCAGACAGGACGTTCGGATCGAGGAGAATCTCGCAAGAATGCGGACGATTGGCGAGATCATCCATGACCAGAATTCGCCTCGTGTAAGGGCGCAGGAACGTTTCCCATTTTGCCTCGATGCCGTAGTGGTCCACGATCAACCAGTCCACTTTTTTAACGGGAAGCTGCTGCAGAACCGCAGCCGTCTGCCGGGCATCGGCCTGCCAGTCGGTGCCTAGCCAAGAGGGGAGATCGCTTTCGGTCGGATGGGTCGGTGATGGTTGCTGTGGGAGGGCTGGCAAGGCGTGAACAGTGAAGCCTTCTGTTTTGATGTGGTCGATCAGGTTTCCGGGGAAAAGCCGGGTCACGAACGAAACCTGCCACCCTTTGCTTCGCAGTGATTGGGCCAGGGTCAGGCATCGCATGATGTGGCCGCTGCCCATGTACAGCGAGGCATCCGCTCGGAAAAGGGCGTGAGGCATGGGGATTCACCTCTGTGGCTTGGTTTTCTCTTGTTCAGTGTATACGGCGGGGAGTGGGGGTGATTGTGCGTTTTTGCTAAAGGACGGTAATAAAAACAAATCCCCTCCAGATCTCACGGGAGGGGGAAACAAAACAGAAAACTATTTTCTTTTATCAAAAAACGAGCCGTATGCTTCGGGGATACTGTAACCATTGTATTGCTGAGCAGTTACTTTGCTTTTTTGGATTTGATTCATTTTGTTTTGGATCAGACCCATCCATTCGCTGATTCGATCCATAGATGCTTTGTCCAATTCTAAACAGCTGTGAAGAACATCCTTTTGCTTTTTGGAGAGTTGGTACCCGTTTGCGAGACCCTGTTGTAATTCTTGAACCAGCGCCTCTCTTTTATCTAACAGCAAAAGCCAGTTATCCGCCTCTTTTTCACCCTCGAGCTCATATTGCTGCACCTCATGCAACAGCAATTGGCTTACCGAATAATATTCTGCCACAATGGTATCCATATCGGATGTCATTATGTGCTCTCCGTTTCTGCAACCGGCTTCTTGGCGAGCACCATGGCTTCTTTCCAGGTGTCACGGAACTGAATAAACATATCTTCCATCTCATCCAAAATTGCGTTGTCCTTTTTCATGTTGGCTTCAATTAACCGGTGGAGCATATATTCGTAGAGTGAGAACAACTGTTTGGAAATCGGTATATCCATGTTTAAGGTAATCATGAGTTCTTGCACGATATCCTGGATTCGTATGATGGAGTCGTGCGCAAGGGGAATCTGTTTGCTCTCGATCGCCTGTTTTGCCTGTTTGGTGAACTTGATTCCGGCATTATACAGCATCATCGTGAGCTCGGCTGGTGTAGCTGTTGTTGTGGAGTTTCTTTGATATGCTTGCAAAGCCCGATTCATCGTTGCCCACACTCCTCATTGGGTATTACTGGCCGCCAAGTTGTGATGTCAACCACGCTCCTTGGGCGCTGTACTTGTTCATTGCTGTTTCCATCGCGGAGAATTGCTTCCAATAGTAATTTTCTTTTTTTAGCAGCTTATCTTCCCATAAGCTGATCTGATCATCATAGCGTTTCAGATTTATGCCCATGCTGTAGCTGGCATAGCTAGTCGTTGTACTATTTCCAGCTTTCTTTTTGATTTCGTCCATCGTGGCATTGATTTGTTCGTAGAGGCGGGTAGCTAATCCCTTTTCCTCAAACGTGCTGCCTTTTTGGGTGAAGAGCTTAGTAACTAAATCGGGCTTCTGTTCCAGGGATTCACGAAGCTTCTGCTCATCAATGTGAATCTTTCCTTTTTCCAGGTAATTATACTTATTCCCGTCCGGTCTTGCTGGGCCGATTCCGATTTTCCCCATCGTATCAAGAGTAGGATCTACACCTGATATTGTCGAATAGAATGCCATTCTCATCATATCTAAGGACTTCTGAATCATCGTATCGCTTTGCAAGAGACCACTTTTGGCTTTGTCTTCCCACTTCTTGATCTGATCCTCGCTTAATTGTTCCCGTTCTTCGTCTGTCAGTGGCTGATATTTACGTTCAACGGGTTCCGCGATTTTTTTATGAAGAAAGTCAATCACTTCATTGTACTTTTCCGTAAATTCTTTGATGGAATCAACAATAGAGTCCGTATCGGTTACCGCATTAATCGTAACGGGTGTACTCATATCCTGCTTGAAGGAAAAAGTAATGCCATCCACCGTCAACATATTACTGGTGAGAGTGTATGTGACGCCATTAATGGTTGCGCTGCCAGGCTCCTGATTATTGGCATAATAGCCGACCATCGTTGCGTTTTCATCTGTTCCAAAGGAATTGCTCCCTGGCGCGTTAGAGGTACCTGTAACAGAGCCATTTTGGATGTTTAAAACGTTACCGGTATCACTCACATTCGAGATGGAGATCTCTTTGCCAGGTGTTGTGGAAGTGAAGATAATCGCCTTTTCCGTCGCTGAATAAACAGCTTTTACACCAGTTTCAGCCGATTTTGCATTAATTTTTTGAATGGCTTGGTTAATATTATCTGTAGAACTGATTGTAATTTGACTCGAGAGTGTACCATCGGACAGATCAAAAGTGAGGTCGGAAGCCATTCCTGCATCTGACAGTTTGGTGATGGCATCCGGTACAGAATTTTTAAATTTGACAGAAGCACCATTTCCCAGCTTGGCCAGGGTAACATCAGAAACGTTATAGGAAGACAAATTTGGGTTCCCGTTTAGAGATACGGACACCTTTGATTCATCCGTCGAAACCAACTTCTTTTTCGAAAACGTCGAGGTATAACGTAATGCGTCCAGTTTATTCCTCAGTTCCAACAGGAGCGAATTTGCCTCCCGATACATATCGCGTTTCCACTCTTCTTTTTGTTTCTTTTGTTTCAGCTTGTCCAGCGGAATTCTTTCCGCTGACATTAATTTTTTAATCAGTCCGTCTGTATCGATTCCAGACGAAAGCCCACCAATTCGTATGGGACTCATCAATTATTCACCCCTCTATCTTTTTTGATCGACCAAAATCCCGATCATTTCGTACATTTTTGCAACCGTATCCATCATTTTTTTAGATGGAATCTCACGAATGACCTGACTCGTCTTATCGTTTATGACTTGGACGTAATATTCACCCAATTCGTCATGCAAGACAAATTTGACGTGTGCCTGATTGGCATGAAGCATCTTATTAAATACGTCGACCTGTTGTTCCAGCTGCTCTCTCGAATGCTGTTTATCTGTTACTTCTTTTACTTCTTTGCTGACAGGAATGTCAGGGGCGGGTTCTGTAGTCTGACTGGTTGACGCCTGTGCAGGAAAGGATGATGGTATCGTTACTCCGCTTACTTTGAAATCCATATTGCTCCCTCCGAAACGTCAGTCTTTACCACTTATATCGGAAAAAGAACGAGGGGAATTTAGAGCAAACACTTTTTCTTTTCTAATTCTTGGTCAACTATTTGCCGATAATGGAAGGAGGATGTTTTTTCACCAGGCCAGAGAAGAGAGGACAGATAGCATGACATCTCAAGGTACAATAAAACTCTTGATTCCCGAATATATGAAGTACTTTGCCTGTATCGGCTCAGAATGTGAGGATACCTGTTGTGCGGGTTGGAGTGTGTCAATTGACAAAGCCACTTATAAAAAATACAAAAAAACGAAGGATAAAGAGCTTAGCAAGCAACTAGACCAAAATGTCGTACGTAATCGAAAAAACCCAACAGATAATCGATATGCAAAAATAAAAATGAAGGAAGATTTAAGCTGTCCATTCCTAAATGAGACAAAGCTATGTAATATCCAGTTAAATCTTGGAGAAAGTTATCTTTCTTATACATGCAAGACTTATCCGCGGACTTTCAATACCATAAATGGGGTCATAGAGAAAGCAGCCACTCTTTCTTGTCCAGAAGCAGCCCGCTTGGCACTTCTTAATCCGGAAAAGATGTCATTTACCCACGCGGATGAAACAATCAATATTAAGGATGTTATCGGAAATTCGTATAACTTTGAAGATCCACGTTATGCAAATAGTATCAAGCGTTTTTTTTGGGATTTACGTGTATTTACGATTCAGGTCTTACAAAGCCGTGAATATAAGTTATGGGAAAGGTTATCAATTCTGGGGATCTTTTATCAAACCGTTCAAGAATATCAGGAAGAAAACAAGTTGTCAGAAATACCGGAGTTAATAAATGAATATGTAAAAGGTATAGAACAGGGTGCCTTTGATCAAGCATTACAAGATATTCCCGCAAATGAGTTTATTCAATTAAACATCCTCACTGAAATTCTATTATCAAAGAAAGAGAGCGGTGGCTATGGTGAACGATTCCTAGCATATTTTACTGATTTTACAAAAGGTGTTAATCCTGACAATTTGAAGTCTTTATCAGGCATACTTAAAAACTACATCTCAGCCTATCAGAATTATTATCAACCTTTTATGGAAAAACATGAATATATCCTTGAAAATTATTTAGTCAACTACGTGTTTAAAACTCTCTTCCCATTTAATCGAACCAAAAACTTATTCGATAACTACGTGCTCATGATCGCACATTACTCTTTAATCAAAATGTTATTAATTGGACTGTCAGGTTATCATAAGGAAAACTTTGATCCCCAATATGCTGTCGGAATGATTTCTGCAGTATCGAAAAACATTGAACATAGTGATGTTTTTATTAATAAGATTGTCTCGTACATTCAACAGAAAGGATTCAATACATTGAGTCACATGCTGCTGCTGATAAAAAATTAATATATCCTTTTTTCTTCTTCATTATCACAAGGTGGTAATGAAGATTTTTTCTTTATTCCCTCTCTTATTAAGAAAATAGGCTACCGATGTTATTCGGTAGCCTGACGGTAATGCTATGAAAGTAATACTGATTAACGGAGCAGTTGCAGTACGCCTTGTGGTTGTTGGTTCGCTTGTGCAAGCATCGCTTGGGAAGCTTGCAGCAGAATGTTGTTCTTGGTCAGCTTCATCATTTCCGCAGCCATGTCTACGTCGCGAATACGGGACTCAGCAGCTTGCAGGTTTTCAGCAGTGCTGTTCAAGTTACGAACAGTACTTTCCAGACGGTTTTGTTGAGCACCATAAGTCGCACGTTGAGTATTAACCGCTGTGATTGCTTTTTCAATATTGGCAACACCTTTATCCTTATCAAGGCCTTTCGCGTCATCCAGCTTTGCAACATCAATTTTTAATGTAACTGATGCGTCATGGCTGATGGCAATATCAGCTGCGGTAGTTCCGTTAAGAATCTTCAAACCGTTAAATTCAGTGGTGGAAATGATATTGTCGATTTCATCACCCAATGCATCCAACTCAAGGTCGATGTTGGCTTTGTCATCATCATTGTAAGTACCATTCGCTTTTTGCACGTTCAGTTCTTTCATACGAACGAGCATGTTGCTCACTTCATCCAGCGCACCCTCAGCCGTTTGGATCAGGGAGATACCGTCTTGAGCGTTGCGGGAAGCTTGTTGCAGACCGCGGATTTGGCCGCGCATTTTTTCGGAGATGGAGAGACCAGCTGCATCGTCAGCTGCACGGTTGATGCGCAGACCGGAAGAGAGCTTCTCCATGCTCTTGCTGCTGCCCAGTACGTTGTTGCCCATGTTGCGGTGAGTGTTCATCGCTGGTAGGTTGTGGTTAATAATCATTTCGTTTTCCTCCTTGAGTGTAACCTCCACGTCCATGTGGATGGTTCCTGCTATTTTTCGGAGATAAGCTCAATCGCGCGCTTGAGTTTATTTCCTTTACATTCTTATTATCGGACGATCTATTAGAAACGTTTAGTCTTTTTTACCTAGGAAAAGAAAAAATTTCTGACGCTTTTTTCATTCGTCAGAAATTGGCGGTTTCCCAATCATTTCTTTTAATGTTTGCAGGGCCCCCGTGTTTTGTGAGGCGATTTCGTTTTCCGTTTGAATCGCTACATAGATTTCTTTTCGGTGAATCTCAATATGATTGGGCGCCTCGATCCCGATCTTGACAGACTCTCCTTCAATCCCGATAATTTTTATTTCTATGCTTCCATCAATGATGATCGATTCGTTCTTCTTTCGAGATAGGACCAGCATGGATTCACCTACTTATCTGGTTCATTTGAGGTACTTAGCAGCAGCGGCTGTCTGACGTCGTAGCGATCATCTTCCAGGATGATCTGCTTAGCTTTCTGTTTTTGGAGATTGACGACGATCGGCGCCTTCAGATTGACTGTGATGGCATTTTGCCCCCGCAACGTAGCAATGTTGAACACAACGACAGGAGTATCCTCTTTGATCTGGAGCGTTTCCTTATGATGCTCTCTCAGGGTGAATTCATATTCTTTGAAAAAGGCAAATGGGTTAATCAGCCAAAAGCCGATTTTATTGTTCTCCAGTGAAAGAAGAGAAAAAACGGGACTTTCCGGCTCCGCCTGTACCAATTGAAAGCTCCTGAGGTCGGAAAACCCGGGAATCCCCTCTTCGAAGGTGATGACGCCATAATCGACTTCCTGGGGTGTATTCATTGACACATCTCCTTTTTACAGCGAGCGATCTACATGTAACCCGACCACTTCAATAGAAAGGCTATTCCACTGCTTGACATAGCCCTCTACTTTCCCCGGTTTATAGTTGTGAATGGGTCTCTGTGGCGTCGCCTCTATTTGAGCACCGCCAAATTTTACGTTGATTTCCGGGCGTCTTGCTTCATATCGGATTTCTACTCCATCTCCGCTCGTTCGATCGAGGACATACGAATTCTGATAGATGGACCCTTCCTCAAAGGCGATCGCCGCAATGGCATTTCCCTTATTCTCGATGGCTCGGAGTTGATCGCCTTCCTGACTGATCTGCGCAATCGCTTCCATTACCTTTTGATACCCGTAATCAGCGTTGTCTCTCGCTCGGCGCAGGGGTCCACGCAAATCCAGGTTCGCCTGGCCTTCTGAGGTGTCGATGGTCAGTTCCCCCATCGGCTGCCTGATCTCCAGCTGTGCCGGCACCTGCTTGATCTGGAGATCAGCTTTTGGCTGCTGAATCTCCTGAACGGGTTTGATGATGTTTAATCCCAGTTGTGCATAGCGATTCTCCATGCGTAACTGCGGAAACTGCATATGATCTGCTCCTTCCGCCTTCGTTTGGCCTAGCGCAGGAAGTCAAGCAAGGTTGGCTGGATAATTCGCGCGCCTGCTCCCAGGGCAGCCCGATGGACATTTTCCTGAGACTTCAATTCGGTAATGACCTTGGCAGAATCTGCGTCTTCATTCTTCGACATCAGTCCAGTGACATTTACCTCCTGAACACTCAAACGATCTTTCACAAGCTCGATTCGATTCGCCTTTGCTCCCAGGATCGCCCGCTCCGACAGGAGATTATCGAATTGGTCTTTGATTGCCGTCCCGAAACTGGCCGCTGATTTTCCAGCGTTCAACGTGTTCAGAATCTGATCCAAAACATTAAACATATTCCCGGCGTTATTGGGGTAATTAAAAACGTTTTGCGCGTTGATATTAATGCCCACGAAGACATTTTGACTTACTTCCAGGTTAACTTCCTCACTGTTTGTGCTGGTAAAGTCACCTACTCCTCCGGATACTGTAGGAGCTGCCGGGTTGTAAGGAGCAATATTGGTAGCTGACCCACCAAAAATATATTTTCCATTCAGCTGTTGGTTCGCTAATGTCCCCAAGTGTTCTTTCAACTGAGCGACTTCCTGCGCCATTGCCTGTAAATCGGAAGACGACAGGGCTCCATCCCCGGAGTAAACCAGCAGCTCACTGATGCGCTGCATGACATTGCCTACCTCGTCCAAGGTCTTGTCCGTCAATTCCACCCAGGATTCGGCATCATCCACATTTCGTTGATATTGCTCAACTTCCATCAGAGAAGACCGATAGAACATACCACGCGTAGCTACCACTGGATCATCCGAAGGGCGGGATACTTTTTTACCCGAAGAAAGCTGTTCTTGCAATTTATCCATATGTCTCATCGATTGATGCAGATTACGCAGCATATTGTTATTCAGCATGTTTTGCGTTACGCGAATAGCCATGGTATCTCCCTCATTTCATTTCAGCATTCTTCAGGGATTGCTATTGTTTAGAGGCCGACCCGGCCCATACCATTTATCACTTTATCCAGAATTTCATCGATGCTGGTCATCATCCGGGCAGAGGCACTGTATGCGTGTTGGAACTTTACCAGCTCCGCCATCTCGTCATCGATAGAGACACCGGATATCGATTGTCTGTGGTTATCGATAGTACCTACAATCATCTCGGAGTTTTGTAAATTTCTCTTTGCTTCCTGCGTGTCGATACCGAGTTGGCCTATTGTATAGCGATAATAATCATCGAGCGAAGAACTTTCTTTTAAGTCCATTGGCCCTGGACCAGGCTGGATTACCGTAAATTTAATAGCTGCGATGGCAAGGGCATTCTTGTTATTTCCCGCTGTATTCCCACCTGGCTCCGGCTGACCGGCCGCAATCGCATCCAAACTACCCAGAATATCCGGATGAATCCGAATCGTTCCCGCTCCCTTGGGATAATCCTTCCCACCCGCTGGCGTAGAGGCATCTACGAAAAACGGCAAGTCCTGCGCCGTTCCATTTTTAATGTCGTTTAAACTGACGCCCTGTCTGTGCAAATCATTGATTTCCTTCGTCAGATTGACCGCCAGCACATCCAACCGGTGCATCAGATTGGGGACAATCTGACTTCTGGATTCGTAGACGCCGGCCATGTATCCTGTCGTCGGGATAAAGGCAGCTCCGGCAATCGTCAGATCAAACAATCCGTTGGCATTCTGCTGCGTCGCCACTGGCTGGGATTGCGCTCCGTTTACAAAGTCGCGTCCTTCGATCGTGACGTTTACCGTCCCGCTGGCCCCCGGTGTCGTTCGGATTTCGACCAGTTTGGAGAGCTTGTCCAGCAGAACATCGCGCTGGTCATACAGATCATTGGGGACGTATCCATGCGGGACGACATCGGCGATCTGGCGGTTGAGGCTGGCAATCTGCTCGCCCAGGGAGTTGATCTCCATCGCCTTTACCCCGATGACGTTATTCAGGTCACGCTGCACTTCCTCCAAATGCTTATAGGTGCTGTTCAATGTATCGGCAAACGCTTTGGAACGCTCCCGAACCACGGCGCGAGCCGAAGTGTTCGTCGGGTCTTTGGCCAGGTCCTGCCAAGATTGCCACATCTGGTCCATGACCTTCTGCAGACCAGTGTCGGACGGCTCATTCATAATGCCTTCCAGCTTCTCCAATGTCTCCAGACGGCCATCCCAGTATCCCTGCCGCTTGTGTTCGTTGCGGTATTGTACGTCCAGGAAATCTTCACGCAAACGCTGGAGACTTACGACATTCACCCCAGTCCCGAGCAATCCCGGCTCCACATTGGCAAACATCCCGGGATACGGAATCCCCGTCGTCGCCTGCATATTGGCCCGCTGACGCGTATACCCTTCCGTATTGGCATTGGAAATATTGTGTCCGGTCGTATTTAAAGCGGATTGTTGAGCGAACAATCCGCGTTTGCTAACCTCTAATCCGTGAAAAGTAGAGCGCATGTCCGCACCCCTTTCCCAATTTTCATCTATGCCTTGGTATTAAAAAACGTTCGAGTAGGACCTCGATGCCCATCCGATCGGTTTGATTTTCCGTAAAAATAGTCGTCCTCCGGCGTATCCGTAATCAGATCGAGCGTCATGGTTACAAAAGAGAGGGACTGCTTCAGGAGCTGCTGATTCAGCTCGTTTTCCTGCCGCAGCTCTCCGATGATCCGCTTTAATTCTTCGCGAACCGCTGTTAAACGGGCTTTCTCTTCCGGGCTGGTCGTCAGCTTGATCAAGTCTTCCAGCGTACCGTTCTCCCGCTGGATACCCTGGTCTGCAAACAGTTGGGTGACCAGAGCTTGACGGGCGTTTTCCGACGCATCGACAGCTTTAATCAGCTTTTTCTCCTGCGTGGTAATGGCCATTAACTGATCCACGTCGCCTTTGATCAGCACGCCTCTTTTTTGCCCCGCGAGCGTAAGCATCGCTTTATGCAGTTGGATCAAGTTGTCGAGCAGCTCGTAGAGATTGCTCCAATTCGCCATATTGCTTCCTCCGCTTTTGTCATCTGCACGATTTACACTCTACTGCTTGCGCCAAAAAGCCAGAATCTTTTCTGCCAACTTGTCGCTGGGCACCTTGTAGGTCCCTTCTTCGACCTGCTGTTTCAGGCTGCTCACCTTTTCTCTGCGGGCCGGGGATTGAGGCTCTTCTACCTGCTTCAGCATCTCGAGCGCCTCATGGGAGATATTGACCTCGTCCTTGCCCATGGATGCGCGGCCTTTTTTCGCCTCCTGGGACTTGCCGGCACTGTTGTACGAATTGATCATGCCTGTGCGATTCGTTTCGTTGATCCGCATCTTCTACCCCATCCTCTCAAACCGAAAAAACTGTAAAAAAGAAAACCGACGATACTCGTTCTTAGTAGTATCATCGGCATTTCCTCTGCGTTCGATTAGATTTTTTGTGTCAAAACTATTCGTCAGATTTCGCCCTTCTTTTATAAGCGGCGGCCTGAGCGAGACTTTCCCTTCTTTGTTCTTCCAGTCGGCGGTCCAATTCGCTCTGCTGGGTAATGTCATGCTGCAGGCTGCGCAGGCAGGAATCACAAAGATTGCCGCTGCGAATCAAGAAGCCGCAGCTCTCGCAGGGATAGCCGAGCGCAGGGCTTCCCTCGATAGAGATTCGCCCTTCTTTAATAAACTTGGTGATCTGCTTAATACTTACACCTGTGTCTTCACTCACCCGATAAATGTTGGCGCCCCGGTTTTCGCGCTTGCGCAGATACTTTGCGCAGGCTTCGTATTCTTTCTCCACTTCCTGGTAGCATTTGGGGCATATCTCACGAACAGTTTGTACAAACAGAGCGTCGCACCTTGTGCAGTTGGAAAGCTGGCCCAGGGACATAAAGACAACTCCTTTACCCGATCCGAGTCAGTTAGAGAAAACTGGATATACTTACATCATATCGAAATTTGACGATTGTACAAGAAAAAATGAGGAATGTTCAAAAAGGAGTTAACAAATCTCACGGGTAAGAACAGCCTCGGCCCATTCCGAATACGTTTTACCGAAAGCAAGTAAGTCCGTACACCTGAACCCTTTCCCCCAGCCCTTTTCTGACGGCATCGGCACAGGCGCGCAGAGTGGAGCCGGTCGTGTAGATATCATCGATGAGCAGGATGTTCAGTCTGTTGGCACTCCAAGGTGCCCGCCACTCCCAGAGGCCTTGGCTGCCCGTATAGGAAAAAGCACCGGACATGCTCCGTTCCCGCTCCTTTCTGCCTTTTTGCTTGCTCAGCTTGGCCGTATCCTTGACGCGCAGCAAAAGAGAGCGGTAGGGGACGTCAATCAACCGCGACAGCTCCCGTGCCACCAGCTCCATCTGGTTAAATCCCCGCTCGGCTAACCGGCTATGATGCAGCGGCACCTCAGTCACACATGCAAAACGCAAATGAGCGTATGAGCGCAAAAAAGCAATCGCAAGAAGCGAGGCAAAGTACGCCGCCATTCGCTCATCTCCGCGATACTTGTACCTGCCCAAGAGGTCCTTGCCGCCCTGACTGTAGAGCAGCAGCCCTCTATTTTGAACTGGAAACGGGGTGTGCTGCGGAAGCCTGGTACAATCCGCGCAAAGCTCGTCGCCTTCTGGCTGCAAGGAGCCGATGCCAGTCCTTCCCCCGTCTCGTGGTCCAGGCCGCAGCATCCAAGCTGTACCGTCTTCCTGCTCTGGCCAGTCCAGATTCCGCTCCAACCTTTCCAGATTCCGCTCCATCCTGTCCAGATCCCGCCCGCAGCCATGGCAAATCCGCTCGCCGATCACCTGCCACTCTTCCAGACAGATGCCGCAAAGCGGGAGTCCCGCCACCAGCCGATAGATGCGAGGGTACGTCGCGGGGCGGGAGAGACGACGGCTCCAGCGTCTAACCTGCTCCTCCCTTCCCCGCTGTCCCACCACGCCGCCGCAGCTGAAACAGTCTCTCCCGCTCACCGCTCATCGCCTGCCTCTCGCATACGCGCCGCCAGCAGATTCATCCGCCGAATCTGACGGACAGCCGCCCGGGAGGCCGACGTCCGATACGCTTCGAGAAAAAGCACCGTGCCATCCGGTGCATCCGCAGACCTGCCGACCCTCCCCGCGATTTGCACCAGCGATGCTTCGTCAAACACAGGCGCCTCCGCCCCCATCACGATGACATCGCTCCGGGGGATGGTCACCCCGCGCTCCAGGATCGTGGTCGTAATCATCACCATCAGCTCCTTGGCGCGAAACCGCCGGACCTTTTCCTCCCTCTCTGGATCGGCCGCATGTACGCCCGCCATCGCCTCCGCATAGGCCGGCAGCTTCTCCTGCAAATAGCGAAGGACCCGCTCCACCTGTTCGACTCGCGGGACAAATACGAAGACCTGCCGCTCCTGTCCAAGAGATTCGGCCATGGGATCCAGCAGTTCGGGAATCGGACGTCCCGCGGTCAATCGCTTGTACAGTCCGCTCACCGTCGAAATGCGCGGCACGGGCAAGGGAGATCCGTGGTATCTGCCTGGGAGCAGGACGTGAGTGGGCGAGCCCTGCGACGCATATCCGGCTCTCGGGACCAGCCTCTTCTGCAAATACCGGGGCGGTGTGGCGCTGAGGTAGAGTATTTTGCCTCCGGGCTGAACGGCGCGAGCCAACACCCGGTAGAGAACGGGATTATTGTGATAGGGGAATGCATCCACTTCATCGAGGACGACCAGCGGGAAGCGCTGATAGTACCGCATCACCTGGTGTGTCGTCGCGATCGTGATATCGCCGTCCTCCCACTTTTCTCGGCTGGAGCCGTGGACAGCGATGACACGGGCGGCAGGAAAGACGGCCCTGATGCGCGGCGCCAGCTCCAGCACAACATCCTTGCGCGGCGTGGCGATCAGGACTCGTCCGCCTGCACGCAATGTCTCGGCCACAGACGGAAACAGCAGCTCGGTTTTCCCGGCGCCACAGACAGCCCAAAGCAGAAATTCCGACGGTCCGGGCCGAGTCGCCGCTGCGAACTGTCGCGCCTTTTCCGCAGCCACCTTCTGCATGGGGGAGTATTGCCCTCTCCAATAGAGAGCAGCCGCCTCGCCATCTCCGGAGCGGGTGCTCGAGCCGGGGACACAGATATACGGTGTGCAGCATTTGCTCCTCCCCATATCCAGGCACTCCGTACAATAGCCGCAGCCCTGCTCGCATGTATGGCAGCGTGCGAGCACGACGGACTGATCGGAGCCGCATCTGGCGCACACCAGTCTGATTTCATGCCGGAGCCAGCTTTTCTTGATGCTCCACTCGATGCCTGGCTTCCGTTCCGCTTTGCCCAGGAGGGTGTTCCACTGAAGACAATGCTCCAGCGAACGGGGAGTAAATCCCTTTTGTTCGAGATAAGAAGCAGTCTCCTCCCAGAGCAGCGCCCGTCCGTTTAACAGGTGGAGCCATTTTGCGGATTCGTATGGGATGTCGTGGATAGATCGATCTGCGAAAACCATGGACGGCTCGGAAACGGATCTGGCGGCTATGATTGCATCCGTTTGTGCATCCGTCGGGGCAATTTTTGTGGCATTCGCCGGGTTAACCATCGGGATATCCTTTGGCATATCCTTTGGCATATCCTTCGGGACATCCGTCTGGCCATCCGCTAACGCCCTTCTCTCCAGAGTGTCTCCTCCTGCCGCTTCAAAGGAAAACCAACGATCCCCAATGGGTGTCATACCGGCCGCTCGCCTGCCATATAATACATTGGCCTCCCTGACATGCGAGCTGGCAATCTGACGTAGCCGTCCTACGCTTTTTTCGCTAAATGCCCGCCGGGATAGCTCTGCATTCAGCTCCCCGCGCAGGTAAAAGGCGAGGGCGAGCGATCTGCTTTTGCCGATCACATACAGCTGTGCCCCCTCTCTTTCCCGCCAAAACGCCTGATCTACATGAAAGCACGGCGTGATATGCGCCTGTGCTGTCCTCCCCAACACTTTGATATAAAGCAGGTATTCCCGCATGAGATCCACCCCCGCCTTTATCTGGTAAGCCTAGTGTCCAACAAGACAGCATACGGCTGCAAATAAATCGGAGGAAGCGGGCAAGATCTCCGCCATTTCTTGCGAAAAACCCAAAAAATAGCACGCTCACTGAGCGTGCTGCTGCTCGCCTTCCCGGCGAAGGTCTATGGTCATGACAGGCGACGCCGACATCGCACCCTCCGGCTCTTCTCGCCTGCATGGGTAATCTGTGCGTTCCAGTACCGCCATGATCCGAATGGTATCGTCGACCGACCCATCATCTTGATAAGAAATGGATATCGGGACACCTCTTACATATGAGTGGAATTGAAGCTTCCGGACCACTTGCTCCACGACATCCCCCGAATTGAACAGAAGCAAGCGATAGTGCTCGCCACTCGGGGACACATCATTTCCCCGCCGTCCCATCCACCAGTTAGCCAATCCCACCAGCAGAGAGGAGCCTCCATATGCCGCCAGCAACCAGATCACCAACTCTTCCATCACGGTCATACCTCCTCCTGAGATCAAGGTATGCGTGACGGCTTGGATTGGGGAATCTGCGGTTGCTGATCTTGCCGGGTGATTCTAGAGCTTTACCCAGCCATTTTTAATCGAAATGACGACGGCTTGCGTCCGGTCCTGTACGCTCAGCTTTTGCAAGATGCTGCTGACGTGGTTTTTCACCGTCTTCTCACTGATGAACAGGAATTCCCCAATCGCCCTGTTGCTCTTTCCCTCTGCCATTAGCTGCAGCACCTCCCGCTCTCTCCGTGTGAGCGATTCGATCACCTTCGGATCGACCGGATCGGAATCATCCAAGGATCCCCCGCGGTCACCTGTGCCTTCCTGCTCGCTGAGGCGGCGGAATTCGTCGATCAGCTTGCCAGTCACCTTGGGGTGAATATACGCACCGCCGGAGGCCACGACGCGGACCGCTTCCACCAGGTCATTGGTGCCCATCTCCTTCAAAAGATAACCGGAAGCGCCGGAGCGCAGCGTGCGGTAGACATAGCCTTCGTCGTCATGGATCGAGAGCATGATCACCCGCGTGCTCGGACTCACTGAAATGACTTGTTCGGCGGCCGATACGCCGCTGACATTCGGCATGTTGATATCCATCAAAACGACGTCAGGCTTGTGGTCTTCGGCCAGACGGAAGGCTTCGTCCCCGTCAGCGCCCTCGCCCACGACCCGAAAATCTTTTTCCATCTCCAGAATGCGCTTGACACCTTCGCGGAAAAGCTGATGATCATCTACGATTACGATGCTGATTTCTTGCTGTTGTACCTTCTCCATAAGTCATCCTCCCTGTACACTCTGTGTCTTTTCAGAATTTAACCGGTATTTGAAACATGACTCTCGTTCCCTCTCCAGGGGAAGTCTGCAGTTCCATCGTTCCTTCCAGCAGCTGCGAACGCTCTCTCATCCCGAGCAAGCCAAACGAGCTTCCCTTGGATATTTGCTTTTCCTTGTCAAAGCCGACGCCGTCGTCCTTGACTACCAGGCGCAGCATCTCTTCCAGAAACTCCAGTTTCACCTGGACGTTGCTGGCGCCGGCGTGCTTTTCCACGTTGTTCAGGCACTCCTGTACCAAGCGAAAGAGCGCTGCTTTCACAGAGCTTTGGAGCGGTTGCTCTACTCCAAAGACGACGAGATCAACCGAGATTTTCGTGCGATCTTCGTAGGTCTGTATGTATTTTTGGAGGGTCGGGACCAGACCTAAATCATCAAGCGCCATGGGACGCAGATCAAAAATGATCCGTCTGACATCCGCCAGACTAAGGCGAACCATTTCCTTCAGTTCATGCAATTCCATCTGCGCTTCCAGAATGCGGTCATTCCTCAGCATTTTATCTACAATTTCGGAGCGAAGCACGACATTGGCCATGGATTGGGCGGGACCGTCATGGATTTCTCGCGCGACCCGCTTCCTCTCCTCTTCCTGGGCCTGGATAATTTGCAGACCCATCAGCTGATGTTTCTTCGCCTCTTCCAGGACGGCTCCTACCTTGCTCAGATCCCCCGTCAGATACCCGAGTACGACGCCCATCTGGGTCACCAGCTGTTCGGCGCGCTCGATTGTCTCCTCCAGCGTGCGCAGCTGACGCTCCAGATCGTTCCGCCGCTTTTTCAGGTTATTTTCGCGCTCCCGATAGATCGACAGCTCCACCTGGATGCGATTCGCTTCCTCATAGGCGATGCGAATATCCTCTTCCGTATAGGTGTTGAAATTGCGGCTGACCAGCACGAGGCGGGCGCGGGCCCTGCGGTAGGAGAGCTCCAATTCATCTACCTTGCTTATCACTTTTGCGATTTCCTGGCGCAATTCATGCAAATCAAATTTGAGGGAGTTCCCCTCTTGCCTGGCGTTCTCGGCGATCTCAAATATTTGCGATTTACTCGTCTCCACCGTCTCGATCGTGCGATTAATCACACCATCCAACATGGTAATACTGATCGCCTGATTCATCATGGTTCTCCTTCAAACGCAGTTTTAACCTCTCGGAACAGTTGCTCAAGCCTGGCTGTATCCACTTCCCGCAGCCCGACATCATAGCGGGGGATGGAAAATGGATCGACCTTCGCAGTCACGACTCCCGGATTGGAATTGAATACAAACCGGTACCCTGCCTGCTTGGCTGTATCGAGCACGATTTCGTTGCTGTAGCCAAACGGCAGCGAAATGGTTTCCACCTGTTTGCCGACCAGATCGCTCAGGCCGACGCGAGACATGGTAAAGTCCACATACAGGCGTGTTCGGTACTCCTGCTCGTCTTCGAGCCGCTCCAGATCTTCAACATAGACGGGAGCGGTCTCCGGACCCAGCTCTCCCCATTCGTTGCGCGCCTTCTCATCATGCAGGCTGTACGTATGAGAACCGATGTCCACCAACCCGGTTTGCAGCATCTCTTTTACCTGCGGCCTGGACAGCGGCATGGTCATGTTCTCCCGTTTGCGCTCGTCCGTATCTCGCAGTCGTCCCAGGATGGCAAAATTGACGGACGGAAACTGATAACGCTCCATCACGGGAAAGGCATGGGTGTAATAGCTTTCGTACCCATCGTCAAAAGTGATCAGCACCGCATTGGCGGTGGGCAGCACACCCGTTTCCACAAAACGGACAAACTCTGTCAACGAAATCGGATGAAAGTTGTTTTCGTACAGAAACTCCATATGTTTTTCGAATGCATCAGCACCGATGACATAGCGCTGGTCAGAATTGTCGGTCACATGATGGTACGTCAAAACAACTACCCGATTTCTGTACCATAATGCTGAGGAAACAGCTTTTTCCCGGCTGTCATCTTTTTGTGGCAAAGCTTCGTTTTTCTCACTTGTGCTTATAGACGTAATCACATGGGGGAAAGGTTGCACTTTTGACTCCTCTAGTTGTAAAAAAGAGGATGTCCCGAGCAGTCCGCCAGCTACAACCAGCCCTAAAGTCATGAAAAATACGAGAAGGAAGGGCAGTCTCTTCGGCAAACAGATCCCTCCTCTATGCCTATATAGGAATTTCGACGTACGCAAACAGATTCCTTTATGAACTGAATTCCAGTAAAGCTCCTGTCTATTTACCCATTGCCCGGGAGCATATAAGCGGTTATATCGAATTCCGTGTGCCTTTTAACCAGTAAAACGAATAGCGGGGCTGTAGTGAGAAGAATCATGTTCCCATGCTAAGCTCCGTTCTCCGCCCTGCAGGGAGGCTTCACTGTCCGCTCCACAGCGGCCCCTCAGGCACAAAAAAGAGCCCGGTGAATCACCAGGCTCTCCAGGCATCTGTTATTGCTGCATGAATGCGGCTGCATCCTGCTTGAGCGCTTCCGCCTTGTCTGTGCGCTCCCATGGCACATCCAAGTCATTGCGGCCGAAATGGCCGTAGGCCGCTGTCTGCTTGTAAATCGGGCGGCGCAGATCAAGCTGCTTAATGATACCGGCAGGACGAAGATCAAAATGCTTGCGGATCAGCGTCACCAGATGCTCCTCCGCCACCTTGCCGGTGCCAAAGGTATCGACGCTGATGGAAACAGGCTGCGCCACGCCAATAGCGTATGCTACCTGAACTTCACATTTGTCGGCGAGGCCGGCTGCCACGATGTTTTTCGCCACATAGCGCGCTGCGTACGCACCGGAGCGGTCCACTTTTGTCGGATCTTTCCCGGAGAAAGCGCCGCCGCCGTGACGAGCATAACCGCCGTAGGTATCTACGATGATTTTGCGTCCGGTCAAACCGGCATCACCCTGCGGGCCGCCGATAACAAAACGTCCTGTCGGGTTAATGAAATATTTGGTTTCGGCATCCAGCAGTTCAGCTGGCACAACCGGCTTGATCACATGCTCGGTGAGGTCTTGTTTGATTTGCTCCAGCGTTGCTTCAGGCGCGTGCTGCGTCGAGATGACGATCGTGTCGATGCGGACTGGCTTGTCCCCATCGTACTCCACTGTAACCTGTGTTTTTCCATCCGGGCGCAGATAGCTCAGCTGGCCGTTTTTGCGTACTTCAGTCAGACGGCGCGCCAATTGGTGAGCCATGCTGATCGGCAGCGGCATCAGCTCAGGTGTCTCGTTGCAAGCAAAGCCGAACATCAGGCCTTGGTCGCCGGCGCCAATTGCTTCGATCTCCGCATCTGTCATGGTACCCTCACGCGCTTCCAATGCCTGGTCTACGCCGAGGGCAATGTCTGCAGACTGCTCGCCAATCGCTGTCAGTACGCCGCAAGTGTCGGCGTCAAAACCAAACTTGGCGCGATCGTAGCCGATTTCACGGATGGTGTCACGAACGAGCTTTTGAATATCTACGTAAGTATTGGTGGTGATTTCTCCCGCCACGAGCACCAGACCCGTGGTAACGGAAGTTTCGCATGCGACGCGAGCATTCGGGTCCTTGGACAAAATCGCATCCAGGATCGAGTCGGAAATTTGGTCGCAAATCTTGTCGGGATGACCTTCTGTGACGGATTCAGAAGTAAACAGACGACGCCCTTTTTGCAAAGCCAATGTAAATACCTCCTTTGACCTCATACAAATAGTGTGGTAGCCGAAACAGGTTATTATTAGACGACGGCACAAGCAAAAAAAAACCTTTTCCTGTATGTGAGGAAAAGGTGCTGTGATTGCGTTCCCTACCCTCTTATCGGCCAGAACAGGTTACCGTTCTGCTGGTTAGCACCGCTCGAGTCGGTTGCCGGGCTTCATGGGGCCAGTCCCTCCGCCTGCTCTGGATAAGAGTATCCATTACGGTTTATAGAATAATCGTTTTTATCTCCGGTGTCAATAAGCGGTTAGCGTATTTCGTACTTGCCCCGGACCATGATGTAGGCCACGTTGTCGTACCCCGACTGTAGGCGCAGACCGCGATTGTCAGAGCGGGCAATCAGAAGCAGGTGATTGGCCTGCACGAGTGCTCCGCCGCGCAGGTCGGCTCCTTCGGTAATATCGGTCAAGCCGTCGCCTTTATTGCCTGCTACGGCTTGTACCTTGCCGGTGCGAACGATAAATTCGGTCCCTTCAAAGCCGTAGAGCGTCTGCCCCGGATACAGCTCCACCACGGTCAATCCATTGGAGACACTGCCTCCGCCTCCGCCCAAAGCCTGCCGGATTTGCTGATCAACATAGCTTTTGGTGACAACCGGATCGTCGACCGAACCCGGCACGCCGCCGTTTCCGTCAGCCAGTGCTTGCGATGCAAAGACCGCTGTTCCGACTATGGCCAGGGCGAGAAATCCCTTGGTTGCTTTTTTCATGTTCTATTCTCTCCTTTTCCATCGGATTACAATTGGTAAGCTTTGGCCAGCAGGACGACCACTTCCGCCCGCGTAGCCCTGCCCTGCGGCTTGAATGTTTGTCCGTAGCCGCTGATCCAGTTCCTGGAGGCGAGCGCCTCCACCGCCGGCGATGCCCAATGGCTGGTCGGCAAATCGGCAAAGGAAGATTTGCTCCGCTTGTACAGCAAGAGATCATGCGCCCGCGCCACCATCAGGGCCATCTCTGCCCGCGTGATCGACTGGTCCGGCTTGATGCTGTTGTTCGGATAGCCCTGGATGATGCCGAGCTTGTGCGCTGTCATCATATTGGCATGGGCCCAGTGGTTGGTGGAAAGGTCACGGAACGGACTTTTCCCCGCATAAGGAACGACATTGACACCCTTGGCCCGCATAGACTGAACCAGCATCGTCGCAAACTGGGCTCGCGTGACGGATTGGTCCGGCCGGAAGGTAGCGTCGTCAAAGCCCTTGACCACGCCCTTGCGGCTCAGTCTGGCGATTTCATTTCGGGCCCAGTGCGTGCTGATGTCGCGGTATCCTTCGATCAATGTCTGTTTGGTCAGCGTAAGCCGGTAGGAGTCGTATTTGAACGGCACAAAGCTGTTCAGCCGGATGTAGTATTTGCCCGGCTTCAGCTTCATCCCCAGGACCTCTTTTCCCTGATCGGACAGCTGCGCGACATCATTGGTGGAAACGAGCGCGTAGTTCAGCGTATCGGCACCGTACAGCTCGAGGCGCATCCCGCTCGACACCGGAACAAAAGGTGCCCGGATCGTCACGTACGATTCAGAATCGAGCGTAAATTGGAACCAGTCCTGATCCGTATGGGTCGGCAGCGTCCCCGTCATCAGCGTGCCTCCCGCCAGCGGCGAAGCCTGACGGTAGGTATCATTCGGCTCGTTGGTGTCTTTTCGAATCGGCGTATAGCTCAAATCGAGCTTGTACTCCCCGTTTACCTGATTCCGCCAATATTCGGTCAGGCGGATGTAATATTTGCCGGGCGACACTTCCTTTTGGGCGCGTTCGGTCGGATCATTGCGATCTCCGCGGTCGTACTCCTCCCAGCCTTGGCCCTGCTTGCCGATCTTCATCACCAGATCGATCCGCTTGGTATCGGCGGTGACGGTCACGTTTAATCGCCCGTATTCCCGGACATAGTAGGAAAACCAGTCTTCGTCTCCCTCTTCGTGAAAATTGCCGATCACCGTGATTTGGTTTCCGACCAGGGGACGAGCTGTATCGATGCTGTTGTTTCTCTCGTAGCGATCCGGATTGATCACAAACCGGCTCATCAAGAGATAGGTAAAAGAATTCACTCCGCCGCTTCGCTCCATCTTGATGTACATCCGGCCCGCTTTGGCCGGCACGGTCAGCGTATCCCCGTTGCCTATGTAGTAAGTAGCAGGCTCGCGATTATCGGAGTAGAAGGTGGCGGCCAACGGTGCTGACACCGAAGAGGTGACTGTCGCAAGCAACGTCACTTTCCCATCATAAGGAACATCCATAAAATACCAATCAATCGGGTCCCGCTCAGACAATTGCGCCCTCAGCTGCGATTCGATCGGAAAGCCTTTGGCTTGTCCTCTGGTGTTGTTCGGCTCGTGAAAATCGAGCGACTGCCGCTCGCTGATCAGCTCTGCTACATTCAACAGACCGTAGCCCGTCTGCCGATCCCATCCCCGCTCCCCCAGATCCGTTGCCGTCTGGTACAGCATCTGCCGCACATCCAGCGGAGACATCTTCGGATTGCGGGCCAGAAGCAAGGCAGCTGCACCGGCAACCTGCGGCGCCGCAGCCGACGTCCCGGTGAAAGTCCCGTACTTGCCGCCTGGTTTCGTCGTGTAAATATTGAAGCCCGGGGCCACGATATTCAGCTCGGGACCCGTGTTAGAATCGTACAGCGGCTGCCGATTATCCTTGACCGCTCCCACCGCGACCACTGTCGGATAAGCGGCCGGGTAGGCGACGCGATTGGCTTCGTTGCCGCTCGCGGCCACCACCAGAACACCGCTCGCCTCCGCCCGTTGGACTGCGGCCGTCAAAGACTTGGAGTAGGAAAGGCTGCTCACGGACATGAGGATGATTTTGGCTCCTCGATCAATTGCGGTTTGAATCCCTTTTGCGAGGATTTCGACATCGGTTTCCCCATACTTGTCCAAAACCTTGATCGGCAGAATCCGCGCGTGCCACAACAGGCCGGAAACGCCGATATTGTTGTTTCCCCGCCCCGCCAGCACGCCGGCCACAGCCGTTCCATGCCCGTTCATGCTGTCATCCTGTGCCGATCGGGAAGGCTCCACGACATTGACTCCCGGCAGAAGGTTCCCTTTCAAGTCGGGATGATTGTAGTCTACCCCCGTATCCAGGACGGCGATCGTAATCGCCGCGTTGCTGGTAACCGTTTTCCAGGCCTGATCTGCCTTGATGAGCTTGAGGTGGCTTTGATTATTGATATAGCGGTCGGAGGTGGGAGCCGCTGCTTCCGCTGTCTGTCTTCCTCCCAAAACCGCGGTGAGTCCTATCGCGACGGCAAGCACCGTCATCCATAATCGTTTCAAAGAAGCTCCGCTCCCTTTGATTGAAAATCCCCCTCTCGCCGTGCGAAAAGGGGGACGCTCTTTACTGCAGAAATCCTTTTGACTTGGTGGCGTCGAACACAGGATTCTCCGTTTTCTGTTGAGTCGCCTTCGGAATGAAGACCGTGCACTCTTCTACAGACACACCCTCTTTGAGGATGGACGATGCGGGGATTTCAAACGCAATGATGCGGAAATCTTTTGCATCGACTTTCATGTTTTCCAGAGTGTAGCTCACGCGTGCAATCGCTTCGCCGCTCTGGTCGTGAACGATGATCGGCACTTCGGTAAATTCCAGGCGCTTGTCGAGGCCGTTGCGGAACAGCACGACGACTTTCAGACCGCCGTTTTCTCCTTCTTTCAGACCCAGCGCTTTCAGATCCACTTGGCCTTCCTGAACCGGATTTTCGGCCAGTTTCTTGCGGTAGTATTCGATTTCATCCATTTCCAATTCTCCTCCTGCTTGTGCAGATTCACCCGATTTTTTCACAGGTCTGACATACCCCAGGGTAAGCGGAATTTCCTTTTCGGGAAGATTGTCAAACTCATCCCAACGGAACAAGAACTCGCAGGGACGGCTGGACTGATCACCAATCGGCCCAAACGTCATCATCTCGAAATTCTTTCGGGCGACGACCTCTCCCTCAGGTGTGACCAGATTCAGCGGCACCGTATCCAACAGGACGCTCTTCTCCGTCGCATTGCGAATGTAGGTGAGCACGAGATAGCCGTCTTGGGTCACCTGAGTATAAAACGGGAAAATCCCCACTTCATCCCGGACGACCGGCGGCAGCTCATCGTGAATATAACGGAGCAGCTCCGCTTCCTGTTCCTCCAGTACATCCCAGGGACCGTGCAAGCTCACGAAAAGCTCCTTCGAAGGAAGGCGATTCGCCGATTGCTCCGGATTCTCGATCCCGGACACACCAAGGTAAATTTCCTTGTGCAGGTTTTCATGAATGTCTTCACGCACCTGATCCAGGCTCTCTTTGGAGCCAAACCAGTTTTCAAGTAACCAACTCATGCAGTATCCTCCTATACCAAACGCAGTATGCGTCCTTCCGCTGTGACTACTTCTTGGTGTTTCTGGTGATCTTCATGTACCAATCGCTCAGATCGGCATCTGGCTTCTTCACGAGATCCGCCGGAAAGACAACCAACCAGGGACGGCTTGTTTTGGCCCGTACCCGTACTGATCTCGCGTCAATGACGCCGGAAGCGATCAGATCGCCATCCTTTTTTTCATAAACGGCGATGTTCAGCTCGCCCGGCAGGTAGTCTGTCGTGCGGCCATTGCGGAACAACAAGCCGATGACCAGGCGTCCATCCCTTGTCTTGCCAATATCGAAAGCCGTCATTTCCACCGTCTCCGCCTTCAGCGCCGGCAGCGTATAGGCCAGCATTTCCAGTCGATCCTTTTGACGGGCTGTCATACGGGCTTCCATTTGCGGGTCCAGCTCCAGCTCTTGCGGCCAGATATACGGACTCTTCGCGCCCTGCATCAGTACTTTCCACTTGCTGAACTGGAAGTTGTCATGCAGGAAGCTCTGCGGCGGGAAGTGAATCTCCCATGGGCGGCTGCTAAACGGAGGGATGGTCCCCATGTCGCTCAAGTCGATGCGAATCCGGGCGAATGGCTGGTCGTCCAGGTAGACGGCCAGGCGAACCTTGCGGAAGCTCACCGGATAGGGAGAGCCGTTGCGGAAAAACATCGCAACCGTCATGCCGCCTGTCTTTTGCGGCATCATGCTGAAGCCCGTGACGCTGACCATGCCCAGCGTCATCTTGGGCAGTTCCTCTTGGAGAAAACGAAGGGTATACTTTTTCTCGTTATCCAACTGCGCTTCCCAATCGGGGTGCAGAGAAAGCTCTGTCTTTACTTCCAGTGGAGCATCGTCCGATACCGGAATCGAAGCCGTTTCTTGCGGGGCTGCCTCTTCCTTGATGACCTCTTGCTCATCGAACTCTGCAAGGTTCACTTGCGCTTCTTCCCGAATCTGTTCTTTCAATTCTTCTTCGGTCAGCTTCTGTTCATTCTCTTTGTTTGTCAGGTTTTTAAAAAAAGAAAACATCTGCATCCTCCTCACCAGTCCGCGAGCACGAACGATGTCTATACTATCAACATGATAAAGGTTATGACCGGATCGGGTCAAATCGCAAACCTACTCGGCTTGCGCTCCCTGCGGAACGGCGACTTTCCAGCGGGAGAAATCGGCGTCCTCCCGTAGTATGCTCTCTTTTGGAAAGATGAACATCCACGGTTTGCTGGTGCTTGCCCGTACCGTCAAGCCTCCCAGTTCAAACAGACCGACGGCCACCTGCTGCCCGCTTGCATCGAAGAGGGCCAGGGGCAGTTTTTCAAAAGAGAGGGACTGCGCCGAGCCATTGCGAATGAGCAGCATGGCGTGCAGGGCTCCATCTTCGGAGTGGCGGAGCTGCACACTCTGGATATTGACCTCACCCTCTTTGAGGGCGGGGAGGCGCTGGGCCAGCTCGATCAGCGACTGCTTCTGCTCGTCGCTAAGCGCCCGAATCCAGGATTCTTCCAGCTCCAGCTGCTGCGGCAGCACCATCTTTTTCTGCGCGAGCTCAAAGGCGATCTTCCAGTTTTTGAGCAGGATATCTACCTTGAGGAAGTTCTCTCTCGCAAAGACAAACGACCACGGACGTGCGGCGTTTGCAGGAATCTCGCCCAGATCCGACAAGTCAAATTCCTGGCGGGCGAACAACTCGTCTTCGCCAATCAGGATGACCAGTGTCATTTTATCCAGACGCAAAGGGCGATCCAGACCATTTCGCACAAAGGCCGTTACCTCGACCCCTGCCTCGTGGGGAACGAGGGCGAGTCCGGACAGAGCCAGCGTGCCCGGCTGCATCGGCGGCAGCTCTTGGGCGGTAAAGGACAGCGCGTATTTGGCGGAGGCATTCAGCTCCCTTTCCCAAGACTCGTGCAGGGACAGGGACGTACTGCCGGCTTCCTGCTTCCTCCCCGCTTTCGTAGTTCCTTTCTCTTCCGCGCCCGGGGTTTCGCTCTCCGCGGCGACGAGGACAGACTCTTCACGCAACTGTTCTTTTATCTCTTCCGGCGTAGGCGTTTTGCCCATCAGGTTCTTTAAAAAGGAAAACATATCGTCGCTCCCAACTTGTCTCTACATCTATATAGACATATAGAGATACTGTCGTTCTCAACTATAACACAGTCAAACTTCAATGCAACATCGAAAACTTGGTAGCCTCGTGCATAGACAGAGAAATCCTTCCATCTCTTTCTTTTACGCTTCAAACCGGAAAGAGTCGCGGAAAACAAGAGAAAAAGGTTAGCTTTTGTTTGTCAGCTAACCTTTTTCTGCCTACGTCAAATCTCCTGAAGGGGTAAACGACCAGGCGTATGGCTCCGTCAAGACGCGGATGGAGGGATTGGCTTTTGCTTCCTCCAGGAGCGCCTCCGAGATTTCGATCTCGCCCAGCTCCAGCGTGTTTTTGATCCGCACCAGCCGCACATCCGGAAAATGAAGAATGTTGCAGGTTTTGATCGCGGCCTGGATCGCCTCCCGGTCGCAGGCCAGCGTGGTCGGGATCTTGGTCGGAGCCACGACCGTCGAGGTCAGGCCGTTGGCATACATTTTTTCCCGGTCGATCTGATCGACCAGCCTTTGCGTGGTGAAGTCGGCCGTCCCGATCCCGTTTGCGTTCCCTTCCGTCTCTTTCGTCAGGCCGAGCACGACCATTTTGCCCACGTCCGGTCCGCCTTGCGCAAAAGGCGTCGGATAGCGGCCGGTGATATTGGGGTCCATCCCGTCGCCGCTGATGTTTTTCCCGATCTCGTCGATCACGAGAACGTCGATCTGGTCAAACATGATCCGCGGCATCAGCCGTTTTGCTTCCTTAAGCCC
Source organism: Brevibacillus composti (assembly GCF_016406105.1). Taxonomy (NCBI): domain Bacteria; kingdom Bacillati; phylum Bacillota; class Bacilli; order Caryophanales; family Paenibacillaceae; genus Brevibacillus; species Brevibacillus composti. The sequence goes on from NZ_CP066308.1 coordinate 4,038,550, forward strand.
GTATCTCCCGCGAAGATCCGGCCAGGTCCGTCAGCGCCCGCTCTACATGGTAAACACTGAACAAGATCCCCTCCAGCACAGCGCGGATAAAATGATCCCGCCGGGGTAGGACGGGGGGTTAATAGCTCATAGTTGACGTTTCCCAGCCCGAGGATGCGGCCCGTCTCTGTATAGACGACCGCCTTCGTGCTCGTCGTACCGATATCAAGACCAATGACACAGGTTGTTTTTATCATTTCTCTCATTCCCTTTGCCAAGTTCTCTTTTTTTCTAAGCGATATATATTCTGAGAAGCCACCGCGATGAGAGGCCCTTCCGTTCAGGTCCTCCCGTTTCCTCCCGTTCAGGGGAGAAGCAATCAACACAGAGGCCCCTGCTTGCGCTGTCCGCCTACAGTCTTTTTAATGAGATGGAGTGGCGTATCTTGTTGATGTTGTCCACCGTCTCCTCTTGCCTGCGGAACGAGACCGCGATATACAAGAGATCGATCAGGCTGAGCTGAGCCAGGCGGGAGGACAACGCCTCTGTCCGAAACGCCGTCTCGCGGGAAGAAGTGAAGAGGCTGTAGTCCGCCAATTTCACGAGCGGCGATTTCCCGTAGCTCGTGATGGCGACGACCGTCGCGCCCGAGTCCTTGGCCACTTTCAGGGCCTCCAGAATATCCTTGTTCGAGCCGGAGTGGGAGATCCCGATCACCACATCGCCCGGCTGCAGCAAGGAGGCGGACATCACCTGATAATGCGAGTCCGAGTGGTACATGCAGGGGATTCCCGTCCGCATGAATTTATGGTAGCCATCCTGGGCGATGATCCCGGAACCGCCATTCCCGTAAAATTCGATACGGCGGGCTTTGACCAGCGTATCGATGACGTTTTCCAGCTGGTCCGCGTTCGCCTTGGTCAATTGGAGGGTATCGCTGATCGTCTCGATATCCGCCTGAAAGACCTTGTCCGCCAGAGAAGCCGCATCATCCGATGGCGAGATTTCCTGATGGATGTTCTGCAAGGGATGGACCACCTCGCTGGCCAACGCAATCTTCAGCGCCTGGTAGCCCTGAAAATTGAGCCTGCGGCAGAGGCGAAAAATCGTGGCTTCCGCACATTCGCACAGGTCGGAGAGCGCCGTGATGGACAAATGGATAATCTCGTTGGGGTGGCTCAAGATGTAATCGGCTATTTGCTGTTCCTTCGCGCTCAATTGGGGGTACATCGCGCGAATCCGGACGGAAACACTCTGGGGTATGCTGGTACTGGCTTTTGTCATTCGGGCAGACTCCCTTTTTTCGGTATTTGACTCACATTATAGAAAAGGAATGAAAGGAAGTCATCAAAAACGAGAAAATTTTTTTCATTTTCGCCGGAGATTTTTTTCATGCTCACGCCGGGGCCCAGATGAGAGGAATAAAAAAGAGAGCTTGTCCATGGTAAGACAAGCTCTCTTGCGGCACTAAGCAGTCTGTCCGGTGCTTTCCTGCTCTCCAGCGGCTGGCGCTTCTGTCTGCGTGCCAGAGGCGCCTTCTGTTCCGGTGCCCGTACCGGTTTGCGTTCCGGCTTCCGTGCCTGTTCGGGTGCCCGCCTCAACGCCGGCACCTGTTTCCGTACCCGCACTGGTTTCCGTGCCGGCACTGGTTTCTGTACCCGTGCTTGTTTCCGTGCCCGTGCTTGTTTCTGTACCGGCGCTTGTTTCTGTGCCCGTGCCTGTTTCTGTACCGGCGCTTGTTTCTGTGCCCGTGCCTGTGTCCGTCGAGTCAGCCGGCTGCTGGTCCTCGATGATAATGATCTCGCCCTTCTCCTGGTAGTCCACTTTCGCCTTCAGCGTCTCCCCGATAAAGCGCAGCGGCAGGAAGACACGTCCGTTTTTAATCACCGGCTTGGTTTCCAGGGTCACTTTCTGTCCATTGACTTCCGCTTCCCCGGAGTCGAGGTACAGAACGATCTTTTGGTCACCGCGAACGACTTCTACGATGCGCGTCTCCGCTTTCCAGGTGACTTCAGCCTTGAGAGAGGCACTCAGAGCGCGCACAGGGACCAGGGCACGTCCATTTTCGCGGAACGGCGCCACATCCATGACGACTTCCTTGCCGTTGACAAAGGCTTTCAAACCGGTCTCTCCTGCCTTTTGGTACAGTTCGCCCAGCTTTTCGAAGTTTTGCTTGTCGCCCGGCTTGTAGAACTGGTCGAGCAGCTCCTTTTGCACCTCGAGTGCCTGCTTCAGTGCGGAGATGGATTCCAGTTGAGCGGTTAGCTCTTCATATTTGGTTTTCAGCTCTTCGGTTACCTCCGGGTTTTTTTTCAACTGCTGACGAAGCTCGATCAGTTCTTTTTTCACTTTGACCGCTTCTTGGACAGCTGCCTTTTTATTGATTTCCTCGCCTGTCTTTTTCGCTTCCTCTGCCGCTTCCTTTAGAGCCTCCTCCAGCTCTTTCTGGAGTTCTTCCAGTTCTTCCTGAGCATCCTCCAGCTCTTCCTGAGCATCCTCCAGTTCCTCTTTGGCCTTCTCTGCGGCCTTCTCTGCCTCTTTCTTTGCCTTCTCCGCCTGTTTCTCTGCCTCTTCCTTAGCCTTTTCTGCTTCCTTTTCGGCCTTTTCCTTTGCTTTCTCAGCCTCTTCTTTGGCTTTTTCCTGTTCCTTTTCGGCTTTTTCCTTCTCTTTTTCAGCTTCTTTTTCGGCTTTTTCCTTTTCCTTCTCAGCCTTTTCCTTTTCTTTCTCTTTTTCCTTCTCTTGTTTTTCTTTTTCGTCGTCGTCTTCGTCGTCTTTATCGTCGTCATCGCTGTCACGCAGCTCTGCCTTGATCTTTCCGTCCACTTTGACCTGGTCGGCTGCGTGAACACCTGCCAGCGGGGATACAGCCAAGAGGGCAAGGATCATGCTTGTTGAAAACAGTTTTTTCATGGGTCTCACTCCTGTTGTGAAATTTGAAAATCGTTCTTATCTTTTTTATCGGTATTGAGGAGAGAGAATTTAGTATATTTCGGGATTTTCGCAAGCTGTCCGGGCGTAGATGTCCAAAACTCTACAGTTTCTATAGTTTACATTGAAGAAAGATTGACCAGTTTACTTGTCGTAGATGGAAAATTGTTCGTGGGCATGGAAAGGGAAAGGAAATGCAGTGAGCTAGCAGAAAGTTTTGCAGTCAGTTCCGACAAAAGAAAGAAGCCTGTTTCTTCCTCGTTAGACCCTTTTGTCTTTTTCGGGTTGTGACAGGAACCTGACCCAAGAATTGATGCGTGACAGTAAATTCGTCGGGCAAGTTCTAGAAGGGTTTCCCCGTGTCGCTTATCACTTCAAGCTCGTTATCTCCATGAACCTTAAAGACTTTAAAAGCCCTGCATTTCGAACACTCTAAACTCAACAGCCCGGTAAACTTATTCCATGATCCTTCCGTGTGAACAGTTTCTTCTGCGCACCATTTACATTCCAGCCAAGTCAATCGCTCTTCCTTTACAAAATACTGTGATGGACCATTGTGCAGACAATTCGTACAAAACAAATGATCATATGTTTCTTGATACATCTTGGAATCGACAACACATACTTCACTTGTGCTTCTATTCCTCATCAAGAGCCAATTAGCGGTTGATTCAAATAATTCTTGAATATTTTGACTTTCGCATTGAGAACATCTTACTGTTCTCCTCATTTTGGGATCAATCTGTATGGTATTTCTCACCGTAACTATCGCCCCTTTTGCACAAAAATTGAGCGCAAAATATCAATAAAATCGGCTAACGGTTGTCCAGCAAATTCAGTAGCTCTCTCCAGCGTAACTGCCTTTTCGACGAACAATCCAATAAATAACGACAATTTCAGCTTCTCATCAATGGATTTTCCGTATCCAGTACGATCAATGACAATAAGAAATTCCTCGGGGACTCGTACTTCGGGCATGTTCTTCTCCAACATGAACCATTCCCCGTTTCGATGTATTATAACACCTTTTTCTTATCCCAACATCAAGGGATGTACGGGTGTTGGCAAATGGAAGGGCGACGAAGAGAGTTTTGCAGGTAGAGCAAATGGATAGTATGCAACTGTTTCACCTTTTACAAGGTTTACAGGTTTTACTGCAACCTGTTGATATTTGTGACCCTTCACTTCAATAGTCAAGTTTTCGATAACATCAATAGTAGCTGGGAATGTTACGTCAAGTGATTCCCTGTGGACGAACGAACTTCCCGTATATTTCTGCACCAATTCTGCGTTTTGCACGCGATATTAGGTAAGATACCCACGTTCAACTGCTTCCCGACGTCATGGGGCGTTAGAGTTGGGAGCAGCGCGGCAGGGGGCGGCCCCTGAATTGTTGCTCCCTTAAACAGTGATTTCAACGCCTGTCTTGAGAATTTCAGCAAGAATTTGATCCCTCAACTCGATCCATCTGATCAAAATAATCGGAGAAGATTGACAGATCCAGATCACTTCCAACGTCGAACGTACCTTTGGCATACGAACCAAACAGAACTGCCTTTTTTACAGAATCAACTGACTAATATTGCGGACATACTCCTCCACAACCCGTTTCACTTCCCCAGGGATTGCAGCCATCGAAATACCTCCTCCGTCTTTCCCATGACTTGACTTGCTTCTTCTTCCTTCACTGTTTATGGCATGATTTAAATGTACTAAATGGCAGCTAATTTATGCTCATATTAAAAAGAGCCACTTGCCAACATCTATTAAAAAACATACACTCCCCGTTGGGCATAACGTTCATGGGAGGTATATAGGAGATGTTAGCAATGGCTGAAGTCAATTATATCAGACATGAAACAAACACAAAAGGTCGCTCCTACTCTTCTGTTGCAAGACAGATGAATATGGATCGCAGGACAATCAAGAAGTATTCGGAGATGGAGGATTTCAATCAGGAGGTGAAGTCTGTACAGACAAGGAAAGCCAATGTAATGGATCCGGTTAAACCAATCGTTGATCAATGGCTACTTGAAGATATGGGGAAGAAAAAGAAGTTCAGAAGAACCGCAAAGCGAATCTATACTCTTCTCGTTTCGGAACATGGATTCCAAGGCTCTGACCGTACGATTCGTGCCTATGTGGCGAAAAGGAAAGCCGCCTTATTGGACGAGAGCAATGACACTGCCTTACCGTTAGAGGCGAAGGCCGGCACAGCACAGGTAGATTTTGGGGAAGCTCCTTTTAAGCACAGGGGAAAAGAGGTCATCTTGCCCTTCCTCGTCCTCTCATTCCCTTACAGCAATTCATTCCTGTTTCAAGTGTTCCCTTCCCAAAACCGGGAGTGTTTTCTACAAGGACTGACGAACATGTTCGCCTTTCTAGAAGGCGTGCCGCATACGATCCGTTTCGATAACCTGTCACCTGCGGTGAAGAAAGTGCTGCCAAACGGGGAACGGCAAGTAACAGAGGAATTCGCTCGTTTTGTTGCCCATTATGGCTTCCAATATGAATTCTGCAATCCGGGAAGCGGAAACGAGAAAGGGCACGTGGAAGCGATGGTCAAATACATACGAAACAACTATCTGTTGCCGGAAATCCACTATGAAGACCTGTCGGTCTTGAATGAGAAGACCCTGAATTGGAGCCTGGGGGATCGGAAACGTTGCCACTATGAAAAGGATACCCTGATTGCCGAACTATATTTGGAAGACAAGGAGCGCTTCCTCCCACTGCCCGGTAAAGCGTACGAATGCGTTCGGTTCGAGCAGGTCAAAGCGGATAAGATCTCATTTGATACGATCTCGCTTCTGAACGAGGAAAATGAAGTGATCGTACGCCACCCCAGATTATATGGGGAGACAAAGAAGTCGATGGACTGGCAACCTTATCTGACCTTGATGGCAAAGAGGCCAACCGCTTTGAAATACAGCTCATTCTACGATCAATTGCCGGAGGAATGGAAAGCCTTTTTCGGTGAATGTACAGTCGAGGAGAAACGGAATGCTCTCCAACTTTTATCCGTCATATTAAAGGAACAGGATTTCGACATATCTCTACAAGCCCTACGGATTGCATCCGAACATGGACATCCTACCACGGAATCCATCAAGCACGTCTATTATCAGCTTGTGAATGGACGAGGCATTCGAGAAACACTGTCGCTTCCGCCTTCAGTGCCATCAACTAGAAATTCAAGCAGAGGCCTCTCTCATTATGATCGGTTGATGATTATGCCAGGAGGTGAGCAGCGGTGAGAAGCCTCATTGAAGAGCATGCCAAGCGTTTGAAATTAAGTTGGATACGGGAGAATTGCCGGATATATCTGGCAAGCAGCTAGAATGGCACGGTATTCATATGAATGGAAACATTACAAAGGAAGAAATCTTGCTATTCGCATTTGATTGTTTTTAATCGTGATAGTTTTCGTCATAAGGATTCACTGATGAATCGATGATACCCTGGTTGGCAAGTGTGCATTTTTAATTGCCAAACGGTACATTTTCTACTTGCCAAATACAAATTCACGAATTTACTCCTTCCTAAAGCAGATTCACCGCACGTTCCTTTTCTTCTTTGCTCGTGTTGATGTAGAAGTGAGCGGTCGTCTGAATGTGCGCGTGTCCGGCCAGTTTGCTCACCGTCGTCAGCGGGACGTTTTTCTGAAGCAGCCTCGTGCAGAAGGTGTGCCGGAACTTGTGAGGGTAGATGCGGAAGCCAAGGCGCTTTTCCAAGCCCTCCAGCATCGTGTTCACCGCGTCTTTGTGCATCTTCTCCGCTCGCTGGCTGACGAGAAGAAACGGGCTCTCCCGATGCTTGCTCTGCTGCCGTTCCGTCCTGACGTACTCCTTGATGAGATCAACCAGATCGGGGCGAAGCGGAATTTCTCGGTACTTCCCTCCTTTGCCCGTCACTCTCAGCGTGTTGGTTAGGTAGTCGATGTCACCGAGCCGGATGCCGCACAGTTCGCTCACCCGAACGCCCGTGTACAAAAGCAGCCAAACGATGAGATGGTTCCGCAAAGTGACCTTCGTCCTGTCCTGGACGAAAAACAGAAGCTGATTGACTTCCTGCTCGCTGAACACCTCGACTTCTCCCTCGCTTCCGGCTGCCACCTTGATCCTGTCTTTGCGCAGCGTGACGACTTGCTCAGTCGTCAGCTTGCGCTCGATCAGGAAGAGGTTGAACGCCTGCAAGGAGTTGATCTTCTTGTTGATGGTAGCCACCGCGTACTTGCTGTCCGTAAGCCTGCTCTTGTAGCTGGAGACGTAGAAGCGCTTGAGATCGGTCGGCTGATCCACTCCCATTTCTCTTAGGAACGCACAAAACGCCCTGACGTCGCCCACGTAGGATTCGATCGTTTTCGGCGCGATCCCGTTCTCCACTAGGTACTCTTCGAACTGCTGAATCACGTCCAATGGAAACACCTCCTGGAATACAAAAAGACCCTGCATCCATTATTTGGACACAGGGACGTATGAAATTTGTGCTGAGCTTCGATCAGTGAAGCTGCTTTTTCAGTTTTTCGATTTCCTCAAGTGACAAACCCGTTGCTTTTGCAACCACTTCAACAGTCATGTCCATCGCTAGCAGATTTTTGGCAACTTCCGTTGCCTTTTGCCGCTCGCCTTCCGTTCGACCTTCCGCCAAGCCCTCTTCTCTGGCACGTTGCTGCCGAATCTCAGCCTCCCTCGCAGCGGACAGTTCGTCGTGAATCGCCTTTTTCCTCGTCTCGTACTCAATCCATGTTTTCTCGTCTCGGCTCAAATCTTCCCACTGGTCAAACGCCTTTTTCATCACCGGATCTTTCATCGCAATCGCCTCCAATTCTCTGCGAATGTCTTCACGATCGTCTGCCTCCAGAATCAGCAGCCATCTCTCTTTTTCGTTCTCTTCGAGGTTGACGGCTTGCTGCTCCCACAGTCTCAGCAGCTTCGGCATCTCCACGAAATGAACTTCCAGCACGTCTGTCAACAAAAACTTCTCCTCGTCCTCGTACAGACGGAACGTGGAGTGGTACCGATCCGTTTCCTGCAGCAGGTCAAAGTCCAGGATATTGATGGTAATGGTCTTTTTCATCTCGCCGTAGGATATACTGCCCTTTTTCAGTTGCGAGGAGTAGATGCGCGACCAGTAGTAGAGCGTCCGCTTCTTCATGTCGTACTTGTCGGCCAGCTGAATCTCGATGTTGATGTACTCATCCTTTTCCGTCCGGGCGTAGATGTCCAAAACGGATTGTTTGTCCGTCTCATACTCCCGCAACAATTCCGAGTTGAGAATGGTAAGGGATGCAATCCGGTCGTCCTTGGGCAGCTTCAGAAGCGCGTTGAGCATCGCTCGCAGGATCGGTTCGTTTTCCTGCGTGCCGAACAGCAGCTTGAACGCGTAGTCCACCTTCAAATCCATGCGTCTCGTCACGCCATCACCCTCCCTTGCCCGTTCATTGTCTGTACTACCATTATACCACCGGAACGCTTTTCAGACACTCCAGTCAATGCCTCCTTTCTGTCTCATCTAAGATAATATTAAATGTCTGAAAATGGATTCGATCCGATTTTTGGAGTGGAGAGGGGAGTGAGGTACAGAAAGAAATGGTTAATGGAGGAGAACTCGCTGGACTCGCTACAGTTTTTATATTCTTCAGCGAGAGTTCAGGAAGGTGAAACGAGCACTTTGATTGACTTCTCTGAATTGCTGCTCTCTGATCAGATATTCTTAGCTTTTTCAGTGAGAATCGAAAAAATTTTACAGTGAGTCTGATTGACTCATTCGTGCAGCCATCGCAACTGGCGGCGGGTAATGTTGAGCGGCGCAGCATTTTCATCTGTCGGCCACCGGAACGTTCCACGCTCCCGCCGACGGTAGTAGAGCCAGAATCCGTTATGCTCCCCATACAGGATTTTCAGTTTGTCTCGTTGCCGATTGCAAAAGACAAACAGGGCAGGGGAAAATGGATCGAGATCAAATCCATTCTTGATCAGAGCAGCGAGCCCGTCAATGGACTTGCGCATATCCGTGCTGCCGCAGGCGAGGTACAACCCGATCCACCTGAATTTCGCTCAGCATAAGGCTTTTAGCGCCTTGACAACATCGGCAAGAAGGGGTGGGTCGAAGCCTGGTCTAACCTCAATGCTGGCCGAACCGACTTTGACAAGCAAGGGCGATGCTCCGTCTGATGTCGATTCATCCACTTGAAGCGGAACCCACTGCGGTTTGTTGGTTGCTTATTTTTGCTCATCTTCCCCTTTCAATTTCCGCATCCAATACCAAAGCTGGCGAGGCGTAACCTGATGACGTTCGCACCAGGTCGCGACGCGCTCTCCACTAGCCCGGTAGTCATTGATTCGGGTGCTCCATACCTCTCGAAGCTCCGCTTGCGTCATAAAAAAATCCTCCTCGTATCTTTCTGAGGAAGATTATCTCACGGGACATTTCTGATTCGTAGGTGTGCTGGATTTGACGCTTACTTTGAAACTATTAAATATTCTGTGAGCTTCTGAGTTTTTTCAGCTAGTTCAATTGAAAAAAAGAGTCTACCCCGAATGGGATAGACTCTCTCGACATTTGATAAGTGGCTACGAAACTAATTAGTTGCTGATATCAATTATATCAGCATCGAATTCTGTATCCACCAGAATCGCTTTATTGCCGTAAACGTCTTCAGTGATAACGTAGATGTCAACTGCATCGCCTTCATTTCCGCCGTTGAATACTGTGGCAATGCTACTTCCGTCCGACAATTTGGTTACGGTTGCTGGCAATACTTTCGCCCCACCAATGTATTGCGATACGTTGCTCGCCGTGATAGTAATTACAGGATTCAGACCGGAGTCTTCTACATCCTTAACCGTAGCCAGGTCGTCTCCAGCCCCTGTGGACTTGGAAATGTAGATGTAAACTTTGGAGAGCTTATCACTTGCACGGTTGATAGAAGTATCATCCAGTTCAATACCCAAGGATGCACCGTTACCTGTAGCACCTTGGTCTGTCAAAGCAATTGCATCGAAGGCTTGAGCAAATTTGTCTTCAACTTTTGCTTTGCTAACAGCAGCAATTCCATTTGTATTGTTGTTCTCATCTTCGAATGCATCTGCAACGATCGACAGTTCAGCTTTGCTGAAGTCAATATCTGTCATGTCAATTGAAGCATCTGTGATTGTAACTACCTTGTTAACATCTGTTACTGTTACCGCGCCAAGGTCGATATTCACAGTGTTAGTACCATCCGTGATTACAACATCATTTCCAGCTTGGTCAGCAACATTAACATCTTCACTGAATGTAATTACCAAAGTATCCTTTGCAGTTGCCTTAGCACTTACCAGTGTTGGTTGCTTGGTATCGTCAAGAGCAATACCAGGTTCCAGATGTTGATTCATTACGTTTCCAGCAGCATCTTTCACGCCAGTGATAGTCAGAGTAGCAGTAGTAGTGTCAGCGGAAACTGCGTCACGTGGCAGGATAATAGTGAATTCGGTTTGATTTGCAGGTGTAGCAGTTGTATTCAAGATGATTGTTCCTGCAGGCAATGCAGCACCATTCAACAAATAATTGTTAAGATTTGTTGCATCCGCCAAAGTTACCTTTTCACTAAAGGTTACCACAATTTCGTTTTTGTTAGCAGCACTTACGGCAGCTGTTACACTCGCTACGGTAGGTTTATCAGTATCTGCAGATGCAGAAACATTAACTGTAAACTTCTGAGCGGTGTTTTGAACGTTACCCACTACGTCAGCAGTCGCATTAGCAGGGATTGTAATTTCATAAGAACCTTCTGCCAAAGGTGCAGTCAGTGTTACTTTTACAAATTTGGATTGCGTAAGAACAGTTGGAGTTCCGTCAGCTTTAACCAATACGTCGGCTCCAGCACCAGCGCCTCCAATATAAGTTGCACTTACATCAGATGCATATTTTTTGCTGATGATTTGCAGGTTTGCCACCATATTTGGATCTGTTACTGGTTCACTAAACTCAAGAATAATTTCTTGATTGTTGGAAGTGTTGAGTTTAGAAGAAACCAAGGTTGGTTTAACTTCATCTTTAACCAGATTTACAGAGGCTGTATAGTCAGCCATTTTGTTTCCATTAACATCCTCAACATTTTTCAGAGTAAAGCTTACTGATGTAGAGGAAGAGTTACCGTAAACACCTGGTACACTCAAATCTACCAGTACAGTTTTTCCGGATGCATCCTCTGGATCAAGGCCAATTGCAGTAGCGTACTGAGTAGCATCTCCCATTTTCACAACAGAGAAGTCATCAGTTGCACCAGCAGTCAAAGCGGCGAGTGCAGTAGCGGAAATTTCTTTGTCGAACTTAACTGCAATAGAGTTGTACTTTTGCTTTACTTCTACTACAGCTGGTGCATCAACATCGCCTGCTACTGTGAAAGTCTTAGTGAGAACAGTTGCTTGGTTTTCTCCATCGCTAATACCTGACACAACTACAGTATAAGTTTTTCCAGCTTCAAGTACTTGTGTAGTTGTAAGATCAACCTTGCTGTTGTCACTTCCGTTGATAGCACCGGCAGCTGCTACACCATCAATGGAGTAAACTGCGCTACCCAGTCCAAGGTGTACGGGTTCATTGAATTTTACAGTTACAGATTGCGTGCCATTGGCACCAGCAGCTGCTTCAACCGCATCGATTGCTGGTGCTGTAGTGTCGGCACCTGTAATCACTTTGCTAAACTCTTCTACTTCTTGGTAATTAGTATCCTGAACATTTTTTACAGTCAGAGTGAAGGATACGTTTTTCTTGAGTGCAGTTGTTCCTGCTTCGATGATTACAGTTTTTCCGTCTGCTTGCAAAGTAGCAGTCGTACCAGCCCCACCAAAGAGTCCAGATGCAGTAACAGCTGTTCCATTCAGTTCATAGTTGCTTTCATCTTCAGCTGTGCTCTTATCAACTGCTTTGTTAAATACAACTTGAATTTGAGTCGCGTTAATAGCACTTAACGTCACAATATACGGAAACCCGCTAAAAGCCTAAGCATATGCGGCTCGTAATTTCATTACTTGCAATAAAAAAACAAGCATATTTGAAAACAAGCTGTAAGCTGAGCATGAAGAAATCAATGGGCGCGAAGCTGAAACCGTCCGACCATCCGAGCGTGAGCATGTTGTAGCCGCGAGTATTACGTCCGGTTGTATGATTGAAGATGCGTGCCGGTAATTCGGGCTTGCTGAACGAATGAAAAATCGAGCAATCACAAGGGGGCTTGACCGTATTCGAGCATGCCTTGTGAAAACGAGCGAAACCGTCATCGCACTTCAACTCCTGGTGATGAACCTCGAGCGCAGGCTGCGGGATCTTTTTGTCCGATACATCAGACGGCTGTTTGGATTCCGTTCGACAGATTTTTTGTCCATTTGTGCCATGTAAAGAATCGTTCAGCAAGCCCTATTTACTCAATTGCTTCTCAATATTCCGCCCGCCGTACATAATACGGATGATTGCAACAGTTTCCCGATCTTCAATGGGCAGATAAAATACCAGGTAGTTATCAACCGGCAAAACCCGAAGCCCCTTACTGTGCCACGGTTCCTTTTCATACAGGCGGCAGCGGAAAGGCATTTCATTTAGTTTTGCCGCAGCTTCCATAATACGTTTCGTCTGCTTTCTTGCAATTTCAGACTCAAGCAGGGAGTAAGCGATGTATTCGTAAATTCCGCGCAGGTCGTTTTCCGCCCGCTCGGTATAAACCACTTTCCAAGCGCTCATAGCCCGTAATCCTTGTTTATCCTGTCAAAAACCTTTTCCGCCGTGACAACCTTCCCGCTGTTTAAATCAGCCATGCCTTTCTCAATTTCCGCATTAAACTGTTCCTCGCTGAGCTCTTCAATAGACAAAGGCTTATTTTGAGGAAGCTTCATATCAAACGGAATTCCGCGCTGAAGCACAACCTGACGCAGAAAAAGCCCGATTGCGTTAGACATGGGAATGCCCAGCTGCTCAAGCACCTTTTCGGCCTGTTCCTTAATTTCAGGCTCAACACGGGCAAATATATTAGCTGTTCTTGCCATTTCAAAACGCCTCCTTCTGCAATATATTATACCCGATTGTATTGCGATATGCATGCGTTTCGCAAATTTAGGTTGAGTCAAGCTATTGCGGACACCTTTTTTTACTTCACTGTGGTTCCCTTCTCTTGAAAGCGTTTTATTTTACGCTGACTCCTTGTTTCCACTCGTTTTTTGCTTCATCCGCGAAGGGCTTTTAAGGCCAGCCCGGTAGGGCTGCTTTGATATGGCCCGTGCAACAGGCGGATTATCCCGTTTATATAGCCTTTTGCCTGTTCTTTGACATCCCGCAGCAATCCTTCACTTCCTCTTTAGTCTGACCGCCTAACGCCGTCCCTCATGTCACGTATTTGCGCCACTCGTTTCGGTGCTCCTCCCCAATCTTTTCCTCTGGAGCGGATTCTACTGTTGTAAAGCAAGGTATCTGTATCAAAGGATGCCAACGATTTGTACGGTTGGCCACGTCTCTGGCAGCTGACCCAGGAATCGGCGCAATTCTCGCGCCACATGAAAGCGATCCAGTGTGTAAATACAGCGGTGAAAGTATGATTCGCATCCTCCGATCCATTCGACTCCATCCCCATTGACCACCAGCCACGTGTTTTCATCCATGTCATAATGACGAACGAGAAAGTCGCCAAACCCTTCCCAGAAGTCTCCCTTCCTTGTATGCAGGTAATGTCGTTTGACCTAAGACGCACTCGGCCTCCCTCTTGTTCCCATCCCTCATGTACGACCGCGATTCGATTTTCCATCCCCCGTTGGCGTTGTCGTTGCAAGCTTGTGTAGAGTCCATCCACTTCCACAAACAGCAAGCGAACCGACCTTCGGGTCGCCTCCGGCAACACGGTTGCCCCCTGCTCCATTCGAGTTATCAATTTGTCTCGGATTGCCTCATGGCTTAATGCCCGATATCCCAGCAACGCTTCCAGGCGGTTGGCGCTGTCCCGGTACGAGGGACCTTGGCTGGCAAACTCGATCGCTACCTCTTCCAAAAACGGGCTGAGCTTCTCCCGCCCGTCAAAAGCCAGCATGTGGTCCAACAAAAACACATGCTGACCCTTCACTCGATCCTGATACAATCGCCGTTTGAATCGAACCGTACCAAAGAGCGTGTCGATCTGCACTTCTCGCTGATCCTTCAAGCGAAATCGAGTATGATCCCGTTGATGCATCAGATACTCGTCCAGCAATTCCAGCATGCGTGCCCATACCTGCTGCAAATTGTTCCTGTAACTTCCGAAATAACAGGGTTTCAAGCTCTTTCATTGTCGGAAATTCCGTGTTACACTGACGCATAGGGGTTTCTCCTCCTTGGTTTGTGTTGGTTTTTTGGCGATTTACACTTTACCAAGAAGAGAAGCCCTTTTCTATACCCTCCTACTGATTTTTCTTCAATTTCTTTTCTGTTTGCCCACGAACATTTTACTCATACCTTATGTCCCACTATGAGTCAAGCCAAGACTGTCAAGTTTTCTTCGGCCTGTGAAATCTGATATCCCTCCCACATTGAGTCCAGCCTCTCTTCCGTCTGAATCGTCCCCATCGTCCATCAGGATTCCAATAATCTACTTACAATAATAGATTACATTACGATCGTTATAACGATGGGCAAGATTATTACAATGGGCTTCCCTCTCCCTTCTTTGCTTCGTGGTTGGCTAATTGGACGGCTTCATCCACTCCAATTTGATTTCGGAGATGCCGTAGACCGCCAAAGTATGAGCGAGCAACGTCTTCATTCGATCGGTTTCTTCCATGCTCACTTTATTTGTCGAACGGAGCGTTACGATGCAAGAATTATGATGAAAGGAAACCCGCTCAAGCGAAGTGTCTGCCGGAAACGGATTGTCAAATCCTTCAGGCCGGGTGCGCAACAATTGTTTAATCGCTGTGATTCTTGGCGCTTTAACGGAAGTCTTGTTGATCACCGTTGTCTCCACCGGAACGGCGTTGCCGTTTTGGAACAAATAGATCGTGTAAGTTTCGGTAGTCTCCCGGTTTTCTTCCCGCGGCGCTTCCGATCGCAGCGATCCTTCTTCTATGTTCCATACCTCTTCCGTTTCTTTAAAACCTTCAATACGGTACAATTCAACGCCGCTGTCATCCAAAAAGAGCGTGGTGGGATTCATCTTAATGCGATATCGATTGGTCGTTTCATGGTCAACATCCACATAGACGACTTCATATGCAAGCTCTTTTTTGCAGGCAAGCAATTCTCCGATGACCGTATTCATGGAGCGGCCCATCGGACAAGCGGATAGTGTAAACAAAATCAATTTTTTAACCGATTGACTCATGCGGCATAACCTCTCCCGTCTTATTTGATATTGGAAACAGCTTCTTTCATCATGTCGTAATTAATCGCGCCCTGAAACTTTTCCCGAATCACTCCGTCCGAGTCCAGCAAGAATGTCGTGGGATAGGCGACAACCTGATAGGTTTGCATGACTTCTCCTTCCTTGTCCAGAACGATGGGGAACGTGAGCTGTTGCTCTTTCACAAATGCTTGTACGTTATCCGGATTTTCCTCGGTAGGTGTCAGGTTAACACCCAAAATCACAACGTCTTTCGATTGGTAATCCTCATAAAATTTTTGCATATGGGGCATTTCCACCCGACACGGCGGACACCATGTCGCCCAAAAATTGACCAGCACTTTCTTGCCCTTAAAATCAGACAGGTGAACCGTGTTCCCCTGCAAATCCGTAAGCGCAAAGTCCGGCGCAAGCTGCCCCTTCAGAATGCCCGTCTCCAGGTTTGCTTCCCCCGATTCCGCAATTTTTCCGGTTTCTGAAGAAGACTTGTGAAAATAATCATATCCGCCATAAACGACGAGCCCTATCAAAACCAGAACAGCGATCATGCTTTTTTTCATCCGTTTCATCTCCACTCGTTAAAAGTTGATCTCCCAAAACGTATATTGGGATAACCAGGCGCTGATCTTCTGCAATTGCCCGGTAAACAACAGAAACCCCAGCCCGATGAGCAGCCAGCCATTCAGTTTGGACAGAAGAGGGATCCATCTGTTCATTTTTTTCATGAACTGCAGCGAATACGTCAGCAACCATGAAATCAGTAAAAACGGAACACCCAACCCGAGCGAATACACGGCCAACAACCCAATCCCGTTCCACAGCGTTTCGGCAGACCCGGCCAGAAGCAAAATGGATGACAACGCCAACCCTACACAGGGGCTCCAGCCGGCGCTAAAAGCCACACCGGTAAGTAGCGAACGGATTGCGCCGCGGCTCCTGTTCGTTTTGATTTCCCATGTTTTACCGGACATCAACAGCCGGAGATTTAATAATCCGGCCATTTGCAGACCAAACACAATAATCAACAGACCGCTTATTTTTTGGATCAAATCGCGTTCCTGGGCAAAGAAGCGGCCAATAAAGCTTGCCGAAGCCCCCATCGCGATGAAAACGAGACTAAAACCCACAATAAAACTAAGAGACTGAACAATCAGTTTCCCCCGATGCACGACCAGTTTGCCATCTTGAAAGGACGAGCCCGTCAAATGGGAAACGTAAGCGGGGATGAGCGGAAAGACGCAAGGGGATAAAAAGGATAGCATCCCCGCGGCAAAGGCTGCGAAAACCGAAATATTATCCATGAGAACCTCCTTTTTTCACCTTCTCGTCCAACCAGGCCCATCCGGTCAAACCCGTGGCAACGAGCAGAAAAATCAACTGCTGTTTGTTGAAGGACAAAAGCCACATCGAACGATCGGGGACCAGAAACCATAGCATCACATGACCAATCGAGAACCAAATGGCATATACAATTCCTTCCGGAGAATCGGATCCTCTTGAAGAAAACGAGAAGGACATGAAAAGAACCGCGGATAATCCGGCGCTTGCCGCATGAAACCAGGCCGGCTCCTCCCCGATCATGAATAACAACACTTGGCAGGCCGACCAACCCGCAAAGGCATACGTTATTAAAATGTCCACCCACATTTTTAAAGGAACGTTCTGCTTCGAAGCCTTCAGCCAAATATAGGTCACGGCAACCAGGCTTGCCATCCATTTCCCACGTTCCCCGCCATCGAAATAGATGAAAGAAACAGGCTGTTGGATGACTTCAACCGGATGAAAGAGCAGGTAGCTCGCTTTCCAGACGATCAGCCACAGCCAGAATGCGTTGGATACGCAGGACAAGATCAACCCCCGCTCCGGCATGTTTCGGAGCCGATATTGTAACATCAACCAGCCCGCCGCCCCAAAACTGAAATACAAAATCAATTGTCCGTTCAAGACAAAAGAACCGATTTGAATGCTGTGCACCCCCCCACCCCCTTTGTAGATGAGGATAACGTTCCTTTTTAAAGAAATGATTAAGCTATGGGTAAACCCCTAATTCGTACAAAATCAAAGATCACCGGGGACAAACCGGTTATGTCACTACGCAGAGCCGGTACATATCCGTGGGGGGGTTACTTTTCCGGCGAAACTGCGCAAACCGCTGCCGGAACAGCCAAAAACGTGACTGAAGCCAGTATGAAATATTTGGGGGCGCCTTTCGAATTTGGTTCCTGTCGCTCCGATAACCGGACTCTCGATTGCTCGGACTTTGTCAGACAAGCGATTAAAGATGGGGCAGGCTTCATCCTTGGGGTAATCGATAGCATTGATTTCGTCAAGTCTTTTCCACGGACCCGTTTCAGCAGAAAGGCGGATATGTATTGCGAACTTCCGGTGTCATCATGGCTTATAAACCATATAACCCCAAAGGACGGCGAATCGAACATTTTCTCGTTCAAAATAAACCGCTTAAACCGGATGCCATATACCGAATTGTCAGTGCCGGCGAACAAATCCTTGGGCAATATCAGTCTGTCAAGAAACATTCAGGAATTCATGCCCATGATGCGATCAGGCACTTTTTTCAGGCCCATCAAACCATTGAAATTCATGATACGCCCCGCATTTTCAGTATTTAGCGGTTATGTGCACAAGCACAGGCAACCTCTGGCATGATGCCTTGCGAAACGCATGCCGTTAGAGATCAGTTTTGGCAAAATGATGAATGTTAGACTCAAAAATCCTACCTGAACGAATTGCGAACGGCTTCAGAGGTTTGATCGGCTACAGTAGCGGCATGTTGGGCAACTTCATGAATGGAGGACGTCAGTTGTTCACCAACCGCAGCGGCATGCAACCGACGGACCGGCAGCCTTTCTAGGCTTTTGGATCATATGCCTACCCGTAGTCATTATCCTCCATGATTTTTTCCCTTATTTCGTTTTTCTTGCAACAATAAGATAGTGCTGATCGGAAGGATAGGTCAGTTTTTCAACCAGGAGGCCATTCTCATCAAATGCTTTTGCCAGTTCATTGGATTGTATTCGATGATGGAGAGGAGGACCTTGTACCGTTTGTTTTTTCTCCCATTCGATACATAATACTTTTCCACCCGGCTTTAGCACTCTGCTCATTTCTTGGAGTCCTTTTTCCAAAGGTTCTACTTCGTGTAAGACGAATGAAGCGATCACATGGTCGGCGATTTGTCCTGTCAAGGGAATATGCTCAATGGCTCCTTCAATTAACTCGACATTGTCAAGTTTTTGCTCCTCCACACGTTTCCCCAAATATTGCAACATTTGCGGTTCCACGTCCAAGGCGTAGACTTTGTTCCGGGTGAGACTTGCCGCCGGTATGGTAAAGTACCCGGTACCTGCGCCCAAATCAATCAGAATGTCGTTATCTTGGATTTCCAGCAACTCCAATAGCTTGTGTGGTGGCAGCAATTTACGCCGTTCCGGGTTGTCCAGTTTCTTCATATGTTCAGGTTTAAATCGGCGTTCTGTCATGTTTCTTAACCACCTTTATCCATTTTTATGGGGAGGGTAACCCAAAACGTATGCTTGCGGCCATCCGATTGCAATCCGACTTTTCCGCCGAACCGTTCCACAATTTCTTTCACAATCGCAAGACCCAGCCCCGTACCGTACCTGTCTTTTTCCCGGTGTCTTGACGGATCAACGCGATAGAACCGCTCAAAAACCAAATCGCAGGCTTCTTCCGGTATAGGCTCCCCCATGTTGGATACCGTGATACGGTATTCTGTTTGTTCCCTTTTTCCCGTAATCCTGATCTCTTTCCCTGTATTGTACATGAAAGCATTCTTGAGCAAATTGTTCATGACCTGCTTGATTCCGTCTTCCTCGCCAAGAACGACGCCCTCTTGTATGGAGGCGTCCAATAAGACACCCTTTTTTTCGCTTTCCAACTGAAAAGCCTGAATCGTTTGTTGCAGCAGTTCATGGATTTTGATTTCTGTCTGATCCAGACTGATATTCCTTCTGGCTTCCCAGACCGTCAAATGATGAAGTTGTTCAACGAGCCGGGTGAGGTACTGAGCTTCTTCAAGCAGGGATTGGTACAGTTCACGGTTGCCTTCCATGACACCACTGGACAACGCCTCCAAATAGCCGTTTAAGTTGCTCAGAGGCGTACGCAATTCATGAGATATATTGCTTAGAAGACGTTTCCGGTTTTCTTCCGTACGCTTCAGCTTTTTTGCCAGTTCATTGAAATGTTGGGTAAGCTGACCGATTTCATCATGAGATTTGGGTTCGATGGGCTTTGGGTAATGTCCCTCGATCATGAGTCGTGTCGATTCTGTGAGCCGTTTTAAAGGAGAAAGTATTTTTCTGATAAACATATAATGAATGACGGCGGCGACCAAAATGGCCAAAACACTGGCTCTCCATAAATAAAACTCCATCGTTTCATTGAAGAATCTGCTTTTTTCCTCGCCGACAAGTTCATATTGGGCTACTACCATACAAGCAAAATCTTTTACCGATACCCCTGCGAGCCAGATCACAACAGCAATAACCAGGCCGTTGACCATAATGAGTTTCATCGTCAAATGCTTTCGCCAAAACATCCCATGTTTAATATGCATGAAATCGATATCCCATCCCTCTTATCGTTTCAACAAAACGCGGAGCCCCGCCCATTGCTTCAAGCTTTTCACGGAGCTTGCTAATATGGACATCCACGGTCCTGTCGATTACCGAACGTTCTTCATTCGGATACAGTTCTTGTAATATTTGTTCTCTTGACAATATTTGATTCGGATGCCGCATCAGAAAGTATAGCAGTTTAAATTCGTGCACCGTCAGCGGAATAAGCTCTCCGTTAAACTTCACTTCTCCTCTATGAGGTTTCAGCGTTAAACCCCTGTAGCTGATTTTGCTGCAACGATTGACCGTTCTGCGCAGGACGGTTTCCACCCTGGCAACGACCTCCCGCGGACTGAAAGGTTTCGTGATATAATCATCCGCCCCTAATTGCAACCCCTGAATTCGATCCGCCTCATCCACTTTGGCCGTCAGCATGATGATCGGAATATCGCTTTTCATGTCGGAACGGATCCACTGACAAAGCTCTTCCCCGCTTTTGTGCGGAAGCATGAGATCCATAATGACAAAGCAGGGATCGAGCTTTTCAAAGAGCTTCATTCCTTCGGCGCCGTCCGCCGCCAACAGGATCTCGTATCCTTCTTTTTCCAGATATATTTTCAGTAACTGTCGGATTTTGGCGTCATCTTCAACAATCAGGATCGTTTTGCCCTTCATTCCTCTAACACCCCCTAAACACCTGGCTGTTTGTCCGAGAATAACAACCATTTGTTAAGATGCGTTAAAGAAAAAACCAATGAGATGAACTCATCGGTTTTCATATCATGGATTCGCAGCCCGATTGATGCATTTCATCAATCGGGCTTCCACGTCGGCAGCAATACCCATCAGAGCATCATCCTCCAGCATATTCATGAATGCGGTCGGTTTCGGCATGCCGATTTTGGTCTTTCCGTCCGCTTCATATACGACAATTTTACATGGCAAGAAGTACCCGGCCAATACATTTTCACTAATGACTCTGTTCGCTTCTGCAGGATTGCATACCTCCAAGACCACGTACTCGCGCTCGAAATCAAATCCTTTTTCCTTCAGTTTTTCACGAAGATTAAACCGCCATAGCACGCCAAACTGTTCTTCCTTTAAAGATGTTTCCAAGGCGGCAATGGCATTCTGAACGCTCGCTGTTGTTTCTGCCGTATAATGAAACATAACCGTTCCTCCAGTCAGTGTATTCCAAATCCTAACGATAGTATGGTATCTTTTCCGGAAAATAACTCGTCTATTTCGCCAGAGGTCCGTTCCAGGCCATAATCCCACCGTTCAAGTGAGCCACATTACGGTATCCGTTCCGGCTTAGGATCCTGCCGGCTTGTTTGCTGCGCATCCCACTGCGGCAGTACAAAAAGACGGGGCTGTCTTTCGGAATCTCGGAAAGTCTTGTTCGCAACTGACTTAACGGAATGTTGATCGCTCCCGGAATGTGTCCCTGTTTAAACTCATGAACTTCCCTGACGTCAATCATCCTTTGACCTTTCGATTCCTTTTTGAACTGCTCGGCATTCAGATTTCGCAACCCCTTCACCGGGGCAAACTGCTTGTAAACAAACCACGATACGAGTAAAACCATGATTGCGTAAAGGTAAGGTTCCAATGAACTCACCTACCTGCTTTTGATCAATAATTCGACAGCTTCCTGAACCAGTTTGCCGGTATCTTTGCCGGCCTCCTTCTCTTCCAGGATGCACTGTTCCAGATTGACTGCCACGATATAGGCAATGGCTTTGTCCACTGCACTTCGGACAGCCGAAAGCTGGCTCACCACATCCTTGCAGTTTTTCTCTTCCTCCATCATTTTCAGTACGCCGCGAACTTGTCCTTCCACGCGGCGCAGCCTTCTTTTGACGTCCTCATCATATTTCATCAGCATGGAATATCCCCCAATCACGAATACGTGTATAGGTATATTATACCCTAAATCCGGGGAACCGGCCTTAAATGAACAAGTTTACTTTCGCTTCTGCAGCATCCCCCAAATAGGTTGCAACACCGGCATAATCGATCCCGTCGATCAGTTCTTCTTTCTTTAGTCCAAGCAAATCCATGGTCATCGTGCACGCGACAAGCTTGACTCCCTGTTCCCGGGCAAGCTCAATCAATTGCGGCAGGCCGAGCGCGTTGTGCTTCTTCATGACATGTTTGATCAGTCTCGGACCGATTCCGGCAAAATTCATTTTGGATAGTCCCAGTTTATTCGCTCCGCGCGGCATCATTTTGCCGAACATGTTCTCGAGAAACCCTTTCCTGACGGAAACAGGCTGATCTTTGCGAAGCGTATTCAACCCCCAAAAGGTGAAAAAGATCGTCACTTCGTGACCATATGCAGCCGCTCCATTCGCGATGATGAAGGCGGCGATCGCTTTGTCCAGATCAGCGCTAAACAGAATAATGGTGGTTTTTTCCTTTTGGCTCATACGATCATCCTTTCTTTTTGGCTTATACAGGTATGGGTATCGAATTCACAAATAAAATGAGTCATACTTGGCGCATAACCTTGTTTTGAGCAAGTTATATAATGAAGACTTGAACTCAGGCCGGTGATTTCGAATTTGCAAACGTTGATGTTGGAAGGAGATGCGGTTAAGAACCGCATCTCCTAAAAAACTTATCCTTTCTTTACGATAAACTTAAATACACCGTTGTCTTCTTTTGCCTCGATCAATTCATGGTTGGTCTGTCTTACCCATGCTTGAAAGTCGTTCATGGAACCTTTGTCGGTTGTGTGCAATTCCATGATTTGACCAGATTGAAGCGAATCGATGGCTTTCTTTGCTCTGACGATCGGCATCGGGCAAGCCAAACCTTTTGCGTCGACAAAAATGTCCGTCATGCTTGAAACCTCCTCTTCGTTTTTCCGTGATGTTTTATCCGTGATGGTGCACCGCGCAGCGGTTCGGTCCGATCTCGAGTTCAATGGCTTTTTCCGCATCTACCTGAAGTTCTCCCCGGTTGATGGCCACAATTTCCTCGAAATTCGGCGGTTTCTCCATGGAAACCGCGCCGGCCACTTGTTCTGTAAACGATTCTTTATCGGCGTTGCGCATAATTTCGTTATTCCCGCGAATCTCTCCGAGTGTGGCCCCGACAATCCCGTTATCGTTGATTTCCTGAATGTCGGCATAGTGAGCTGGAAGAACGAGACAATCATCCGGAAGATTGCTCAGCTTGTTGAATACGGTATCGTACAGATCCATAGCCCATTCTTTTGCTTTTCCTCCTAGATCAGGTCTTCCCAAACCGCCGACAAAGATGGTATCGCCGGACATCAGGAACCGGTTGTTAATCAGGAAGGAAGTTGATCCGGGAGTATGGCCTGGAGTAGGAATCGCCAAGACCTCCACGTCAATTTCTCCGACTCTGATACGGTTATGCCGATCAAGCGGCTCGAACTTCAGATTCGTATCCTTTACCTCCCCGGAAGAGATGTAGTAGGTCGCGCCGGTTTGTTCGGCAAGCTGCAAACCTCCGGAAATATGATCGGCATGAAGATGAGAATCCACGACATGTTCAATCTTGAAATGATGCTGCTTTGCCAGGTCAAGGTATACATCGACCTTTTGATTCGGATCGATGATCATGCCTTTCCCTTCCGAAATGACCGCATAGGAAAGGCAGCCTTTAGCCAAACGGTTGATTTGAATGATTTTCATTTTTTCGTCCCTATATACGGTGGTGGGATAGTAAAACTGGCTCCAGGCAAGCATTCCGCCTTTTAACGACCAGGTTTTATACCCTTTTTCCATCAACATTTCCGCTACATAATCGGAAGCGCCGCCTTTCGCGCAAACAACGACAATTTCCGTATCCTTCGGCAGTCCCGCGTACACCTGCTCATCCTCTTCCAGAAAGTTAAAGTACGGAATGTTCATGGATCTCACTTTTTTGCCTTCAATTTTCCAATCATTGTAATCCGTCTCGTTCCTTACGTCGAGAATCAAGATGTCTTCACCGGAATTCATTTTGCGGTGAAGCTCTTCCGCCGTAATCGAGAGAACTTTTTCCATCTTTATTCTCCTTTCCTGTTAAAAGTTCAGCGTCACCTGCGCGTCGAAGGCAAAATCCAAAAATGCCGCCGCGCCGCCAAGTTCAACTCCATCGATAAAGTGATCTTTTTCCAGTCCCATCACGTCCACCGTCATTTGGCATGCGATCATGCGTACTCCGGATTCTTTCGCCATGTCCAGAAGCTGCGGAACGGTGGGAACGTTGACCTTCTTGAAGCCTTCCGCCAGCCCTTCGTTGCCCGGTCTGAGCTTCAACATTTGTTCCGCATCTTTATGAATGATGGACAGCCCTTCAAAGGTGAAAAAAATCGCCACTTCCGCGTCCAGCGCCGCAGCCGCCGTTGCAATGTTCAATGCTTTATATGCGGTCTCCAGACCCGGAGAAGACGCGATAATCGCCACTTTTTTGTTTGCCATATTTCGATCTCCTTTCTTTGAAGTTTTTCATTCGTCGCTTTCTGTGGCTCCCTGCCACTGGGACATGCCCGGCACCACATTTTTCACTTTGGAAAATCCGTGCTCGGCAAGAATTTGGCAGGCCATATCGCTGCGGTTTCCCGTACGGCAAATCACTGCGTACTCTTTGCCCGGATCCAACTGACTTATTTTTTCCTCCAGTTGTCCCAAAGGTACGGATATGGCGCCGGGAATGTGCCCGAAGACATATTCCGCAGGTTCGCGAACATCCAATACGATGATGCTTTCGCTGGAATCCATTTTTTGGTTTAATTCCTCGTTGCTCATGGTGTGAGGGAATTTGACTTCCGCTTTTGTTTCGTTGTTGGAGGCTTTTCTCAAGAAATGGCGGAAAACCCTGTTCTCTTCGATAAGACCGATGTATTGATGGCCGGTGCGTTTGGCCCAGCTCTGCAAATCCGCGACAGATCCCTTATCGGTGGCCCGCACTTCGAGGACTTCCCCCGGCTTCATTTCTTCCATGGCTTTCTTGGTTTTTACCACCGGCATCGGACATGACAATCTTTCACATTCAAGGACACGATCCGTTTGGATTTCTCTGCTCACAACATTACCCCCCAGTATAGCATGGTGATTTTCCGTATTCGATATTCCCGGTCCATTCGATCATGCCGCCTTGCATATTGACGACCTTATAACCCATGGATGCCAGATATTCGCATGCCAGGGCGCTGCGGTTCCCGCTTCGGCAGATCACAATCGTTTCTTCGCCCGGGTTCAGTTCCTTGTGTCTTTCCCCAAGTGAACCTAAGGGAATATGCTTTGCGCCGGGAATATGTCCCGATTCCCATTCGTCGTGCTCCCGCACATCCAACAGATTTAGCTTTTCCCCACGTTCCAGCCGTCTTTGTACTTCCTGGGGGAGAATGTTTTTCGTATAGGTTCCGGACACCTTCATCCACTCCTTGTTTACATCAAAATATCCACCCAAATCTTAATGACCGTTGCCGTGATGAGCGCGGCGAGAATCCATTGCAGCACCTTCACTTTCATTTTCTTTCCAAGCTTGGCGCCGAGCGGAGAAGCGACAATGCTCGCCACAACCATCACAAAGGACGGAATCAGAAGCAAGTGACCGCCCATCACTTTCCCGACCGTGGTACCGATCGAGGAAATGAACGTGATCGCGAGCGATGAGGCAATGGCCACACGGGTTGGAATCTTCAGTACGACCAGCATGATCGGGACCGTGATAAAAGCGCCGGCCGCACCAACGATCCCCGACAGGAGGCCCACCGTCGCCGCGGCAATGACCGCGACAGTTGTGTTGAAGCTAACGTCGGAATAGTCGGTTCTGTCCGTTTCTTTTTTTGGCATAAACATCATGACCGCCGCAACGAGCGCCATAACGGCATACGTCAGGTTAATCGCGGAATCGGGCAGAAATTTCGAGCCGTAGCCGCCGATAAAACTTCCCGCAATAATAGGAATCCCCATGGCGAGGACGAGCTTCTTATTGATAAACCCGCCTTTGCGGTAAGCAAACATTCCGGCCAGCGTAGCAAAGAACACCTGGACCGCACTCACTGCGGAAACCTCTTGCGCGGTAAACGCCGCGAAACCAAGCAGCGGGGGAATATACAGCAGCATCGGATATTTAATGATGGAACCGCCGATCCCGACCATTCCGGAGATCATGGAACCGACAAAACCGATCGCGAATAATGTGATAACCCAACCTACATCCAGTTCCATAAGACCCCCCTTTCGTTTGTATGATTCCGATTTTTGTTACTTCAATATACCTATAGGGGTATTTTAAATTAAAAAATTAATTTGCATATTGCATGATCAATGCTTTCAGTTTATTTAGCGGCTGGACACCGACAAAGGTAGTGGTTTCTTTCCCGTTGACAAAGAGTTTCAATGTCGGGATGCCTTGAATATGGTGTTTGATGGCGGAAACCGGATTTTCATCCACATTCACTTTTACGATGACGGCCTCTTTGTCCGCTTCTGCAGCCAATTGATCCAAAACCGGGGCCATCATGCGGCAAGGTCCGCACCACGGAGCCCAAAAATCGACCAGAACGACTTTGTTGTTCCTGATGATCTGATCCAAAGTATTGTCCGTTGCCTTTATTGCTGCCATAAAATCGTCCCTCCTTGTGATTTTCATATACTAATACCCCTATAGGTATGATAAATCGTTCTTGCCTTTTTGTCAATGCCAAATTGACGAAAGGACCGCCCCAAAGGCAGTCCTATTGTTCCTTCTTTCGTTGTTACTTCCCAACGATTCTCTCCTTTTTTTAACTTATTTATTCCATCTGGCAACGATAAAACCGGCTTGATTTTTTGCGGCGGTTCGGGAAAGCTTCTTTTCCAATTCAAGCGCTTGATTTTCATTTTCGAAATTTTCCGGGGTTACGAATAATCCATAGTCCAAAGAGGCAAAATGTCTTGTTTCCCAAGATACGATCGTTTGTTCCGAATAAAAATGTGCATGGGCAAAAACGCTGTCGGGATTATCTTTTCCCTTTTGCGAATAAGTTCTTCCCCAGTAACTTTCCTTGTTGATCAATCCGATCACCAATCGTCCGTCTTTTTTTAATACCCGCAGCGCTTCCGCAACGACTTTCTCAGGATTCTCAACAAATTCCAAAACAATATTGCCAATCACAAGATCGAACGTTTCACGGTCAAACGGAAGTCGGTTCATGTCCGCTTGAATCCAATGGATTGCAAGATCTTCCCTCTGTGCTTTTTCCTGTGCTTTGGCCAGCATTTCCGAGGACAGATCGATTCCGGTAACGTCAAGTCCCTGTTTCGCCAGCCATATGGTGAAAATTCCCGTGCCGCATCCCAGGTCCACTGCTTTTTCTCCCACTTGCGGCTGCGCACTTTTGGCTATCCATTCTTTTTCCACTTTGTCGACAAACGAACCCAGTGGAGTGTTGCACCAGTTATCATAAGTGGAAGCTTCCTGATCGAACAACGCCATGATCGCTCTCCCTTTTCTTATTCCAAGGCCTATCCTTATCAGGGCGGTTTATTTTCTGATTAAGGTTTCTTTCATTCTCAAGGCGATAACCATTCCGGCAAGCAGCGGCAAAAAAGCGACAAGCCCGACGGCCCACGAAACGTTCAATACATCTGCAAGTATTCCGCCCATTAATGCGCCAAAGGCATAGCCGCTGTCGCGCCATAAACGGTAAACTCCCATGGCGGAAGCCCGCCAGTCCGGATGGGCGTCGTCGCTGATCGCCGCCTGCAGCGTGGGATATACCATAGCAGTACCTAATCCCAACACAATGGCGCCTGCAATCCATAAAACATAATGATTCGCAAATAAAATCCACCAAATCGCGGCGGCCTGCGTCCACATTCCGGCGGCAATCATCCATTTCCGCCCGATGCGGTCGCTTATAGCGCCCGTAAACAACTGAAAAAATCCCCAGGACGCAGGGTAAAGAGCCACCAGCGTGCCGATCTGGCTTACGGACAATCCGGCTGTGGCGAAAAAAATCGGAAACAATCCCCAGGCCATGCCGTCTTTCAAATTGGTCGAAAGCCCGGCAAAGCTGCAACTGGATAATGTCGAATCCCTCCACGTTGTTTTGAGAAATATGTCCCGAGGATTAACAGGATCGGCCGCCTTGCGCTGTTGCATCCGTGCCTGAAGTTGCAGATGTTTTTCGGTATCTTTTACCGTAAAAGATAACAAAAGGCCCGCAATCACAATCCCGATCCCCAGATAAAAAGGTTCCGGACGCAGGGAATAGGAGGCGGCAATAAATCCGGAAACCGCCGCCGCCAAGGCTACACCGGAATACCCGGCAAACTCGTTCAGTCCGATCGCCAGCCCCCGCTGTGTCCCTTTGGCCAGATCCACTTTCATGTTTACGGTCATGGACCATGTCAACCCCTGATTGATTCCCAATAACACATTGGCAAATACGATCACCCACCAATGGGTTGCAAAGATGACAAGCAGAGGGACGAATAAACCGACTCCCCAACCGAGAAGAAGCACTTTTTTTCGGCCAATGCGGTCGGCGATGCTGCCTGCGAAAAAATTCATGGCCGCTTTCGAAAATCCGAAACTGACAATAAAAGAAAGAGCGGCGCTGGCCGAAGCCAATCCGAATTGTTCTTCGCCCAGAAGGGGTAAAACGGTTCTTTCCAGTCCGACCATGGAACCGACAAACAGATTGATGATCACCAGCAAAGAGAAATCCCTCAAATTTTCTTTAATACCGTATTCTATCGCATGATCCTTTACATACATGGCAAGCCTCATCTGCGGTTAGTAAAGTCGGGCCTCGAATCGCTTAGTCCCATATTATAGGCACGAATTTCCTGATAGTTCACCGGTTTTTCCGGTATGTCCCTGGTCATATACTGGACAAAATCGCTCTCATGGTCAATCTGCAAAGCCCGGTTCAGCTTTTTCTCGAATCCCAGTGTAGACGACGGTTTCCCGCTCAAGCTTCGTCCGCAAATGGAACCCGAATAGGCCCCAGGATAGATCTCCAGATGATCGGGCAACGGAAGCAATTTTTCGTGCAAACTTCGAAACAGTTGTTTTGCTCCTTCTTCCACCTCTGTGGCCAGTTCCGTACGCCCTACGTCACCGACCATGAGCGTATGACCGGTTAGAACAAACCAAGGCTCCTCCCCTCTTGCCCGATCGGTAACGAGGATAGAGATATGTTCCGGCGTGTGACCGGGTGTATGCAATATTTTTAAGATCGTATTTCCCGCGGCAATTTCATCTCCATCCTCAACCGGCTCAAATGGGAACCGGACATCAGCCGAACGGTGCAGAATATATTTTGCCCCGGTTTTCTCCGCAAGCAGCCGTGCTCCGGAAATATGGTCCGCATGAAGGTGGGTATCGATCACATAACGAATATCCATTCCTAGCGTCCTGGATTCCTGAATGTAAAAATCAACCTGATCCTCCATCGGATCGACGACAACACCTTGGGACTTGCTTCCGCATCCGAAAAAATAAGAAATGGCAACCGGGTTACGGTGCAAGTATTGACGGAACAGCATTGAGGATTCCTCCTTGTTAATCGGAAAATTTAATTCTCTCTTCTAAAAGCGCCATCGCCTGATCGATTTCCTGTTTCGTTGTGTATCTGCCAAGACTGAACCGTATGGCTCCACGCCCGATTCGTTCGCTTATCTTCATCGCTCTTAACACCGGGGATATCGTCGTTTTGCCGGAGTGGCAGGTAGACCCCGTAGAAGCGGCAATCTCGGGGAGCAGCTTCAATATTTCACTGCCATCCATCCCAATGAAGCTTACGTTTAACGTATTCGGCAAACCGTTCTCCGGATGACCGTTCAGTTGGATGTTATTTCCGTAACAGGAAAACAGACGTTCCCAAAAATAATCCCTTAATTCTCGGATTTTTTTCGAATCCGGTTATTGCGATGCCAATTCAGCCGCTTTCCCCAGAGCGACGATATACGGCACATTTTCCGTTCCCGCCCGCATGCCGAACTCCTGGCCTCCTCCATGAATATAAGGTTCAAACGGCGTTTTCTTTCGAACAAACAAGGCACCGATTCCCTTCGGGGCGTACAGCTTATGGCCGGCAA
Organism: Brevibacillus composti; assembly: GCF_016406105.1. Classification (NCBI taxonomy): domain Bacteria; kingdom Bacillati; phylum Bacillota; class Bacilli; order Caryophanales; family Paenibacillaceae; genus Brevibacillus; species Brevibacillus composti. The sequence goes on from NZ_CP066308.1 coordinate 4,068,453, forward strand.
TCGACAGCAAATCAACGCCGAGTTTGTTTACTTTTACGGGAATTTTGCCGACCGATTGCGCGGCATCGGTATGAAATACAATATGATGCTTTTTCGCAATTTCGGATATTTCTTCAATGGGCTGAATGGTGCCAACCTCGTTATTTGCATGCATGACGGAAATCAGAATCGTCCTGTCATTGATCGCCTGTTCAATATCATCCGGCGATACCCTTCCCCTTGCATCGACTTTTACATAAAAAGCGCATGGGTTCAGTACTGACGGATGCTCAACCATTGTCGTGATGATGTGATTGCCACGTTCCCGAAGTGCGTAATAAACACCTTTCAAGGCATGATTATTCGATTCGCTGCCACCACTTGTAAAAATCACTTCATCCGGGTAACAACCCAATAACGAAGCCACCCTGCTTCTCGCCAGATCAATCGCTTCCTTGACTGAATGTGCCGCCCAATGATCGGATGATGGATTACCATAGAATTCTTGAAAATATGGTTGCATTTCTTGCAACACTTCCGGAGCGATGGGCGTGCTCGCGTTATAATCCAGATAAATCTTGTTTAATGCCGCTGTTTGTTGTACTGCCGCCACTCGTGAACACCTTCTTCCAGCCGGTAGGCGATAAACCCCTCATTCCGCAGCCTCTGGGCGGCTTGTGCCGCATAAACGCAGTACGGTCCACGGCAATATGCTGCGATTTCAATATCCCGGGGAAGGGATTGAAGATGCTGATCGAGTTCATCAATGGGCACCGAGATCGCACCCTCAATATGCCCGGCTTCGAATTCTTCCCTCGGTCGGACATCCAGCAGGACGATGGTCCCTGACTCCAGTTTATCGAGCAGTTCATCCATAGTGAGAGTCTGCAAATGATCGAAGTGATTTAAAAATTCATCCTTAATGCGCTTCACATCCGCCAGTTGATTTTCGCATATGCGCCAAAAGGACAATAAGAAGTCGGAAACGGAAGGATCCGCCAACTCATAAATGACGTATGTCCCTTTCTTGCTGTATTTGACTAACCGGGCATCGTTCAGCACCTGGAGATGCCGCGAAACGTTGGCAAAACTCATATTCGTGCTTTCCACAAGCTTTTCAACCGATTTCGGTCCCTGAGACAGCAAACTCAATAACTCAAGACGTTTCTCACTGGCCAGACATTTTCCGATTCTGGCAAATTGCTGATACAGCTCATCTTTGAAAGCTCTGGCCGAGATGCAAGATATTGCCATGTCCTCCTCTCCCCCATTATTCAATTATTTAATTGAATAATAAAATAATGGACGGTGAGCGTCAAGCAAAAAATCCATGCATCCCATTTGCAAGATACGATTCTCATCAACTTTTCAACCCAACAAAAAAGGCTCTCTTATGAAAACAAGAGAACCTGTAAGGGATTGCAAGTTGGGAAGGGATGTGCAAACATGCGCTGTCTTTTCAAAAACCGAATAACTGATTGTCTTTTAGAAGTCCGGTGATTTAAGTCAGTTGTATCCGTCTCTTCGGCATGAAAAAAGAGGAAAACAACCCAACCAACGCCGAAATGAGCAGGTCCGACACCGCCTCCATCATCACGGATTTCGGTTTTGGACATGCCGAAATACCGGTTTGGGGTCGTTTCTTCTTAAACCGGCATAGTTTTTTCAGATTTTGAACGATTGCCGTGAGCAGTGCCTGCTCCTGCATGCAATCCAGGCCGCGGCTCCGCGCGCGACCCAGGCCATGCGCGACTTTGCTTTCGGCAAACACATGCTCGCACCGCGTCCGTAACTTTTGCAGATGACGGTAAGAACCCTTGAGCTGAATTTGTTTGGCTTTGTTGCGGATTTGGATTTCTCGGATTTTGGCCAGACGCTTGCGTTGTTTCTTCGGATCGTTCGTTTGGCGTTTCCAAGTCGGTACATCTTCCAGTGCCAGGTTGCGAAGCGAAACCAGAGGAATAATCCCTTGCTCGAACAGCGCTTGCAGATAATCTGTCGTACCGTAGGCTTTATCGGCAGAAAGCGTGCGAATCCGGATTTGCGGATGGGCAAAACGGATCGCGGCCAGCTGTTGCAAGCTCGTCTCGCGTTCAGCCGTTCCGGACGCGATGCTCGCTTGCGTAGACAGAATGACGCCGGATTTGACATCCGTCACATGATGCACCAAATACCGCAAATGCGCTTCCTGACCGTTGCTCTTTTTGTACAAGCGAGCATCCGGGTCCGTCACGCTGCGGTAGGTCTTGTTCGAGAACGTTTTGCCATGAAAATCTTCATGTGTCGCTTCGTCTTCCAGACGCCGTTCTGTTCGCGTGGGCGGTGCGGGCGGCCGTCTGTCATCATCGGAATCAGCGGCGTCACCTTCGGGTTGCTCGTCTTGCCGGGCCATGCGAGCCAGGTAGTCTTCAATCGACTCCACAGGTGCCAGAGTGATTTCTTTCAAGCTGTGGATAGAAGCGTTGGCGCGTACTTGGGAACCGTCGACTCCCGCATCTACATCGGGTTGGACCAGTCCGGCGGCGATGCACTGATCGACGACATGTTTCATGAGCGTGTCGAAAATACCGTGTTTTCGCCACAATTTCCGGGTCTTCACCAAGGTCGTCCGATCCGGCAGGGACGGCCTGGATGGATCCGGACGCAAGACGGATTCGAAATCCAGTCCGCAAAACCACAAGTAGCCCCCATGCATGGGCAACAGTTGATACAATTCCCGTTCGGAATGGTTGAACAAATACGAAAGCAGCATGAGTCGAACCATCCGCTCCGGGTCAGCCGCCGGGCGTCCGGTACGTTCCGTATACAGCGGCGCCACCCAATCATGGACGATGGAAAAATCAAGCGCTTCGTTCAGTTGGCGCAAGATGTGCTTTTTCGGTACGAGTTCATCCATATCCACAAATTGGAACATCTGAGGCTGGATAGCCGATGACTTATAGGCTTTCATGTTCAATCACTCTTTCGATCATCGTGTTACGATATAAATTCGACAAACCCGTGATAAAGGCCTGCTTACGCGGACTTTTTCACCGGACTTCTAGATCCATTGACAATATTCATCCATCCACGTGCCGGAATAATTATCAAGTAAAGTAGTTGCATTATGCAATTATTGTATTGTAAGATTGTTTTAGGTGATGCAAATGAATCAGTTAGCTCAATACGTGAATGTCAGGGAGACTTTTCAGATATTAGTGAGGCGTTTTGGGGTTTTACAAAAAGATGGGGCACAATGCTGTGGCATCTCTGTTGTGCAAAGCCATATCCTGTATGAGCTCCAGAAGAGGCCCAACATCTCCTTAAACGAGTTGGCTGACCTCCTGTCCATTGATACCAGTACCCTTAGCCGCCAAGTTCATCAGCTCGTCGAAATGGAGTTGGTAAACCGATTGCCCGACCCAAACGACAGGCGATATGTTGTTCTTTCCTTGACGCCGAAGGGAGTAGAACAACATAAAGAAATTGCGACCTACATGGAAACCTATTTTGCGAATCTCTTTACCCACATTCCCAAAGAGAAGCATGCTCAGGTTCTGGAAAGCCTGCAAATGATAAACGAAGCGATGAGGCAAAGTGCAGATTGTTGTACCCCTCCTCTATAACCATAGAGGAGTTTATTACCATAAGTAGTTGCAAATTTCAATTATTTAAAAGGGAGACTGATGCCAAATGAAATTACCTGTAGCCATTATTGGGGGAGGGCCTGTCGGTTTAGCTGCTGCAGCACAATTACAAGCAAGAGGCGAGTCATTTATTCTCTTGGAGTCAGGAAGCCAAATCGGAGCCAGCATTCTGGAGTGGGGACATGTGCGAATGTTTTCACCCTGGGAATACAACATGGATAAAACAGCAGTTTCGCTACTCGCCAAATACGATTGGAATGCACCGCAGCTAGAAGCCATCCCGACAGGCAAGGAACTGGTAGAGATGTACTTGCAGCCGCTTGCGGCACTTCCGGAAATCTCACCGTACATTCGTGTAAATAGCAAAGTCGTATCGGTTGGCAGAAAAAACATCGATAAGATGAAAACAAAGGGAAGAGACCAGCTTCCTTTCGTGATTCGCTATGAACAAAACGGCGAGATGAATACCGTGGAAGCAAGGGCTATAATCGATGCGTCTGGAACCTGGAAACATCCCAATCCGATAGGGTCGGGTGGTATTTTCGCAAAGGGGGAAGAATCGGCTTCCCAGCGTATTACTTACGGCATTCCTGATGTTTATGGGAATCAACGCCAGCGATATGCAGGAAAAAGGGTTCTCGTCGTAGGAAGTGGCCATTCGGCTATCAATACGATTCTTGATTTACATCGTCTCAAGGAAGAGGTACCTTCTACAGATATTGTCTGGGTGTTACGGAAAATAAGCGTCCAGGAGACGTATGGCGGAGGCAACGAGGATCAATTACCAGCTCGGGGTGCATTAGGAACTGCGATACAACACCTGGTAGAAGGCGGACTCCTTACTGTCTATACACCTTTTCAGATTGAGGAAATCTCCAATGAAGGAAACGCGCTTCTGGTTGCAGGAACACTAGCCGGTCAACCGTTCAATATCGGAGGCATTGATGAAATAATTGCAAATACCGGCTCTCGCCCTGATCTTGATTTTTTGCGGGAGATTCGTTATCAGGTTGATCCATCTATTGAATGTGTTCCGGCATTGGCAGACTTGATCGATCCCAATATCCATAGCTGCGGCACAGTCCGCCCCCATGGTGAAGCCGAGCTTCGGCAGCCTGAGAAGGATTTTTATATCGTGGGTATGAAGAGTTATGGACGTGCTCCTACTTTCTTGCTGGCTACAGGCTATGAACAAGTGAGATCTGTAGTTGCGGCGCTTGTCGGTGATTGGGAAGCAGCTAGGAGGGTAGAGCTCCATCTGCCAGAAACAGGGGTGTGCAGCTCGAATCCTTTAACAGTTGGATTTGAAGCAGTATCTTCTTGTTGTGCACCATTACCTCAGGTACCCCGCAATTGTTGCGGTTAAAGGGGAGGATATTGGAGGCATAAGAAAATTAGATAGGGGCTGCTGAACGGTTTTCAAACTTCAAAAATGTTTCCAAAAGCAGGAATTCTATAGGAAAGAAGACGGTTTAACCAGGAGACAAAAAAATCCCGCAGCCTACGCTCGAGGTTCATCACCAGGAGCTGAAGCGCGATGACGGTTTCACTTGTTTTCGCAAGGCATGCTCGAATACGGCCAAGCCCATACCTGCGCTTGCCCTCACCAAATTTGCCTTCTATGGCGTTGCGTTTTCGTGCATCTTGTCTTGCGACTCGCCGTTGTTCTGTCGCTTCTTCGCCTTGTACGGGACGGCCAAGCGCCGGACCGCTCAAACGAATGCCATGCGCTTTGCAAAATGCCCTGTTTTGCCGGGTGCGATAGATTTGATCGGCAAGTACCGCCTTCGGGTAACAACCAAAGCGTCTCTTGTATGCTTCTACAGATTCGATCAGCGTCACCCCTTCGTTGAAGCTGTCCCATGATAGACGCTCCAGAAAAGCATAACCGTTCACCATGCTGACCGATACTTTGGCGCCAAACTCTACTCGCGCTTTCGCTTTGCCGCGTACGACCGGGCGGACGTGCGGTTGGTGGATGCTCACGATTCGATCTTCGATCTGATGCGTTTTGCGTTCAAACATCATGCGTTGCTGTCGATACAGTTCCTGAATCACAAGCAAGTCGCGATATTGTTTCCGGCTCAAAAGTGTCAGCGGCTGCCGTGAGGCCATGTTGCGGATAATTTGAAGGTTACGTGCTACATACCGGAGTTGCTTGCCGATCGCTCGACGAATCACCTTGCCGTTTGCACGACGCTGTTTGGCCACGGCCAGGTACTCCTTTCGAGCTTTATCCCGATAAGTCCGTGGTTTGCGGGAACGACCAATCTGTGGAGCATGTAACGTATCGATGATCTCCTCCAGTTTCTCACGCGCCTCGTTCAGCAAGTTCAAATCGGTTGGGTACGCCACATCCGCCGGGGCACATGTGGCATCCAGCAACAAGACACCCTGGTTCGGATCTTCCTCGGATGTTGAGTGACGCTTGGTCGTACGTTTACCTTTGGATTTTGTACCTGATTTTGGTTCATCGTCACGGTCGGAATCTGGAATTGATTTAGCGGCCTCAACCGCGATGATCTCGTTGATTTCACGGAGAACCGGTTCGCCTAAACGTTTGCGAAAATGCGTCATGAGCGACGGGTGGAACGGTGGATGATCCTGATAGCCTTCCAGCCCGATGAAGTATTGCAGATACGGGTTTTCGACAATCTGCTGGACCGTTTCCCGGTCCGACAGTTGCAAACGTTCCTGAATGATGAGTGCCCCGAGAGCGACACGGATGGAAACGGCCTTTTGTCCACGAAACGATATGCGGAAGGACTTGGCATACTTTTTCTCTGCATGTGCCCACGGTACCAACCGAGCCAACTTGACCCAGCGATTTTCTTTACTCAACTTGCCGCCAAATGGCAAGAAAAAATCATCAGGGAGAAGCAGTTGATTTTCACGATGAGAGAGAAATTCGTACATTCAGATCCGCTCCATGTGCAAGGAATTTGAAGAAAAATCGTCGATTTCCTTGCACATGATTTCGATGAAAGCGAGGCAAAACCCTTGTGGTTACAGTATTTTTTATCTGTTCAGCAGCCCCTAAGTAAAGGGAAAGGAAATGCGATGAGAAGTCTGAGAGTTATACAGGGAGTTCGGGCAAAAAGAAAGGTCTGCCTCTTTCAAGGCAGACCCTTTCTACAAACTTCGATTGATTACAGGCACCGATCCCTTATTTGAGTTGCTTAGTTCAAAGTGATTGTAACTGTTTTATCAGCTGCAGCTGCGTCAGCGGTAAATGTTACATCAGCACCAGATGCTGCGATTGTGTAGCCAGCTACACCTGCACCGCTATTCAGAGCATTGAATGCATTTGCAATTGCTGTTGCTACTTGAGCTGCAGTCTCTGTACCTGCAAGGGTTACAGTTGCAGTTTCAGATATTGTACCATCACCAAAGGCAAGGGCAATGTCACCTGTACTAGATGCTCCGGCACTTACAGCCAACTTATTAACTTCCGCTGTACCTGGTGTAGGAGCTACACCTGCAGTTACTTGGGTAGCTGTCCCTGCAACACCAGTACCGGATCCATCAGCGATCTTCCAAGCAGCAGTTACTTTTTGCAGAGTCTTACCGAAGTTGCCGTTTGCATCGTGGCCATCGAAGCCTGCAGCTGTTTCAACGTCAACGGTAGCAGTTGTGCTGGTCAGTGCATTAGTCAAATCGATTACAGCAGTGTTTCCGGAGAACGTAGCGGAATCAAGAGCAACTTTAGTTCCGTTCACATATACGTTCAGGTCATTCTTATCCAGAACAGCTGGGGAAGTTGCGGAAACTGCTTCAGAGAATGTTACCTTAACAGCTTCAAGACCAGTTACTTCAGCCTTAGCGATGTAAGGTTTCACGTTCTCAGCGAACTTGATCAGCTTGCTGTACGCTTTAACGTCTTTACCGTTTTTGTCTTTAATGTTGTTAATTGCGAGAACGTAGCTGCCATCGTACTTAATAGCATCATCGTTCAGAGTCAAACGAACAGTTTGTTTGTCGCCGTAGAATTCAGCAGATTTGAAGACGCGTTGTCCTTCAACAGAGTAGTTGGTAACGTCTTTAGCGCTATCGCCAACTTCCGCAGAGAACTTCACGATTACTTGATCAACAGTTTCACCAGAAGTGTCACCGTTGATTGGGTTAGAACCAGATGGTTCAGTAGCAGCCAGAACTTGAGTTTGTGCGCTTGCTGTACCTACAGCAAAGTCAAGAGCAGTAGCAACGTTGCTATCTGCGTATGCATCGGTTACTGCCCCTGCTGGAAGAGTTACGGAGTAAGAACCAGCACTCAAGCCTGTTGTATCGATAGCAAGTTCATCATTAGCAAGTCCGCTTACACCGCCAACACCTGCTTGAATTTTGAATGCAGAAGCAGCAATCGTAGTATCGAAAGTAATACCATCAGCTACACGCTTAGCCGCTACAGCAGAGGAGATAGATTTAGATGCAATCGGGTTAGCAAACTTGAACACAATGTAGTTGGTACCCGCGATATTTTTCACAACTCCGGTTGTAGTTGTAAATGTAGGAGCTGCATCTTGGAAATCAACATATTTGGTGAAGCTGGAATCTGTTTTTGGATTAGGATTTCCAGCAACGTCTTGGAAGTTCTTAACCGTTACTTTGTGCAGTCCTTTAGACTGAGCGCTACCAAGCTCAACGACAAACTCAGTGTCGTTGGAATCAGCTACAGGAGTAACAGATGTAGGAGTTACGTTCGTGTCGTCAATTGCAACGTTGAAGTATACACCTGCACCTTGATCCTTAATCTTCTCGTTAAATTTAACTTTGAAGAAGGTACGGTTTACTGCAGTAATGCTATCAACGAGTGGATCAACAGTATCAGCTACAGGCTTGATGATTGTTTCATATGGGTTTGGAGAAATTGCATTTCCAGCGAAGTCTACGATTTGGCTGTTAACAACCAATTTGTATTCTTTTTTGCTGTCCAAACCAGATACATCTACTGTGAAAGAAGTTTTAGTAGTGTTGTTTGCAGTCTTAGTAACGGTAACTGGTGTAAGTCCATCGTAAACCGTAACTGCGGTATTCAGGTTAGAAAGATCTACTGGCTCAGTGAATTCCACTTTGAAAGTATTAGTGTCTACAAAGCTAGTAGCTTTTACTTCTGGACGTACGGAGTCAGACAAGGAGATTACTTGAGAGAATTCTTCGATTTCATCTCCGTCAGTATTCAGTACATCGTGCACATGTACAGTGTAATTTGTTGCCAATTTAGTGAGCGCTGTAGCAGAGTTCAAAGTAAGACGTACAGTCACTCCATCTGCTTGCAATTTTGCTCCTGCAATAGTCAGTGCGCTGCCGCCAACCTTAGTGATGCTGTAGTTATTTGTAAAATCTTCAGCAGTAGATTTATCTACAGCAGTCCCGAACTTAACATCTACAGTAGTGCTGTTAATAGCACAACCCTAACCTGGATTTTTTCATACTTTTCCAATCGGAAAACTCATTATTTATATGACAGTTTCCCAACATGTTTCTCATCCTGTAGTTGATCTATATATAATGGAAGAAACGAGTTGCAATAAGTAGGTGGATCACTAAAAAAAGAAAACAGGAAATCAACAGTTGTGATTCCCTGTGAAAGCCCTAGCGTAGCGTCAATTGTGTCAGGAGCGACAACGCTTTTTTCTCAACCTTGCTTCTTGTGACACTACGTTAGGCATGAGGATCGGGCAGCGAATGCGTTTCTTGGGTTAGCCCTCCTGCACATTCGGCAGGAGGTCAAACTTTCGGACAAACGCCGGGATCGTGATCGCTTGCTCTTGCGGGTACATGGACGCCTTCTTGATTCTCTCCATCCGAAGCGTCGTCTCCGCGTCGAAATATCGTTCCCCGCATTGATCGCACACCTCGGTGGGTACGTCCTCGATGATGATTTTTTTGCCCATCCAATCACGTTCGACCGTGACAAGCTTTTGTTCCAGATCTCCTTCGCACATGAAGCAATGTTTCAAAATCGGTTCCTCCTGTCGAAACAAGATCACTTCCCTTCAAACAGCGATTTCAACGCCTGTCTTGAGGATTTCGCCGACAATCCCTTCCTTCATGGCATATTCTTTCTCGGTAAAAGCAATCGGTTCCAAATCAACGTGGTAGTCCATCGCGTGCATCAACAAGAATTTGATGCCCTCGACCCGATCCATCTGCTCGAAATAATCGGAGAAGATGGCCAGATCAACGTCACTTCCCTCGTCGAACGTACCTTTGGCATACGAACCAAACAGGACAGCCTTTTTTACGGGAATCAACTGACTAATGTTGCGAACATACTCCTCCACTACCCGTTTCACTTCCGCAGGGATTGCAGCCATCGAAATACCTCCTCCGTCTTTCCCATGACTTGACGTGCTTTTTCTTCCTTCACGGACATGGACAACTTTTCACGATACGATGGATACCGCTCCGATATATAGTACGCCACCAACTCGGCAAAAAACGGTTTGTATGTCGCTTTTTTCTCCACAAACGTGGCATCGTTCGCTTTTTGTTGAAAAGATTCATACTCGGCCAAGGCACTCAGAACAAGCCATATGTTGTGGGTACGTGGCGGTTCCTCCCCTGTATAAAGGACATACAAACCCTTGACTAACTTCTCGATGGCCTGCTGGCACATAAACACGACGTACAGGTATCGACCTGATTGGAGCATGGCCCGAGCCGTTGCTAAGTCATACTCCGCTATATCTTCCCAGTATTCATATTTTTCATTGTTATTCACTTTCGTCACCTCTCCTTCTATTATGGTCGAAAGAATGACAAGCTACACCATCAGGCCATCGCGTTAAGATCCGATTGAATTCATACTTATCTTCATTATATACGAATGAAAACAAATCTCCATGAAATAGGAAAAGCCCTTTCTGGAGCTCTAAGCATCCAAAATGGGCTGCCCTTTGTTTATTTTCTCCTTCGTTTCTTTTTCTCCAGGTTCAGAATAGGACAAACACAACCAACAGGCTGATGGCAAATCTGTTGCCACCAGCCCGTAAACAAGCTATTTTTTAGACAACCAGTTGTTGAAGGCCTTTTCCATGTCGGAGTAGCTGCCAAACTCTTTCAAGAATGCTTTTTCCCACTTTGGTTCTTTGCTCATCAGGACGTTCTGCACTTTTGTTTTCCCGTACGTTTCGTAAAGGAAAAACGCCAGCACCGCTCCATCTTCGTAGGTGCCTTGTACGGTTATCCCACTGGACGAGAATTTGATACGATTTCGGTCGTCCTTTACGCGCTGAGTCAAAATTCTGATCGTTTCAGGATCGTTTCCATAATGATACCCATAGTATTCTTCCATTCCCTGCACGAACCACTCGGGAGCGGAATATAGGTTAGACCACCCTTTTTTCTTCTCTCCGACTGCTTTCCTCAGCGGGATGGAAAGGTACTCGTGGATCGTCGTAACCTTAAAGTATAGGTCGTCGTATTCTTTTCCGACATTGGTGCAGCAACGCACATAATGTGCCTTTTTGCCCAAGAGGTGAATCTCGAAGGAGCCGTCGTTCAGGCCATAAAGCGACCACAAACCCACATCGGCCTTGTCATCAGGCTTGTCATGAATGACGATGGTCACTGGCTTAGGCTGCTTCAGCCATCTTTCAACGTCTACGAGGTTACCGAATTCCTCTTTCGCCGCTTTAACGCTCTCCTCCATGTACTTGTACATGTTATTCGCTTCGTCTTTGTACCCTTTGGGGTACGTTACAGTGAAGTATTCATGCGTTAGTGGGGTGTTATCCTGATCCCCGCTACCACCGCCGTTTTCAAGCTCACGGATTCGTTCGCGGAGCCTCTCAATTTCCGCTTCCAGGGAACGAATTTGGCTCTTTAATTGTTCGTTTTCCTTTCTCAACCTGTCGATCTCCGTTTGATCGCCACCTCCCGTTTCCTCAGAAGCAAACTTCACCTTTACGGTCTTGCTGGATGTGGACGTGCCTGTCGTGAACTTGATTTCCATCTTACCGAGAAAGTTTCCGTTCTTGTCCTTGATTTGATCAACTTTCAAGGTGAACTCCGCTTTCTTTGCCAGAGGCTTTTTCGGCTTAACCGTAATGTACTTTTTGGTTGAGTAGGTCACCGTAATGCTTTGGGCATTCCCATCCTTGTCAGTGATGGTGATGTTGTTGGTCGTGACGGTGGATTTGTCCAGATCCTTATCAAAGGTCACCTGCCAAGTGGTTTTGGTGGAAAGGTTCGTGTACTCCTGGCTGGCCTGTACGTAGACCGCCTTTTCAGCCTGTACGGTAGCAGGTACAGCAACCAGAGCGGTACTGACCGCCACACAACCCGCGAGAATTAGGGAGTAAACCTTGCCTAGAAAATGAGTACGAATTCTTTTCATTGTTGATAGCAACCTCCTTCAATTGACAAAATTCTACATTTTTCAATAATTTTCCTTCAAAAAAGAAAAATCTGGAGAAGAACTTTTGTCGTTCTTCTCCAGACCGTGTTTATGAACTCTTTAGAAGGGTTTCCACTTCTCTCTCATACCCGTACTTTCGGAAAAACTCGATCAGAGCGACCTCGAAGATTTCGCGTTGGCTGATGTTCTTCTCAAGACTGTACTCCACTACCAGATCGCGCAGGGTGTTCATCATGTGGACGGACTTGACCGTCGCGATCCCCGGCACGATGTAGCGGGGCACCTTCGCCACTCCCGCTCCGGGGAGGAATGCGTCGATCAACTTGTCTTTGTTTCGTTCCAGCAGCTCCAGGAGGGGCAAAAACCGCTCCAACTGCCCTCCGATGCCTCCGCGACGCGCTGCCTTCGTCTGACTGCCTTGCTCTTGCTCGGCCTCCAATTGGCCACCATCAAAAGTGCTTTCAAGTGCCTCCACTTCCAACTCCTCCTCTTGTACCACTTCACCGAGCATTTTGACGTACGTTCCTTTTTCGGACGACCATTCGTACCCTCTCGCCTTCATGTAGGTGGCAAGCTCCCGGTGATCCTGGAAGCCAAGCTGCTTGGCAACGGTTCTCGCGTCCGCACCTTCTTTCTCAAACAGGGCGAGCACGCGAGCCACTTTGGTCGAAGGAACGAGGGACAGCTCGACTTGTTCCCGGTCAACACGGCTGTACAGAGGTACGTAGGTTCCCTTCCTGCCGTCCCACGTGAAATTTCGGCGACGCATGTACATGTCGAGCGACTTGTAGGTTTTGTGACCAAACTCCTTCGCCAGCTCTTCTCTGGACTTGCCCTCCGCAAATCCCTGCAGGATCTCTTTCACTCGCTCGTCGTAGATCGGTTTTTTTGTCAATTGGCATGGCCATTGTTCAACACTCCTTTTTTCTGCGTTATTGTTAATGCTTTGCAAAATCTTTGCGCCCTCTCGAGCTACAAAAGATTGCTTTTTCTCCTGATTGCGTTTCATTGGGCCGAATCCCCCGAAAGCAGCGTCAGTGCTGACAATACTATCAGTGCCGCTTTTGCCACCACTGACGCTACGCTAGGGAAATTGGGGTATTGTGCTGTCCTACAGCACGTTCACCGCTTCACTGAGCTGCTCCAGGTTGCTATGGGTGTAGATGCTGGTCACTTTGAGTGAAGAGTGCCCGAGCAGCTTTTGGATTTGCACTAGGTTGACCTCTTTCTTCACCAACTGGCTGGCAAAGCTGTGGCGCAGGATGTGGGCGGTCACTTTCTTCTTCCACCCCAGCTTTTCCACCGCATCGGCCAGTACCCGGTTCACGTACACGGGAGACAGCTTCCCTGTCTTCTTCGTACAGAAAAACAGGTCGGAATCCGTGTAGGGTCGGTCATGCTCCACGTAGTGTCGAAGAAGCGGCAGGAGCTTGTCCGAGATGGGGATGTTCCGGTCTTTGTTCCCCTTTCCGGCGACGACACGGATCACTTTCCGCTCCAAATCGACCGTGTCCAGGGTGAGGTCAAGGCACTCCGAGATCCGCAGGCCTGTCAGGTAGAGCACCTGAACCACCAGCCGAATGAGATCATGGTCGATGGCTCCTACCAGCTGCTGAACCTCCTCCTCGGTCAGGTAGACCCGCTCTTTTTGCTGCGTCTTGATGTTCTCCACCGACAAGGCCACGTTTCTTGCCACCAGCTCCTTCTTGTACGCGTAGGCGAAGAAGGAGCGCAGCGTGTAGAGGTTTCGTGCCCGGCTGGCTGGCGCGTAGTTGCGTTCCTCCTTCAGCCACAGCAAGTAGTCTTCGATGTCTGCAGCCGAGACCTCTTCCAGGTAGGGTGAGCAGTTGTACTTCTTCTCCAGGAAGCGGGAGAACAATTTCAAGTCTTTTTCGTACCCGGAGGTCGTCTGCTCGCTCCGCTCCAGCGAAGTCAGGTAGTGTAGAAACTTATGGATGGCGTCTTTCAGCAACATGGAAATCCCTCCGTTGATGTTTTCATCTCGATTCAAAAACATAATATCTATTCCAAATATTGGTAGTTGCAGAAATAACGTCCCCTTTTTCTCCACGCGTAGCGTCAGTAGGGTCAGTGCCGACAGCCGCTTGGACTTTCTGCCGACACTGTTCCTGCTGACGGAAACCTGGGAGAAAAAATGGTGATGTCCGTTCTACTCTTCAAACTCTTCCTCCAGCTCACATCCGACCATTCCCTCGTTGGTCGTTGGCCCACTTAAAGCCGGGCGCTGCAGCCTTCTCGCTGGGACAGGCTCCTCGATTTCATCCGTTTCGTTTTCAAGAGCTGTCGAAGAGGGGTTCACTTTTTCGATCGTCACCAGTTTGAAGTCGCCTGCATGACGAATGTCAAAAATGATGCCCAATTGATTTAGGTTCGACTTCACTTCTTTCAGGCGTCGGCTCAGCATGTGGGCCGCTTTCGGAAAAGACTCGACACGGGTGTTAATTTTCTCCGTCTCCGCCACGCGTTCCAGTTCTCGTAACAAGCTGGCCACCGATGCACTGTACCTTTTTCGGCCTTTCATCAAGGCCACGATCGCCGCCGCGACCGGATGAGCCGAAATCGCCTCTTCGTTGGAGCGGTTCTGATTGTTGAAGTACGCGTCTAGGAACCGTTTTCCGCCAAGCCCCAGTACTTCCGCGATCGCGTATCCCCAGCGCGTGAAATCGGCCATGCGTCCCAGTTTGTTCAATTTCAGATTCGGGTAAATTGCCTTCGCTTGGGACAGGGCTCGCATCGCGCCGCCCACGATCTGCGGCTTGTCCGCATCAAACGCCTCCCACAACTCGCGCTCTTCTTTCCGCTCGCTGTCGTCGATACGCTCCAGCTCGATGACAATCGAACGATCCAGAAGATCGGCCCGAGTGGCAACGACGTTGATCCCGTTCATCCCAACACAGCGTTGAATTTCCAGAATGGTCTCGTCATCGTCGCTGTACAACGTCCTCTTGCTGAATCCCCCGCCTGTCGAAGAGATGCAAATCAGATCGCTTTTCTCCACAGAGAGTGTGTCGAGATTATCAAAGCAGGGCATGTAGTTGTTGGCCAGCGTGAGCGCTAGGTCTTGCTTGCTGTTGGGCATTGTGAGCAGATCGCGAACGGCTGGGTCAACGATCGATCTGGTCATCCGCAACGTCGTAGATTTCGACGCCCCTTTCTCCCCGCTCAGTACGAGAACGGGATGGGGGATCCCCGGAACGAAGCAGGAAACGATGTAGACGAGATAAAGCACTTGATCGTCGGGGTTTTTCAAACGTACGTGTTTCAGGATGAGCAGCAGGTCTCCGCTAAAGTCGGGCTCGACCTGCGCTTTCATATTCTTGTTGCGGACGAAAAGGATCGGCGGATTTTTTTCGATGCTCACGCCATGGGCAGAGATGCGAACAGCCCGCCACTCCTTATCGGCCAGATCGTAGTAGAATGTGTCGTCCTTTTCCGCAACGCGTAGCTGCAGTTTGTGCTCGTTCCCGCCGAACATGGCCTTCATTTCCATCACACTGAGCGCCTGGTTCATCGCGTCCATTCCGGGGGCTTTACCCGTCTCTTCAAAGAACTTCTTGGTGAGCCACAGCTTGAACTGTTTGCCTCTCACCTTCATCAGCTCTATGTGGCCGTCGACTTCAACCGCCGCGAACGCGTCCTCGATTTCGTTACGGAAAAACTTCGCCTCGTTACCCAAACGGATGAGAATGTCTGTCTGACTCTCGTCTCCGCCTTTGTCACCGGGGGATCTTCCTTTAGATTGCCGCCAATCCGGCTCCAGCAGATCGCGAAGCGTCTCCCAGTTCTGGCTCGCGCAGCTGTTGTGATGGCACCCAGCGGCGATACCTCCGTCGTCGAACTGGATGAGGTAGGCGCTACGGTTGGTGTGATCCTCATTCCACGGACACGTTTCCAGCACGTACTTGGTCGCCTTGTTTTGCCAGCGGGCTTTCAAGGCAACTTCGAGACCCTGTTCGGAGAGCCACGCTTCGAGGTCGAAAGTGCCACCCTTCCTTTCGGCCCTCCTGTTCTTTTTTTTGGGCACTTCGATTTCGGGCATCTCGTCTGCCAGTTCCTGAAGCAGTTCCACTTGCACGATGTGGATCTCATCCGGGCATTCGAGAATCTGTGCCTGCCGATGCGGACGCTCTTTCGTGTCGTCCCCCTTGCAGGCCACGGTTCCGTACAGCTTCCAGATGCGGGCCGCGTTGTAGGTGGACGTGTCGATCTGTACCTGATCCGTGCTGTACTTCAGGTCTAACGCCTGCAGCGCTTTTTGAATGAGCTCCGTGCTTGCCTCGTCGTTAGGCAAATTGATGTAGTAGAGCAGGTGGGCCCCGTTTCCGCTGTCCGCCAAAATGGGTTCGGGCCACCCTTTCTCACGCAGCTGGTCGCGTACCTCTTTGGCGAGCGCGATCGCCGCTTCATGCTCCTCATCGGTGGAAGAAATGCCTGCCGGACGTACCGGATCGAAGTCGATGGGAAACCAGCACCGACGGTCGATGTCCACGTCGCTCGTCGTCTGTTTGGCTCTCTCAACCACCCGGTTTTCCGCTCTCGCTAGCAGAGCTGGCTTTACCGGATTCAGGGTTACGTAGATGTTGGCTTGTCCGTTGTAGCGCTCCGCTGCCTCAGCCAGCGCCTCCCAGTCGTTAAAATAGCCTCTAACGGTGCCTTTTGCGGTGTCCAGTATGCGCAGCTCCCTCACTTCGTTTTCGTGTGCCAAGAGGGTAAGCGCCTGGATCATTTCCTCAATTGCGTTTTCTATGTGATTCATGTTGGTTCTCCTCTCCATTTTGTTTTGCGAAGGTTCCCCTCTGTAGCCACGACAGCTACTGAGGGTGTTGATCTGGCTAGTCGATCAGATCCATCGATCCAACCTCTTCGTACTCGTTTTCATCCTTGAAGAAGTTCTCCACTTCTTCCTGATCGTGTTGGGCTACCTTTTTTTCGGAAACGGAAGGCATCTCCGCAGTACCCTTCTCTTTTTTCATCTTCACGATGTTGCTATAAGTTTTGTCGTCCTTCTCGACGTTCTCGACGAAGACGGTCACCTTCATGCCGACCAGACTGTCGAGGTCGAGGTCCTCGCCCGGATCAGGGAGGGCCTCAAGGTCTTGCAACAGTTTCACCATCCGGCTTTTCGCTCCCCATGACAGGTTCGGGGCGTAGAACAGAATCGCAAAATCTCCATTCGGAAGCGGAATTCTGACCTTCAGATTCAGAACATCGCGCTTGCCGGTTTCATGGAATTGGCTGCCCCTCTCCATGATGTCGGCGGATTCGATTTCACAGCCGTTGTACACTCCTTCTTGGACAATCGTTTGGTTGGTGAGGGGTCGTTTGATGGTACGGTTTTTTTTCATTTACATTCACTCCTTGATATCTTTTTGAAATGGAAGCTGTTGAAGCATCTTCCTTTCAAGGATGATCATACTCTCTTCGCACTTCAATATTGAGGGAAGAGGAGTAAGGGCACTTACCTTGACAAATTTCAGGATTTGTGGTATCCGGCAAAAAAAAAAGAAGCAAACTTATCGTTCGCTTCTGATCATCTCCTGACTTTTAGCAACCGATGTGGCGACGGATTTTTGAAACAATCCTTCTACGTCAGCCAGGAACTGTTTCGTTCTCTCCGACGACAATTGACGATATACCTCGCCAATCGTTTCCGCCGCCCTCTTGTATTTTTCCTTTTCTTTATCTGGCAATTCGGTCATTTCATCGAGTTCCTTTCGAAGATCCGCCAATACTCGTCCAATCTCTCTCCATTGATCCACGAGTCTTTGCGTTTCAATGAGCAGGTTGGTCAGAATCCCCTCTCTCTTCCGATCTTGTTCGTCGAGGATGGGTAGGACACGTCTTTCAAACTCCTGTTTGACATATTTACTGTCTTCCTCTTCCCCTATGAATCTTCGCAGCCCTAATGCAATCTGATCCAGGTGTTGCATCGCTGCTATTATTTTTTCATCCATTCGGAATTTGGTCCTGTTGATTTCCTTCCGCAGCCGGTGAGCTAACAGAACATCCAAGTGCTCCAACTGAGCTTCCTTTTCTCCTTCGGACAGATACTCATCCGATTCCAACAACTGTTGGATTTCTTGAGCTCGAACATGAACAGCACAAAGAATCTTCGCCCACTCATCCATACTGTGGTTCATCTTCTGCCACATCATGACCCGAACACGAGGAGGCATCGTAGTGACCAAGCTCATCCATGAACCCATTTTTTCTTGTAGTTTCTCCATCATCGAAAATTCGAGCTTGGTGTTCAGATAGATCGGGTGACTCATGAGATCCATTCTAATGTCTCGCGGCAGGCAGTCTTCTATATCGTCAAGCAGCTGCCGATAGTAATGTACCATTTTGTCGAATGGTGCGGTCTTTTCGGTATTTCCTTCTCGGTACAAGGGATGCTCATGGATGCTGTTAAGAAGTACATAGAGAATCTCATTCCATTCCTTGCGAAACAGATATGCCCCCTTTTCCTGGAAATCCTCTGGACGAAAGGAGTATCGTTCACAGAATTTCTTAAACCGGAACTTAAATGTTTCTTCGGGCCACCCTAGCTCCTCGCACATCTCCTCCCACGTCAAATCCCGATTGAAGATTCCACCCTCGATTACTTTTTGCTGCAGCTTCATTGTTTCCCACTCTTTCTTGAGTATTCTTCCGAGTATTACGCACAACACATTTCAGCTTTTCCATCATTAATCTTAGCACATCCCGGCAGACAACAAGCATCCCTCGCTACCTACTTGCAGGTAGCGTCAGTACTGGCAGAATCGTCAGTTCCAGAAATACAGTCTGACGACACCGCCGCTACTGACGCTAGCTGAGGTGTACGGAGGGCAAATGAACACTTCGGTTCCATCCCTTTCAACAAGGAATGGAACCTGTTCTTTTCAATCTTCATCGCGGACTCGTATCCTGAAGATAGAAGCGAATCGCTTCAGACACCAGCCAGCTGTAGCTCGGGATGTATCGTCCCTTTTTCAGCCTCTCAATGGTCTTCAACAAATCCTTCTCCACGTAGATGGTCAACTTCTTGTGCTGCTCATAGAAATCCGGCCGCCTCTCTAGGCTGGGATATGGATGGTCGTGCTGGCAGAGATCGGCGATTTTAGCGTTTTGCCGTTCCGAAAAGGCCAGTTTAGACTGGCTTATTGTCGAGTGCTGTCTAACATTTTCGTCCGCTGGTTCAAAGTTTGCCTCCTCCGCTTCTTCCCACCCGGTCTCCAGCTCCCAGCCGTCGGAGCACTCGACAGAGTTGTGTTCCACTCGCCTTTGATCGGTACCCCAGTTGATCCCGTGTGTGGACTGTTCTTGCCTGAATCGCTCTTTTACCCCTGACAGATCCCAATTGCGTTTGCGTCGCGGAAACATCCTGATCCCTCCGTATCGTTAGTGCAGTCGACTTCGACGTCGTCGTGCGCGTCGACTTTTATCAGAATGTTTCTCTGTGTGTGAAAGCAAAAAAAATGGGGCAAACCACCATGCCCCTGAATCTACGATGTTGACCTAATCGGTCTCCTACAGCAGCCTTCTTAGGAGCTCCTCTTGATTGAGCCCTCGCTCTTTTGCTACTGTGGCAATCGCCTGCTCTCGACTCATTCCGTCCAGAACCAGTTTCGCGATGATCCAGATCACTTCTAACAAGATCGGATTCACTGAAGTTCTCCCCCCTTTCCCTTGTCATCTTTTCGCTCCCAAACGAATCTGCAGGATGGCAAGAATGATCGTGATGATCACGTTATCACCCCTCAGTACTCATCTGGGAAAAGCATCGTGCAGTACGTCCCGGAATCGATCACCCAAATCGTCACGCCGCCGATCGGCTCCTGGACGCCATCCACGTAGAACGACTCCCGATGCTCCGGCTGCTCCTGCCGATTCAGCACCTTCTGCAGCGGCTCCCCGTCCACCATCTCCACCGACAGCTCGAACACTTGCAGGTAATCGAGCTCGTCGCCTCTCGCCTTGCGTACCTCAATTGCCCGCCAGAGCGCCATCTGTATGGCCGGTTCGATCCGATCCGCGATCCCTCTGGTGGCGTATCTGTCACCCGAAAACAAACGGCTGTTTTTCATCTTTCCATGTACCCCTTTTCTTTCAGGCTGCAAAATGAGCCTTCCATTCCTACAACGATGTGATCCAGGACGGGAATGCCCAGCAGCTCGCCCGCCTCTTGAAGCCTCCGTGTCACTTCAATGTCTTCCCTGCTTGGCGTAGGGTCGCCGGAAGGATGGTTGTGCGCCACGATGACGGAAGCGGCGTTCGCCAAAACAGCGGCCTTGAAGACCTCTCTGGGATGTACGATGCTCGCGTCCAGGGAGCCCACCGAAACCGTGTGAATGGCAACCGGCTCGTTTTTGGTCGACAGGCACAGCAGGAAAAACTGTTCCCGATCCGTTTCCTCCAAAAACTTCTGGAAGAGCCCAACGGCATCTTTCGCCATGCGAATTCTTCTCTGCGGGTACAGCAGGCTTGACTCCCGCACCATCTTTACCGAGACGATGTTGACACGTTTGGCAGGTTGATGCCCTGCTTTTGTTGCGGTTTTATCGTTCATGTGATTTCCTCCCATTAGTAGTTTAGTAAAATGGCATCACGCTCGACCTGATCCTCTAGCCAAGCTATGGCCTGCTCATCGTCCGCTACGGATTCAAGCGGTAGGAGAAACGACATTCCGTACTCGTTGGTGTAGATGACCACGACTTTGTACCAGTGCTCGCCGTTTCGTTCCACCTTTTCCACAAACTCCGGCAGGCATCCCAGCAAACCGTTTTGACCGCGATCCAGTCCCACCACGGACAGATCGCGCAGATTGTCGCCTTTCTCCAACACGACCATGTAGCCGTGCATGTCGAGCGTGAATTCTTCCTCCAAACCGTCGAAGTCAAAAGCTTCTTTCAGGGCCAAAAACTCTTCTTCCAAGTACGCGGCGAAGGCGTCGGAAAACACTCTCGCTTCCCGCAGCAGCCGCACGTCCTGAATGGTTTTGATCGTCCGCATGGTTCCTTTCCTCCTCAAACAGGAAAAGGCACCTTCCCGTTTTCGTCAGGGAAGATGCCTCTCGCTTTTACGATTGGTTTTGAACAACTGCTATCAATTAGTATTTGAAAGTCGGCCAGGTTAGCTTCTCACAAAAACAGGAAATCCACGAGCATGTACGCCGCAGCGAGACAGCCGAGAATCATGGTGAGAAGGGCCTGTCCGCCAAGATAGGTGATGTCAAAAATGCGGTGGATGATTCGGAAAATGATAAATGCAATGACAAGCACGACGATGAGTAGAAACATGGATGGTTACTCCTTTCCTATTGTAAACCCCTGGAAATTTTGGTTACCAAACTTATTTTCTTGCAATCCAGTTGTCGAATGCTCGTGCCAGTTCCGAGTACGAGCCGATTTCGGCGGCAAATGCTCGTTCGAAAGTGGACTCCTTGCTCATGAACAGTTTGTGCATCTTTTCCTTGCCGTAGGTTTCGAACAGGAACGTGACCAGCACCGCCCCGTCGTCATAAATTCCTTTCACCCGTACCCCGGAAGGAGAGATCACGATGCGGCTGCGGTCATTCTTTACGTTGCGAATCATGACGGCAATCGAGTCGTCTTTTCCGTAGTGGGTTCCGTAGTATTCCTGCACTCCTTGAACAAACCAATCCGGGGCACGGTAGATGTCGTTCCACCCACTCGATTTCTGACGGATCACACGCTTTAACGGAATGCTCATGACTTCATGGATCGTGGTGGTAAGGAAGTATTGGTCATCGAAGTTCTTACCCGTGTTCGTGCAGCAATTCCGGTAATGAGCCGACTGTGCCAGCAAATGGAGTCGGTACGATCCGTCATTCATTCCCTCCAGGCTCCACAGTCCGATGTCCGCGTTTTCGTTTGGACGGTCATACAAGACTACCTCCAGTGGCTTTGGCTCCTTGATCAACTGCTTGATGTTGGGATAGCTGCCGAATTCCTGAAACACGTACTTGAAGGACTTGTCCAGATGTTCTTTCATTTTCGATGCATCGGTGTAATAGCCCTTCGGGTAACGGATCGTGTAAAACTCAGAAGCGATCGGCTCTGTCTGATCTTTGTCGCCCTTCCCGGTTTCCAGCTTTCGGATGCGCTCCTTGAGAGTTGAGACCTCTTCTTGCAGTCCTTTGATTTCTTCTTTCAGCTGCTTTTGCTCCGATTGGAGCCGCTGTACCAGACGGAGAACTTCTGCCAAGTCTCCTTGCCCGCCCTGAGTAGGTGTATAGTCCACCTTCACGCTTTTCGTTGAGCTAGACGTACCCGTGCTGAAGGGAATCACCATCGATCCTGCCGGGTCACCGTCTACGTACCGAATGCCGGGCCCTACGTGAAGGGTATAGCTTGCCTTTGGCTGGTACAGATTGGTGGATCTAACCGAGATGTACTTGTTCTTTGCGGAATAAGACAGTCTCATACTGACGTTTTTATTGTCTTGATCGACCACACGCACCGATTCGCTAGTAATCGTGGACTTGTCCAGTTCCTTCTCAAAATAGATGTACCACGTCACCTTTATGGAGAGGTCATGGTAGCCTCCTTCATCGACTGATGCCGCGTACCCCGTTTGAGGAAAGAAGCTGATGAGTGTCAGACAAAAAATGAGAAGAGAGTTTATGATTCTTCGCAATTCGATTCTCCTTCCTTTCCTTGTACCTATTGTTTCTTGTAGAATTGCTTATCCACGTATGCGTACTCTTCGTAAAGCCCCTGAGAGCCGAACGGGATCAGCAACTTGTTCTGCTCTACCAGAATCCGCGTCTGTCCCGTCACTTTCAGATCCTGCACAAACGGGTTGATCTTGTTTGGATCGGCTCCCTTGTTGTAAGAGAAGACCCAAGCGTAGCTCTCCAGCAGGCCGTCCCCAGCCGTGACGACAATCTCCGGCGTACCGTCCTGGTCAAAATCGTGGGCGGCTGCCTGCATCACAAAGCCCTCGCGCAACTCGCCTGTCTCGTCGTACGGAACGTCAAACGACGTGTCTGCTTGTGAGATGTCGAGCTCCCAGCCAACGGAAGGCCCTTTCAAGACCACTTGGCATTTGATTCCGTTGGGATGCCCAAGTCCCAGCCGAAGTTCTGCTTGATCTCCTCCCAAATTGAGTGGCAGGACTGTGTCGGCCAGTCCCGGCTGCCATTCGATCAGACTGGGAAGGGGAGCTGATGTTGCTGCGTCGGCCAAGATTATGCTAGACACCTCTGGCGTTGGCTGTGAAAGGGCAGGTTGACTTTGCTCCTCTTGGGGCGGAGCTGAATGTGTAGCAGGTACTGCCACTGAACTTTCTCCTTTGGAGGCACTGGCAGAATTCCCCGTAAATGTCTCCTCCTGAAGCTCTTTTTCGAACACTTTTCCCATCAGGGCCATCTGAATCAGATTATTTTGGGGGATGTCGTTAAACTCGACGGCGTACAACCGGAATGTTCGATTCTCCTGATTTACGGTAAACTGGATTACCGCATTCACTCTCTTATCCATAAACATGCACGTTCCCTTGAACTCTACTACGTCTTCTCCTGATTCTGCCTGAAAGGATCGCCAGCTCGGCGAGCCGAAGAATGTGCCGAACGCTTCACCAATCGATTTTTCGGGGAAATCCTCGAAATGCCCTTCCTTTACAATCCGGGTTGTTTCGCTCTCCATGCTCACCGCGTCCTCAACTGCTCTTTGTACGTCGACACCCGCCCAGGTCAGAATGAGCCACGCTGCGACGACGATGATTCCCAAACCGGTCATGAAACCGTAGAATTTGTTCATGCCCTTCAGGAATTTTTTCAATGCTTCCATTTTTGAATGTCCTCCTCTGACTCTCAATCGGCCTGTCTATCATCGTTCTGAGACCAATGACTGATAGAAATGCCGCACAAAAATAGTAGAATCTTCCTACATTATGTTATAAGTGTTATATGATAGTCAACTAACATCTATAGTGTGTGTTACTACCAAACTGCCTCCTGTACGCTTGTGGTGAGGTGGGGTTGAATGGAAGCGAACACCAAACAACTGGCGAAGAGATTGGGCGAACGGATTCGCACTCTTCGTATGGACAAGGGCCTGAGCCAGGAACAGCTCGGCGAGCTTTCCGGCCTGCACACGAACTACGTCGGCCAGATCGAGCGGGGAGAGAAGAACCTGACGATTGAAAGTCTCTCCAAGATCGCCCGCAGTCTCGGCATTCCTTTAGAGCAGCTGTTCCACTCCGTCGATCCGCTCGGCCCTGAAACGGAGCTTGGTCGAATCGTCATGCTGCTGTCTGAACGTCCCGTTGCCGACCATTCGCTGGTGCTGGCACTCATGAAAACCGTCTTTAGCTGGGAAGAAGAAAAGCGGAAGTGAGCGATGAATGTCATCTCACCTCCGCTTTCACTTGTTTGTCCGGGAACTGGCTGGCCAGACGCGCCTTTTCCCATCTGATCCGGTGCCATTGCTTCCGCAGTTCTTCTTCTTTCTGTCGGATCGCCTCGCAGATCGCCTCCGCTGTCTCCAGGCAGGAGTTTTCGCTCTCCCTGTAGACTAATTCGTCCACCAGCAGGGACAGGGCTCTCTCGCACGTCTGGATGCTCCGAACCATGCTGTCTTCCCGCAAAATCAACGCTTCGTATACTTCTCGAACTGAATTCACGTTTGCATCTCCTTTCTACAACAGATTCACCGCACGCTCCTTTTCTTCTTTGCTCGTGTTGATGTAGAAATGAGCTGTTGTCTGAATGTGGGCGTGTCCGGCCAGTTTGCTCACAGTCGTCAGCGGCACGTTTTTCTGAAGCAGCCTCGTGCAGAAGGTGTGCCTGAACTTGTGCGGGTACATGCGGAAGCCGAGACGCTTCTCCAAGCCCTCCAGCATGGTGTTCACCGCGTCTTTGTGCATTTTCTCCGCTCGCTGGCTTACGAGAAGAAACGGGCTCTCCCGATGCTTGCTCTGCTGCCGTTCCGTCCTGACGTACTCCTTGATGAGATCCACCAGATCGGGGCGAAGCGGAATTTCTCGGTACTTCCCTCCTTTGCCCGTCACTCTCAGCGTGTTGGTTAGGTAGTCGATGTCACCGAGACGGATGCCGCACAGTTCGCTCACCCGAACGCCCGTGTACAAAAGCAGCCAAACGATGAGATGGTTCCGCAAGGTGACCTTCGTCCTGTCCTGAACGAAAAACAGAAGCTGGTTGACCTCCTGCTCCGAAAACACCTCCACCTCTCCCTCGCTTCCGGCTGCCACCTTGATCCTGTCTTTGCGCAGCGAGACGACCTGCTCCGTCGCCAGCTTGCGCTCGATCAGGAAGAGGTTGAACGCCTGCAAGGAGTTGATCTTCTTGTTGATGGTTGCCACCGCGTACTTGCTGTCGGCGAGCCTGCTCTTGTAGCTGGAGACGTAGAAGCGCTTGAGATCGGTCGGCTGATCCACTCCCATTTCTCTCAGGAACGCACAAAACGCCCTGACGTCGCCCACGTAGGATTCGATGGTTTTAGGCGCGATCCCGTTCTCCACAAGGTACTCTTCGAACTGCTGGATCACGTTCATTGGAAACACCTCCTGAAACACAAAAACGGCCCTGCATCCGTCGATTGGACACAGGGATGTTTTATGAATTGCCTTCGTTCAAACCTCCTTCCTTTATACCGTCACAATAATATTAAATATCTGAACTTGCGTTTGAATCGATTTTTGATGAGAGGGGGGACGAAGGGGGAGTGGTGAGGGAATGGCTGACTACAGTTTTTATATTCTTCAGCGAGGGTTTCAGGCAAAAAGGTTCGCACACTTGTTGGCTCAAATGCAAACGGTTCCAGCTATCTTTGAACGACAGGATTTTTCAGTGAGCTTTTGTAGAGTTTTGTAGCGAGCAATGTTGTGTCCAGCAAAAAACCGAAACTTGCGTTTCCGTCACAGTAGAGTAGAGAACTGAAACTTTTGGGCGACCATATGGTCGCCTTACTCATTTCAGCTCCCCCTCATCAAACCGTACGTGAGGTTTTCCCTCATACGGCTTTCCGATGCTCTTCTTTCTTTGGCATTCGGTAGTCCTCTCCGGCAAGTTTCACCAATGATCCCCGTGTGGCTTTCATTACCTCCCCGACCCTGGAATGCTTGTTTCGCACATTCCTTTTCTTGTTAACGAATAGCGTCAGCCTTTCTATTACATACCAATCAATTCTGTTTAACCATCTTGCTGCTATAGTTGAAATTGAATAGTAGTTCTTGAATCCCTTAAGCTTTCGATTAAGCCCTTGTACCACCTCATGCAGCGGCCAGTACAACTTGCTGCGCGGTTCGGTGTACATCTTAATTTTCCGTCTCATTTCTTTCATTGCTTTCTTGCTTGGAATATGTGACATGACATATATCCTTTTTCCACCTTTAATGAGAACGGGAAATTTTCGATGATGAAAACCGAGGAAGTCAAAGCCTGCGGTGTTGTCCCAGATATTGATCAATCGAGACTTTTCCTTGCTAAGAGTCAGGTCAAGTTTGCTCATAATGGCCTTTATAACCTGAATGCTTTCCAAGGCATCCTTTTTCGTCTTGCACATGACCACGAAATCATCGGCGTATCGAACTAATTTGCCAAGATGAGAAAATTGTTTCTCCCAGATTGTATCCATGTAGTTGAGGTAAATGTTCGCAAGCAGCGGCGAAATTACTCCTCCTTGCGGAGTTCCCCAATCCGTTTCATGGAACTGTACACCTTCCATGACACCTGCTTGCAGCCATTTTCGAATCAGTTTTAGTACTCTGCGGTCCGAAATCCTTTGCTCAACCAGTTTCATCAGCTTCTCCTGATTGATGTTGTCAAAGTACCCCTTGATGTCTACATCAACTACCCAATATGCCTGTTTGCTCGCTTTTCTGATTTGTGCAATCGCCTGGTGGGCATTTCGTTTCGGTCGGAATCCATATGAGCAATCTTTAAAGTCCGCCTCGAAAATTGGCTCAATGACCATTTTGGTTGCCATTTGGACAACTCGATCTCGTATCGTCGGGATGCCAAGCGGTCTTTGCTTCCCATCCGCTTTTGGAATGTACGTGCGTCGAACTGGTGCCGGATGGTACCGTTTTCTCTTTAGGTCGAGGTAGATTTCATTGAGGAATTTACTCTCTCCGTATTCATGTACAATTCTTTCGATTGTCTGTCCGTCCACTCCGCCGCTTCCTTTGTTGGCACGCACTCTGCGCCATGCTTCGGCGAGGATGTCAGGACGATACACCTTGTCATACAGAGCATGAAATCGCCGTTTTGGATTTTCCTTGGCACAAAGATATAGGGTTGTCCAAAGTTGTCGAGCTTTTGCATCGGTGTAGTTAGCAAGTTTACTTGCATTCACTCACTCTTACCTCCTTTCAACCCGTGAACAAAGCAGGGCTCCTTTCCTCCATGGAGTTTTGTTGTCTCCACTTCTCTGGTACTATGAGCCCCTCCGACTCCCTCTCTGCCGTCCACCACTTCCCTTACGGTTATAGGTTTCCGCTTTACACTCCGACGGAGTGTGCAAAGTAGGGTCTCCCCAGTTCCGTTCCTTACTTTCTCAGCATACCGTTCCCCTTACCCCGAGAGGTTCTTGAGTGCTGCGATCCAAGTTCTACACACCTTCCGTGGCCTTCGCCCACTTCCCCCAGGCTCGGCTCCTCCTTGTCCATCTTACAATGGTCTTTCTTAACGAGGCGGCAGGATTCACTTTATG
Organism: Brevibacillus composti; assembly: GCF_016406105.1. Classification (NCBI taxonomy): domain Bacteria; kingdom Bacillati; phylum Bacillota; class Bacilli; order Caryophanales; family Paenibacillaceae; genus Brevibacillus; species Brevibacillus composti. The sequence goes on from NZ_CP066308.1 coordinate 4,096,121, forward strand.
TTACGGTCTGCTGATTTGCTTGCACCCTTTCGGGTTACTTTGTCACAGGGCTTCAACCTTAGGATCACTCCACCAGTTGCCTGTCAGCTACGAGGCGACTTGGCTCTTACCTCGGTTGGACTTTCACCAACTAGCAATTAACGGCTTGCTGGGCACGCAAAAAGAAAAAAACCAAAAGGATTGCCAGTACCTAAGTACAAGCAATCCTCATTGGTCTTTAGAGAAACTACAACGCCCATTGTAAGTTCTCGGATCTTCTTATCCGCTGACTGGGTTCCTTCGCTCCGGCTAGTTTTCCCCTCCCCGCCTGTGTTACCACTACGGGTTCAAACGGCAAGCCATCCTCACTACCTACGAACCCGCCGCCATCTTACCAGCCTCCCTGGTGCTAACCCACCTCTTCCGGCAAGACTTCAAACGTTCCACCTTGTCTATCCCTTCTTTTGCTGACCTTAGATCCCCACTATACAATATGAGAAAAACAGGTTTAACAGCCTGAATTGTTCCTGTTTCGTCTTTACGATTTCGCGTAAAGCGGCTGTTGCCCAACCCGTAGCGCTTATTTCCTGGCAACAGCTAAATCGCATTGGGTCTACATGGATTCGTCTCCTGACCATAGCCAACTTTTAAGGAGCCCCGCCTTGCATTTCAGCAAGTACGTCTTCACCTGACTTCACTGGAGCAGATGGTATAGGACTGCTCAAAGTGCAGGAGGATTAGGCACATGACTTTAGACTGTTTTCATGGATTGGATTTTCACCAAGCAATTCGACAAGGCAGTTAGAGAAAAGACCCCAAGGAATGGAACCATATCTTTGGGGTCTCGCTCCACTTCTTTCACTCAATTGAGCTTATAAAGTAACGTTTCGTAGCTATTAAAGAGTCGAATCAAGCGTTGCTGTATCACTCAGCAATACGCCATCAACAGTGATGGAGATAGTAGCTGTTTCAGCAGTATCATTTTGAACTGTGAATGTGTAAGTACCTGGTGTCGCAGTTTCAGTTACTGCGCCAAATGTCAGCTTACCTGTCCCTGTAGCTTTTGCGAGTACAAAATCTGCGTTTGTCAGTCCAGTTACTGGGTTACCAGCCTCATCCACAAGTGCAATTGTTACTGTAGCATCTGCATTAATACCAACTTTTGCACCATCTGTTACAGTAGAATCTGCATCAATTGCTTCAGCCTTTACAGTCAGTGCAAATGTTTTAGTATCTGTAGCAGTACCTTTAGTAATAGTTGCAGTCAAGTTTACTGCCGCATCGCCATCATTGTATGATGGTCGAGTTACAACACCAGCGTTTGTAACAACTGCAGTGTTGTCAGAAGACCATGTAACAGTTGTAGCACTAGCGCCAGTAGTAGTAAGTGTCAAGTTTTGCGTTACAGATGCTGCAGAGTCACCACCTGCATACCCTACAGCCAGTGCAGCTTTTGCAGTTGCTACATCAGCAGCATCTTGAGCAATTTGACCAGCATCCAACTCAGTTCCAGATACAATAACCTCTGTTCCAGTAGTCAAAGTATTACCAACACCATCGGTTACGTCTACTACCGGGTTAAGAGTAGCATCTACACCGTTTACTTTTACTACAACTGTTTGAGACAGGTTGATTGGAGCAGAAGTAACGAGTGTTACAACATCGTCCCCTACGGTACCATCTTGCAAGTTAGAGATGGTTGCAGCAGAACCATTTACAGTTACGCTGAAGTCAGCACGTGTTGCAGGGTTATCAGCTACTGCAGCAAGGTCCTCACTAAAGGTCAATTTGATCTTGTCGGAGGTTCTAGCTGTGTTGCTGGCTACCAAAAACTTAGCGCCAGTCAATACCGGTTTAGTATTGTCAGTAAAGCTAAGCATTGTGGAGTATTCAGCTTTTGTAGCTACTGATCCAACAACTACGCTACCGCTCGCAGTTTTTACATTTTTGCTAATCGCAAACAGTTTAGAGATGGTGCGGTTAGTGTAACCAGCTGGCAGTGTGATCGTTACAACAGTGTTAGTACCGTTGATGGAGATTGTAGTACCCGGTGGCAATGCAGCACCATCGAGTGTATAGTTAGCAAGGTTTGCTGCGCTTGCATCCATCGCAGTATTGTAAGTTACAGTAATTATATTTCCTGCACCAACAACTGCATTTGTTACTGCCTCAGCTACAGGAGCAACTGTGCTGGAAGACTTCTCAATTTGGGTAGAGAATGCCACGTTTCCAATACCATTGGTACCAGTTACAGCATCAGCAGCAAAGGACACAGTAAATGGAGCTTTTGCTTCCAGATTATCACGGTCTGTCAGACCAGAAATAACCAATTGTACAGTTTTGTTTGTAGCGTCAGCTGCATCGCGAGCTGCTGTAGTAATCGTACGAGTAATGCCATCTTTATCTACAACAGTAATCTTGGAGGCTGAGACTGTCGCGCCGATTGCTTTGTCGAACTTGACTGCGAGGTAACCGTCCGCATCAGTAGCATTAGGATTCAAGGTACCTTTAATTGAGTTATCAAACTTGCTTGTTACTTTCGGTGCGGCTTGGTCTTTGGACAGGGTTACTGTCTTAGTAGTTTTCGTACCTACCAAGTCAACAGCATCCTTAAAGTTCTCAACAGATACTTCAAGATTTACACTGTTTTCACCAGTTGCATAGAGATTGTTTGCGTATGCAGAAGAATCAGCACCGAATGTTACTCGGAGCACGCGGACAGATCCGTTTGCTACTGCCGTAATGCCATCTTTTGCAAAGAATGCGGTAGTATAGCCAGGAGAATTAGCATCCACAGCTGGGAACGTAAAGTTGCCCTTTTTAATTACCAGTTTAGAAGTATCAACTGTTACTGGTTCGCTGAACACAATGTCAAATGCACGATCGCTACCTGTAGATTGTTTCACTTCAGTTACTGTTGGGGCAACTGTATCTGTTGTTACTTGGAAGCTACCAGTCAGGATGCTCTTAGAGTTCGCATTTGGAGCAGCAATGTCAGTAGCATTGTATACAGATACATTGTGAGTACCAGCTGTACGAAGATCAGCAGGAAGTGTTGCAACGCTTTGCACAGTGTAATCACGGATAGTAGTGGACGGTGCAGCAAGCGGTACGTTTACACCATCAACAGTTGCTGTAAGGCCAGCTGCTACAGGCTCGTTGAACGTCAGTTTCAAGAAGTTAGAAGAAGTAACTTCTGCTTTAACGAGTTGCGGACCGGTTGTGTCGGTGTAAGTTTGTTGGGCACCAGCATAGCGCTCAATTTTTTTGCTCTTATCTTCGGAAAGAACACCATCTGTAACATCGATGCTGTACTTGTCTCCGTTGAACAGATAGTTAGCAGCTGCCAAACGGAATGTTACGGTTTGAGTATCTTCGTCGTAAGCGATATTGTTTGGAGCAGCATCCAACAGAGTGTTGATTGGATTGAATCCATTACCATATTTAGTTCCGTTCTTAGTGATTACGTAGTTACTCAGGTTAACTGCGGAATCTTTATTAACTTTTTGGCTGAATTTGATTTGAAGTTCAGCAGGGTTAATAGCACTTACACTTTCAACTTTCAACTCACCGTCAACTGGTGGAACGATGTCTGTATCTTTTTCTGGATCATAAGTATCGTTGGTTCCAACAATCGCATACTTATTGCCATTAAAGAGTGCCAGTGTAGGATCTGCCAAAACTTCATCCAGATCGTCAGCGAAAATGGCTTGCATGAGGTTTGCAGCTTTTCCGTTTTCGTCAACATATACGGAGTCAAGGCCATAGTCCAGGATTTCTTCAAATGCAACACCAAAGTTATCGGCCAGCGCATCCACAGAGTAATATTTGTCGACTTCGCCGCCGATGTAGAAACCGGCTTTCGGCGCAGCCATTGCGGAAGCTGCCATGCTAGTGAGGACTGCTGTCGAAAGAACAGAAAGTACCAGCTTTTTATTCACGTACTACCCCTCCAGATATTGATAGAGATTTTTTGTATTTGAGAAACACTCATGATGTATGTATCTAAGATGAGTGTGTTTCCCCGTTCTGGTTCTTGCTTCTCCGGATAGGAATGACGGGGCAGAGGGACTTCCCCCTGCCCCAGGTCATCCAAACCGAATCATTTGTTACCGTAGTTGGAACAAATCCTATCGTCGTCTAGAACGGCAGGGATCTTATTCTACTACTTCGTCAAATTGGAAGGTTTTTTCAACTGTTTCATAACCTTCTTTGGTTACGATGATGGTGTACTCAGTAGCGCCTGGACGACCCAGTACTTCTACTTTGAACTCACCGTTGCTGCCGATTGTTTTGGAACCTTTGTACGGTTTGCCCTCTACAGTTACAACAACTTCAACTTTTGCACCTTCTACGCCTTCACCAGTTACAGTGTAGGCACCGAATGCTCCCAGAGAAGTTTTTGCTACGGCATGGAGAGAGTCTTCTTTCAGCAGCTGTTTTGGTGGTTCTACGTCATCGCCGCCACCTTTGCCAGGTGCTTGTTTAGCTTTTTTCAGGAAAGCAGCTTCTACAGCATCGCGCTCATCGCGGCTGAAGTCACGCTTGAACTGGCTTTCGCTAGCTACAGTCAGGATGTAATCGTAAGCGGAACCATCGTCGTCAGTTTCGACGAGGATGATGAAGTCGCCTTCATCTACACCGTCATCTGCTTGGATATCATAAGTATCGATGTATCCAGTTTTGCTGTTGATGGTAACAGTATCTGTGTACTTCTTGCCATCTGTAGCGATGTACTCATAAGTGACTTTGGTGGAAGTTACTTTGGTTACTTTACCTACTCTGAGTTCATGCAGGTCAGCATCTTCCAGGTCAGCAGTGAGTTTGAATTTTTCGAAGCTAGTTGCTTGGTCGATTACTTCAACCACATCGTCAACGATGATTTCGCCATCAGAGTTCAGGGAGTACGCGATGAAGTCACCACGTTTGATACCCTCGCCGAAGAGCTCATCGGAATCGTCATCCAGTTTGACGGTTTTCGCTACTACTTGGTTGTTGTCGTCTTTGGTCAGAAGACGGATGTCATCGCCGCCAGCACGGTTCAGGTCGAGTACCAGGCCGTATTGGGTATCGCTGCCCAGACCTTTACCATCTACTACGAAGATTGCTTCGACATCTTCATCCTCGTCAACTGTGTAGAATACTTTCAGGTCGTTTTTGTCAGCGATGTTGCTGAATTTCGCTACACCTGGGCTCTTCAGTTGCTTGGTTCTGCCGGTAGTCAGCTCACCAGTCATGTCGAAGATCGCAGTGTTTTTGGTTACTTGGTAAGAATCGCGTCCAACAACGATTGCTTCGTCGTCTTCGTCAGCGATGTTCTTCCAGTTGGATCCAGCATCGATTACTTTGGAATCCAGAACTTTTACTTTTTCTACTTCGCCTTTGGTATCCAGTGTTACTTCCAGGAGAAGCAGTTCGTTTTTGTCTTTTGTTGGTACGAAGTCTTTTTCGATCTTGTCTTCGTTAGTTTTTTCATACGCTTTGCCATCTTTGCCGTAGATCTTGTCGGCTTTCAGCGCAACTTCGTATTGTTTGCCGTTTTGGCCGTATACAGCGAATTCCCACTTGCCGCGGATGAATTCAGCATTGCGAGTAACGATCGCTTTTACGCGGCGAGCGCCAACGTTTTCGCCAGTTTCGATGTGGCGGATGCGGCCAGCTGCATCGAGGTACAGTTTTACTTCTTCGCCATCCAGGTTGCGGATTTTGTCCCACTCGTTGCCTTCGAGAACAGTTACGTCTTCGTTAGCGTTGTCGGAGAAAGTAGCACCGGAACGGAAGAGGTACGTTTTATCGCCGATAACCAGGCGGTTGTTGTCCTCTGCACGCATGGTTACTTTGTCAACTTTGCCTTCTACCACGTTGCTAGTTGCAAATACCAGCAGTTTGCCTTTTTTGCCGTCAGCATAGTAAACGCTGTAAACGTCCATTGGTTTCAGGTCAGCCAGTTTGGCAGGCTGGTTGTTGCGGAATACCAGGAAGTCTTTTCCTTCGTCCAGGTCTTCCAGTTTGGAGAAGGAACCGCCACCCAGGTTGGAGATTTTCTTTTTCTCAGCGTCGATTTTCTCGATCACTTTGGAACCGTATTTGGTACCTTCCACGTTTTTGTTAACGGAAGTGTCGTCAATTACGTGGATGTAGCTGATGTCGCCATTCTCGTCCAGAACGATTTTCGCGGAGAACAGGGAGTTCGCATCTGCGATTTCGCTCAGTACGCTGGAAACGTTGCTAGCCGGTTTGAAGTTGAAAGTTACTTTGGTGTCTTTGGTAAAACGGTAAGTTTTGCCGTTGCCATCCAAGGAAACTTCCAGTTCATCCAGGTTGCTGTCTTTGATTTTGGAAGGATCTTTCAGTTCAACATCATCCAGGTAGAAAGTGTCCAGACGGTCGAGGATAACTTCTTCGTCTTCGGAACCTTCCATCCATACGATGGTGTTGGAGCTGTCGTCTTTGATCCACACTTGTACGTGTTGGCCAGCGAATTCGTTCGGGTTGATGCCGTCAGCCACTTTGTAAGTAGCGGTAGAGCCCAGACCAGCATTGCGGCCGTTCAGTGTGATTTCGTTTGGTTTCAGTACGCCCAGACCGATTACTGGTACGTTGGTTACGATTGGCAGAGCGTCGGAGCCGAGTTTCTCGGAGCGAGCCCATTCCATGTCGCGAACTTCAACGTTCATGTACTTGGTCAGCAGAGTTTCGTTTCTTACTTCGAAACGAATGTCAGTACCGTACTCGAGTTGCTCCATCAGTTTTACGCGGAGAGCGTTGTCGAGCATTTTGAAGATATCGCCGCGAGTTGCTGCAACACCTGGGTTTGCAATGCTTTTCGCAATGTTCAGCTCGGAAGCTTTTGCGATCATGTTGTTCGGCCATACGCCGCGAGTTGCTGGCTCATAACCCAGAGCGCGAACGATCATGGTTACAGCTTCCGCATAAGTAACTTCGTTTTTCGGTTTGAAGGATTTGTCCGGGAAACCTTTGATGATTTCTTGGCCGGATGCTACGTTTACGAAACCAGCAAACCAGTCAGCGGAGTTAACGTCCGTGAAAGTGTTTTGGTATTGAGCAAACTTAGCACCTTGCTCCAGACCGCGGATACGAACGATCAGAGTAGCAAACTCAGCACGGTTGATTGTTTGGTCTACTTTGAAATCGCCGTCGCCATAACCTTGTACAACACCCAGAGCGTTCAGGCGTTTTACGACCTTCGCAAGGGCTTCATCCATTTGAGGTGCGTTTGTTGTTGCTGCTTCTTCTGCTCCCACAACCATAGGAGCAACAGTCAGTGCAAGTGCACTAGCCAGTACGCTGTTAACAACCTTTTTCATAACCTTGGGTTCTCCTCCTCTAGTACAAACAAATTGTTCTTGGGGAATATTCTTTGTTAATCTATCTTTCTTTTTTGAGCCCGAATCCTGCAAGCGCGTGTCACCTCCTTTCGCAGGATCGCTCCGCTTCTTCTGTGTGCAAAACTCTAGTATATTCAGTATTGTGTAAATACAACAATCCCTAGTGTATCACAGGTGCTAGAATTCGTGAATCTTTTTTACACAATTCCCCGTGTTTCGTGTGACATCCTATTAAACGCCCCAGCACGCGAAAAGTTGCGGTGCCTTCGAAAAAAGTTTTTAAAAATTTTTTGTGGTCGTATCTTCGCCGATTATGTATATGGTGACATCCGCCACAATTCGTATTATAGAGCAGGATCGGCGGCCTGTCACCAGAGAACGATTACCAATTTTCTAGACTGTTTACATCTTTTGACTACTTGCTCACTCCGAGTACATTTTCGAAGTTGACGACCGCGAGATTGTAGTTGCGGATGGCCTCCAGATACTGATTCTCCCGGTCGGAGAATTCCTCCTCCGCTTGAATCACTTCGAGCGTGGTCGCCAGTCCGTTTTCAAACCGGAGGTTGGTCAGCCGGTAACTCTCCGCAGCTGCCTCCTGGGCCTTTTTCCGGAAGTCGATCGCAGTCTTGGCCGCATTCAGATTCAGGTAGGCTTCCGCCACCTCCATCTTGATCAGGCGGTTTTGCTCGTCGATGGCCAGCTTGGCCTTCTCGACGTTGTTGCGTGCGATCCGGCCTTGGTAGGTGCTGAGCATCGCCCACTCTTCCAGGATCTTGACGTTGATTTCCGCCAGATTCAGCTCACCTGCTTTTTGCTTTACTTCCAGGCGCTGTTCGAGGGCTTTGGCCTGCGCTTGCTCCAGCGTGATGGACGGCGCGGCTACCAGCTTGTTCTCCTGCGACAGCTTCCACTTCTTGTTCACATCGACGCCGAGGATTTCGTTGAATTTCATCTGACTGATCGCCAGTGTGTTTTCGGCGGCTGCCAGAGCGGCCTCTGCCCCTGCCACACCCATCTCGGCCTGCAGGATGTCTGTCTTCGCCTTGGTCCCTACCTCAAATGCGGCGTTGGCCACTTTCAGTTGCGCCTTGGCGCGGTTCAGACTTTGCTTTTTCAGGTTGAGGTCCGCTTCCGCGTGCAGCAGATTGTAGTAGGCTTGCTGAACGCCGAGCTTGATCTTGCTCTCTGTCACGCCCACCGCCAGCTTGTTCAGCGTCTCGGTGAGATCAGCCTGCGCTCTGCCGACGTATTTTTGCTTGCTCGCATCGATCGAGGTATCCAGCAGCTCTTTTCTAATATCGATGGTCGTTTCATACGTAAGAGATTGGTTGAGGTCGGCGTTTTTCGCATCCAGACGCGCACTCAGAATCTTGGGATTCGTCTGCATTGCTTGCTCGACTGCTTTTTCTAGCGTCATCACGTCGGATGCGTCAGCAGCGCTGCTAGAGTTGGCAGCAGGGGCGGCCGGAGCGGCGGGTGTGCTGCTCGTCGAGGTATTGGCGATCTGCTCTTTACCCGCCTCACCCGCAGCGGCAGGGGCTTTGTCAGATGCAGCATTTGCCGCTTCGTCTTTGGCCGCAGTGTCTTTGGCGGCAGCGTCTGCGGCGGTATTGCCCGTATTGGTATTGGCATCGGCATTCTTGCTCTCCTGGCTTTGTTGCTGCGCCTCGGGCGCCTTTTGTCCGTTTGCGGAAGCGACAGCTCCTACTCCGATTGAGGCTGCCATGACGGTTGCCATCGAGAGAGCCAGCCATTTTTTCGATGAATATGGAAAGTTCATTGGTGCACACTCCTTTTCCCTACAGTTTTTCAAGTTTTTCTTTAGCAAAAAACTTACAGTTTGTCCACCCTATCACTATATCACACGACAAATATTTCGTATACGAAGAATCTTTTGTTTCCAACTATTTCGCCCGTTAACATACTTTGCCATCTATATGCAGCACTCCTTCCCTTTCGCACATCTTCTCCTCCGTGTTACTACGAATCAGACCGCGAAACATTTCACCATTCGAAAACGATTTGCGGACGTGCTATTCTATTTCTGAGGTGATTGAACATGTTGCAACAATACAAAACCATTGCTGGCTACGGGGAGGACGAGATCGTCATCGAGCGCTCCCGTTTTATCGGATATGCACAGCGTGTCACCAGCGAGGAGGAAGCGGCGGCATTTATCGCGATGATCAAAAAGAAGCATTGGGACGCCACCCATAACTGCTCTGCTTTTGTGATCGGCGAAAATGACCAGATTCAGCGTTCCAGCGACGATGGCGAGCCCAGCGGCACAGCCGGAAAGCCGATCCTGGAGTGCATCAAGAAAAATGGCGTGAAGGATACGGCCGTCGTGGTGACCCGCTATTTCGGCGGCATCAAGCTGGGTGCCGGCGGGCTGGTGCGGGCCTATACAGCAGGTACTGTGATCGCACTGAAAGCGGCTGGCATCGTCGTCCACACGCTTCACCAGAAAATTTCGGTCAGCGTCGACTACACCTGGTGGGGCAAGGTCGAAAATGAGCTGCGCATCGGCGGACAGCGCGTGGTCGGGACGGATTATACAGACAAGGTGACCGTGCATGTCCTGATTCCGGATGGCGAGCAGGATGCGTTCGTCGAACAGATGACGGATTTGACCAATGGCCAAGGCCAGATCGTCCTGGGGGAAAAGGAATACGTCGAGGTTCCGGTCGAGGCCATTGGAGAAGATGGACTGACGGATTAGCGCGTTCTTTCTATATAAAAGGAACGCAAGTAAAAAGAAAGCTGAAGAGGTGCAATCGCCTCTTCAGCTTTTTTGCATGCCCCCGAAGTCGGAACTACTACTTCGGCAGCTTTTTCAATTGCGTCATGACGCGGATGGTGATGACCGCCATTTCTGCGCGGGTCAGGTTATTTTCCGGCTTAAAGCTAAAAGTAGGCTTTTTAGCCGATGGATCATCGGGCTCTCCATTCATTAACTTAGCTTTGGCTACAGCCAGAACTGATGCTGTTGCATAGTAACTCACGTCTTTTCCATCCGTAAACATTTTATTTAATGCTTGTGCGGAGGATTCTGGAGTGCCTAGCTTGAGATTTAGTGCACGAGAAATCATTACGGCAGCTTCTTCACGGGTTAATGGATCATCCGGCCTAAAATATCCGGGAATCTTTCCACGAATGATACCTGCCCTTGCAGCCGTCTCGATATATTTGTAGTCATAGTCCCAATGGACAGGTCTTGGCCGAACATCCAAGAAAGTAGGTTGAACTGGATCGGTTTCGTTATTGTCATAATAGGGACCAGCATTTATCGGTAAATCCAAAGCTTTCACCAGCATTGTTGCGAATTCTCCACGTGACATGTCACGATTCGCACCAAAGGTACTGTAGCTATAGGCAGGCATGATCCCTTTAGAATAGAGTGTTTCCATAGCATCACGAGCAAAGTCATGGAATACGACATCTTCAAAGGATTCTCTGTTCTTCATCACCATGTAATATCCAAAACCTCTGAATGGTACCGTAATGGTTTTCTTTCCGGTATTTACAACCCCACCTACGTTCTTCCATTCAAATCCATTATGATAAAAAACGGTCATAATATTGTTTGCTGCATTGACAATGGACGAGTCGTATTGGATCGACAGCGTTCCTTCACGGCTGGGAACTAAATTTTCATCATATCGATCTCTAAATTCCCTACCGTCATTTTCATCATAGTAGGGATCTCGTCCTCCCGGATTTTTCACATCACCTGCATCAATATAATAAAGCGGACTTGCATAATTAAACCTTTCGTCTAGTACCAATCGGCTTTCCATCGAGTTTCCTGATATGTTTACTTGACCCGTCGTCCGATCAGCAATCCCAAAGTAAAGGGGAGTATCAACAAAGATATCTTCTGTTGGATTCTTCACTTCTTCTCCAGCACGATTATTACTTGGAGAAAGAAGGACTGTTCCTGTCGGGAATTTTAATTCCAATCCTTTGTTGAATGCTTGAAATGATACTTTTTTTCCTAATACATCACGATATTCAGCACCATCAACAGTCGAATTGGCATTAAAGATTTGTATTTGATCATTGTACGTAACATCACCCACCTGAATAGTGTATTTGACTGAATTTAAACCGCTTTTCAGTGGAACAGTTGCCGTAAAAACATAATATGTCTTCGGAACCGCTTTTGCAAAGTCACGATCAAATTCAAAATCTGGATCTGTTCTGTTGCTCGTTTTTGCTTCAATTTTGCCAAACAAGACTTTGTCCGCTTTTTCAGCGAATATTTTAATATAGGCGCTGTTGCTGTTCACTGTGATGTATGGATCCGTTGGCCTTGCCTTTGTAGGGCTAAGGATTTCCCAGGTATTCGTTTTTTGATTAATTTTGATGTTGTATCTAACTATTGTCCCACTCTCATCTTCGGCAACAATCGTATAAATTGTTGTGTTGTTCTTTTTTAATGTCAATGGGAGCAGGGATAATAATCTCTCTTGTTCCTCATTCTTTTGTTCCCCAGATCCCTTGGCAGCCTGTTGAGCCTTATCAAGCATTCGATTATACTTGGATGCACTAACGGCACCCTCGAAACTTGAACCGGATCTCTTAATATTAGAGTCGGAACCAAAAAACTCCTGTAGACTTCCAGGGAGTTCCTGCAAAGCTTCCTGATACTCTTTTCCTGTATCGATTGACTTCCACGATCCGTTATCATTTACGAAGTCAACGATTCGCTTGCCGTTTTTCTCTACGTATAACTTGGAAGCGTCTTTAACTTTGAAGGAAAATTTACTCAGAAACGCTGCTCCCGTTTCGTATGACCCTCCACTCGAGCTTTGCGTTAACTCCGTTTCTTTCCCATTAAATATTCCCCAAAGTTTCACTTCTTCAATAGACGGTGCCTTTGCTGTAATGTAAAGAATTTCGTAAGTAAATACCACTGGCGTCGCTCCCGGTTTGGCCACCGGATTAAGCGTGATTTTCAAGGTATTGGTACCTTTTTTCAAAATTGAGGTTGAACCTACCTCTTTGGTAAGCTCGGCTTTTGAAATGGAAAATTCACCTGTGGCAGTATCTGTGAAATCGACTTTGAGTTTGTGGCCATTTAGCTCGGCTCTTAGATTTTCTAGTTCCGGTGGATTCGGCGCCGGTGTAACAGCTTTTAGATCAAAGTTGTATACACGACCGTTCAGTTTAGTCGGTATATCGCTTTCACTGTTAATCTGGAATCCGTCGTAAAAACTGTTATCTGCACCATTGCTACTTTTATAGGTAAGTTGTACATATGGTGCCACTTGCCATTTAATTGGATATTGAACCGTTGCCATGATACCTATGTCTGGATCCGGATTTTCGTAGTTTATTTTTAGGTTTCCTGTACCTGCGTCGGGACTTTTTAAAGTAATTGTTGCGACATATCTGTCAGGGATAGTAACGTCATTGGCATCTTTCGCCTCTTTAACGTCAATTGAATACATACTGTTATGAAGTTGTTTTTCATTTAAGTAAATCTTGTACCAACTAACTTGATCGATGAAGTCACCTGTAATGAGAAGCTCAGCCGGCACACCAAGCAATGTATTTGTCCTGGATGTAGAAAGCGGAGCTGCTAAATATGTGCCTGAAATAAATTGAGGGGCACTTTCATCGACCGCTTGAAACGTATATTGGTATCTTCTTACATCGATGGACGTTGTGTCTGCATCCGGTTCTGCACTTTCTTTGTATTTGTACACAAGCCAGACACTGTACTTCTTTCCAGGTGTAAATGCTGCCAGGATATCTTCAACCAGTGTATATTCCGTAAATCCATCATTGGCGGGTTTTGATACTGGAGTATTTATTGGGTAGACAGTTTCAGATGATGCACCTTCTTCTTTTATCACATATGACATGGAATCAAATGGCCTGTTTGCATTATCCTTGTCATACTGCAATAATGCAGTTGCTTCTATTTTCAGATTTGTATTACCGCTTTCTTTTACCCTAACTGTATTGTTAACGACTTCATCCTCAGAATCTGGCATAAGGCGATCTCCGTTGATACTCAAATTGTAAAGGAGGTCGGCTTCTCCTACTGAGGTCGTAACTACCACAAGCTTTCTCTCGATGGTCCCCACAGTCTTATTTTGATTCATCGCTGTGAATCTAAGAGTATTTTCACCAAACATCACAGGTAATTTCAAGCTAAAAAAACCTGTCGTTTTACTTACTGACCCCTGGACAACTTCACCTTTAGACACATTTTCTACGATCACATTATCAGCATTTAATGCCTTTCCATTCATATTAAGGACCATACGTGTAGAGGAGGGCATAGAATAATAAGTTATCCCGCTAGGATTTAATGTCGTGTCCTCTACTGTGATTTCTTCAATAATTGGTGTGTCATTGTAATTCACATAAAACTGCAGATGGTTAATTTCAGAGCTACCAATAATTTGGTAAAAACTAATAATATTTAGCCCAGGCTGAAGAGAAATATCGTGGAAGGTAAACGTGTTTCCAACTACCTTGGGAGTCAGTTTGTCCATACCTGGGACAACCGTCCCGTTTCCTAAGGTAATTTTCACACGTAGACTATTGGCAGTTATGCCACCACCGAGCGTACCACTAATAGTAATTTTAGAGCTACCATACGTGTACGCGTCTACAACACTCGTACCTTTTCCGTTGAATGCATCTTCCAAAATAATAGGTTTCTCAGCTGCTATGGCTACGGAGGGTACAACTCCCGTAACAACCAGTAACAAAGCCAAACACACAGCAAACCACTGCCGAATTATCGTAACTTTTTTTTGCAAAAGGTTTCACCTCTCCAATAAAAATTGTCCACCCCAATGTAATAGGCTTGGACTGTCGCTCTCTGTTTTTATTATCGGTAAAACCGACTCTCCCCTTAAGGCTTATCTTGAAAAAAGTGGTGAAAAAAGCCTCTGCTGATCGCCAGCAGAGGCTTGTCGTGTCGGTATTTTCTTTTCCTGTTCCCTAGTGGCTTCGGCGCTGCTCCGCGTTCCGCACCTTCAACTTGCGGTAGGTGTTGATCAGCGGGCGGTGGCGGCGTCCGACCAGTCCGACCACCTCTGTCGCCATATGTGTCGCAAACAGCAGGAGCACCATGACGATGATGGTTGTCCATTTGGTCGTCTTCGTCAGGACGATGGCCATCGTTCCAAAGAAGATGCTGATCACATAGATCGTCAGGACCGTGGCGCGATGGGACAGTCCCATATTGAGCAGGCAGTGATGCAAATGCCCTTTGTCCGGGCTGGAGATCGGCTTTTTGTTGACGATTCGGCGCACAATCGCAAAGAACGTATCCCAGAGCGGTACGCCGAGCACGACGATCGGGATGATGAAAGAGACGAACAGCGCCTCTTTGAAGCCCATGATCGACAGTGCCGCCAGGTTGAAGCCGAGAAACAGCGAGCCGGTATCCCCCATGAAGATGCGGGCCGGGTGAAAATTGAAGTAGAGAAAGCCGAGAATCGCACCGAGCAGCACGAAGCAATAGAGCGCGATCGTGTCGTAGTGCGCGGCGCCCGTGCCAGACATGACGAGCGCGACGATCGCCATGGTCGCGGTCGCGATCGCGGATACGCCGGCAGAGAGGCCGTCCAGGCCATCGATGAGGTTCACCGCATTGGTGACGCCCACGATCCAGAAGATCGTAATCGGCACGCCCAGCCAGAGCAGCCAGCCGCTGGTAAAGTCGATGCTGCCTTGGTAAGGCAGGTTGACGACGCCGATTTTGAGTCCAAACGGGATGACTACGATCGCCGCCGCCAAGAGTTGGCCGAGCAGCTTCCATTTGGGGGACAGCTGGTACTTGTCGTCCAGCATGCCCACCACCATCACGATGGTGCAGCCGATAAAGATGCCCAGCATTTCCTTCATCTCGGCGAAGGGCACAAATAAAAAGAATGCGACAAAATATCCCAAGTAAATTGCCAAACCACCGAGCCGCGGCATGATGCGCGTGTGAACCTTTCTTTGGTCCGGCGCGTCAGTCGCCCCGATGGATACAGCCAGTTTTTTCACATAAGGTGTAGCGACAAATGATACGATCAGCGAGGTCAATAATCCGAGGATTAGTGTAGACATCGACTGTTCTCCTCTCTCAGGGGTACATTCAGCGACGGCTTCCCCTTTTTTCCTTCAAGACTGTCCAAACGAACAACGGAATCGCCAGTTGTCTCCTCCAGCGCGACGGCTGGGACAACAGCCGATAGAGCCACTCCAGATGCAAACGCTGCCAGAGTATGGGTGCCCGCTTTACTTTCCCGGCGATGACGTCCAGGCTGCCTCCGACTCCCATCGCGAGCGTCGCCTGCAGCTGGTCGCGATGCGCCGCGATCCATTCGTCCTGCCTGGGCGCTCCCAGCGCGACGAACAAGAGATGAGGCCGGGCCTCGGCAATCTCCTGCACGATCGCCTGTTCTTCGTCTTGTTGAAAATAACCGTCTCGATACCCAACAAGGCGCGCCCCCGGATAGCGCTGGGACAGCTTTTCCGCTGCCCGTCTGTTTACCTCCGGTGACGCTCCCAACAGATAGACGTTCCAATTTTCTTTGTCTGCGGCAGCCATCAGGGCTTCCAACAGCTCTACGCCCGTGACGCGCTCGGTTATCGGCTGGCCGGTCCATTTGGCGGCGTAGACGATCCCGATCCCGTCCGGTACGACATAGGCTTGATCGAGCACTGCGCGAAACCCCTGATGCTCTCTCGCCAGCATGACAATTTCCGGGTTGGCTGTCACCACATGGGTCTGTTTTCCATCCCGGATCCGCTCCGCCAGATAAGTCACCGTCTCGGCAAACCCTCTCGTGGCAAACGACACTCCCAATATGTTAGCGACCTGTTTGGTCAACGCTTTCACCTTCATTACCTTGCAGACGTACGGCGTCTAGAAAAAGTTGCACCATTAGCATTCTACCCTAAAGCCAGGGGACATACAAGACGATTGACCATTCAGTCTTTTTGTGCCGCCGACAGCGCAAACAACAAGCCGCCCTCGGCGACTACCTTGCCGTTTACCTTGGCTGCGCCATGCCCCTTGCCGATGGAGCCGCGGACGCGCGTCAGCTCGACCTCGAGAGTCAGCGTATCACCCGGCTTTACCTGGTCCTTGAAGCGGAACTCGTCAATCCCTGCGAAAAAGGCCAGCTTCCCTTTGTTATCCTCCATACTGAGTACGGCTACAGCGCCTACTTGTGCCAGCGCTTCCACGATCAACACGCCGGGCATGACCGGATAACCGGGAAAATGCCCCTGGAAAAAGGGCTCGTTTACCGTTACATTCTTGATTCCGACAGCCCGTTTTCCGATCTCCAGCTCCGTGATCTTGTCCACCAGCAAAAACGGATACCGATGAGGAATAATCCCCTGAATGGCACTTACGTCTAAAGGCAGTTGAAATTCCACTCTACACCGCTCCATTTCCATACTTTATCACACTTCATGCATGCATGAAGACCATACGCGAAACTGAGAATATAGACAACCCCCTGTCGTCCTTCTGGGTGCGATCGGGGTTAAAATAGAGGGGCACTTCCTGCACGTGGAGCGGAAGTGCTCTTTACTTGTCCAAACCCATTTTGTATCAGTACACGCGATTCATCAGACGAAACTTCACCAAGTAAATAGCCGTGGTCACGAAAGAGAACAGGATGACGCTCCACAAAATCAGTTCACCATACTGATATCTGTATATCACCATTGGAAACGCAATGTAAAACAAGACTGTGGTGATCTTCCCAAAAGCGTTGGCCGGGACTGTCTTTTTCCCGCGCAGGTGGTACACAGCCGACACTGCGATCATCCCTGCATCTCGAGCGAAAAAAATCAAGGTGGCCCACACGCTTATGCGCTCTGTCAAGAACAATGAGGCAATGACTGCCATCATCATCAGCTTGTCTGCCAAGGGGTCCATCATGGTTCCAAACGTCGTTACAAGCTTGTGCTTTCGCGCTATGTATCCGTCTGCAATATCAGTCAATCCCGCCAGGATCAGAATGCCCAGGGCAATCTCCACATGATACGGAAACGGCTGAAAAAACACGTACAAATACAAAGGGATGAGAACGATGCGAAAAACGGTCAACGCATTTGGCAGATTCACGGATATCCCTCCGGATCAAATCGTCACTCCCTTTTTGCCACTGTTCCATTATACTCTCTGGACAACGGGCACAACAAGTCCTCATGAATGTCATTAGAAAAACCCCATACCACCAGCGGTTGGGGTCTGCCTATCATGTTCCGGAGAACATCAAATCATACATGTGCTTGTAGGTATTCAGATCGAATACTTCAGACGCGGGCTTGTCCCCGACTACGCTGTAACCGATGACAAGGCCAATGATCAGCGAGAAAAACAGCAGGAACGGGACGATCAACAGCTTGGCCGCTCTGATCTGCCAAGCGCTGCCGACGGGCTTTCGTTCTCTCTGCTCGGCTCCCTGATTTTCACGCGGGGAGCGTTTTCCCTTTCCTTGATCCATGCGCGTATCCTCCGACTTGCTGAGTGTATTAACGAGACCTCAGTGAATTGGCGATCCCCATCATCTGATCGGTAATGCCGATCGCACGGGAATTCAATTGATAGGCCCTTTGAATATTGATCAGTTGAGACATTTCCTCCTGCAGATTGACGTTGGATGACTCCAGCGCCCCTTGCCGGATTCTGCCCTCCGCGTAATCCATGAAATCAGGCGCTTTTTGGTCGCCTAGCGTAGGAGCGAGCAACTGGTTGCTGCCGACTTGCTGCAGCTGATCAGGGTTGTCCACTTTGAACAGGCGCAGCTGTGCTGCTTCTACTCCGTCCATCATGACGACACCCTCGGGCGTAATGGTCAGCTCTCCCGGGTTTTCAAACGTAATGCGGTTGCCCACTTCGTCCACCAGGTACTCCCCCGTTGGCGTCGCCAGGGCAAAACCGGGCAGATCCCCCATCTGGGTCAGCTGAAAACCGCCGCTCCGCGTCAGCCGGTACTCGTCCTCCATCTCCCCGTCCGCATTGCGAAACACACGTGAGACCAGAAAATAACCGTCCCCTTCGATCATCAGATCGGTGGGAACATCCGTCACCTTCATGCTGCCCGGGGTGACATCCATCTTCGTCAAGCCCAGCCGCGCGCCGCTGCCGATCCGCAGGCCAGCCGGCGAGTTGCGCTGCTGATTATCGACTGCCGCCTGTTCGTTCATCGAGTCGGACAGCAGTTCGGAGAAAGAGGCGGAGCGCCGCTTGAATCCGACTGTATCGACGTTGGCCAGATTATTGGCCGTGTTGTCCAGCGCCTGCTGAACGCCGCGCAGCGCCGATGTGGAGATATGAAGCGATTGCATGCGTTCTTCCTCCTATTCTACCCGTTTACCCGGCCGATTTCATTGGCTGCTTTTTCCAATGTGCCGTCCAGCGTCGTGATGATGCGCTGGTTGGCCTCGTAGGCCCGGAGTACGGTCATCATGTCGGTCATGGTTTGGGCCGGATCTACGTTGGAGCGCTCCAGCCATCCCTGCTTCACACCGTAAAAGCCTTCATTTTCCGGATCTTCCGCCGCGTTGACAGGCTGACCTTCCCCTTCATAGCGGTAGATGTTCGTCCCTTCTCTCACCAGCTGCTGAGGACTGGTCACCACCCTGATCCCTAGGCTCTGCTCCCCAAACGGCACCCGCTCTCCGTCTTCATTCCGGTAGAAAAGAGCGCCGTCCTGGCTGATTTCCAGGGTGTGGCCCGCGCTCGCCTCGATGCCGTCCGGATCGTTGACGCGGATCGCCTGATTCTCGTCATTCAATACATAGTAGCCGTCCGCCGTCACCAAATAGCCGTCCGCATTGACGCTCCAGTTGCCGTTGCGCGTATAGCGGAGCTGCTCCGGCTCGGCCGGGCCTGCAGCCGGGTCTTCCAATCTCGCCACGCTGAAAAACAGGCGCCGCTCATTGCCTTCCTCATCCGGCTGGATATTGTCCATCAGCGCGACATCGAAAGGATCGCGCGTCTCGGCAATATCTCCCTGGCGAAATACAGGAAGTGCCTCCGACATGTATACACCCGTGTGCAGGCGGCCGATCAGGGCAGCTTGTCCACCCATTTGCGGCAGCCCCTGAATATCCGGTCCTTCCTGATCGCGGATGCGCGCCAGCAGCTGCTCAGGAAAAGCACGCATGACGCCCACGTCTTGCTTGTAGCCTGGCGTATTGATGTTCGCCAGGTTATTCGCCAGCGAATCCTGCCTTCTTTGCAGGGACAACATACCTGATGTGGCCGTGTATAAGCCTCTGATCACGCGGCATTACCTCCCGAAAAACTTCTTCTTCCGATACGTTGGCACTTTGTCCAGATAATCCAGCATCATGCCGGTTCCTTTGGCTACGCACATCATCGGGTCTTCGGCCACCAGCACCGGCACCTTCAATTCGTCCGCGAGCAGCTGGTCGAAGCCGTGCAGAAGCGCGCCTCCTCCGGTAAGGAAAACTCCCTTATCAATAATATCGGCAGAAAGCTCCGGAGGTGTTCGTTCTAAAACAGCTTTGGATGCTTGTACGATGGCACCAACCGACTCAGCCAGGGCTTCCTGGACTTCGTAGGATCGAATGGTAATGGTCTGTGGCAAACCGCTTACCATATCCCTGCCGCGAATGTCCATTTCGTCCTGGCGTCCGCCGGAAACCGTACCGATTTGTACCTTGATATCTTCAGACGTACGTTCCCCGATCAGCAATTTGTATTTGTTTTTTATGTATCTCATGATAGCCATGTCAAATTTGTCGCCCGCTACCTTTATAGAGGAAGACGTGACGATATCACCCATGGATAAGACCGCTACATCCGTCGTGCCGCCACCGATATCCACGACCATGTTGCCGGAAGGCTGGAAAATTTCCATGCCGGCTCCTACTGCCGCTACCTTTGGCTCTTCTTCGATAAAGACCTCACGTGCGCCGCCGCTGCGCTCAGCTGCTTCGCGAATCGCCTTTTGTTCCACCGACGTGATGTTCGTCGGGCAGCAAATCAGGATGCGTGGGCGCGCAAACATGTTTCGCCCGCTAATTTTGGCCAGGAAATGTTTCAGCATGGCCTCTGTAATGTCAAAATCAGCAATGACCCCGTCTCGCAAAGGTCGAATCGCCACGATATTCCCCGGCGTCCGTCCCACCATTCGGTGAGCCTCGTTCCCTACAGCCAGTACTTTTTTCGTATGGTTGTCGATTGCCACAACAGAAGGTTCATCCAATACAACGCCCTTGCCTTTGATATAAATCAGGACGTTCGCCGTACCTAGGTCGATTCCGATATCTTTGCCAAACATGAAAAGGTCCTCCCTGTACCAGTTACATATCTACCCCTTATCATAGGCTGTTCGACGTGAGAGGACAAGGAAATTCTTATGGACTTAGGAAATATTTGTTTGTAGATTGAGATTTTTTTACACGCTCTCCTCCTGTTCTACCCGTGCTTTCTTGCTCCTTCTCTTGTACTTGATCTTGGTTGCCTCCCCGCCCCGCAGATGCCGGATCGCCTTGTGATACTCCAAGATCTCCTTCACCTGGTTCGCCAACTCCGGATTTATCTCAGGCAGCCGTTCTGTCAGATCCTTGTGTACCGTGCTTTTGGAAACACCAAATTCTTTGGCGATCATGCGAACCGTATTCCGCGTTTCTACAATATACCGGCCGATTTTTATGGTTCGCTCCTTGATGTAATCGTGCACGCTACTCGCCTCCCTGTTTCAACATTGTCTGTTACAATATATGGGTAGGTGCGGACACATATTCTACGTTTCCAAGCCTGACAAGCCAGCACGACCACATCTTTTTTGGGCAGCATGTACACATGGACGCCCGCATGCAAAAAAAAGACCTGTAGAGAGTAGTCCCTACAGGTTTTCGGCTCAAATTTTCGTTCCTGAAGAATCGGTTGGCTTTCTTTCCCGGATTATTGATCCTGCATCTCGGATTGAAGCAGGTATTGATCCGGATCGACGGGGACGCCATCTACCCGCACTTCGAAGTGAAGGTGAATGCCTGCGTCTTTTTCATACACGTTGCGCCCCGCGCTGCCCAGCACCTGGCCTTGGGTGACTTCATCGCCCGGCTTGACGGTTACCTTCTCCAGGCTTTGGTAGACGGTGACCATCTTGTCCGCATGCTCGATCTCTACTGTTTGACCGACGAGCGGATCGTTCTCCACTTTGGTTACTTTCCCCGGGAGAGCGGCCGTGACATCAAAGCTCTTGCCGTCGGTCGCCTTCAGGTCGATACCAGTGTGCGGCATGAAGGTATCCTCGTACTTGACGAGCGCTTTTTGCTGTTCTTCCTTGGACGCTTGATCGTCGAAGAAGTTCATGACCTTTTCGTACTGCACGCCTTTGCCGACCGGCCAGGCGAGCGGCTGGACGCTGCCCGCTACCGGGACCGCGCCATTTTCTCCCGCTTCGGACGCCGGATCAGCACTTCCCTCCTGCGGTGTCGTGATGGCTACGCCGCCCGCAGCTCCGTCTTGTCCGGGAACGGTGTCTGTTCCACCGCTCTGATACCACATCACAAAAGCGAGAATGATTGCTGCGGTGCCGATGTAGATCGCCGGAAACGCCCATTTTTTGCCCAGTACACTCTTCCAGGAACTTGCCTTTTTAAACGGAATCGGTTGATTTTGATTTTTTTGATCTTCCATTTTATTCATCACCTCATCCCTCAGTATCGCCAGTTTTTGGACGAATAAACCTGAGAGAGAGGGGAAACTTAAAAATTTGCAGACAGTTTGCCCGCCGAGGCGGTTTGCTCCTTCAGGATGGGATCGAAATTCTCCAGATGGACGCCCTGGTAGAAGTATTTGACGATCTGCTCCGCGGTCTTTCCTGTCTTGGCCATTCCGTTTGCCCCCCATTGGCTCATCCCGACACCGTGGCCGTAGCCCTTGGTCGTGATGTACACGTCACTGCCGCGCAGCTCCATCGTAAAGGCGGAGGAGTGCAGCCCCAGCTTCTCCCGGAACTCCCGGCCGCTAAACTCTTTTCCCCCGATGCTTACCTTGCCCACGCGATTGCCTGTCGTTCTCTCCAGGATCTGATACCAGTTGCCCGACGTGGATGCCGTATTCGCCAGCTTCACGCCCAGGCGCTTCTCCAACTCGGCAAGACTAATCTTGACGGTATTTTCATAGCGGGGCGATTGGATGTCCCAGGGGCTGGCTACGCTTTTCAGGTATGGCACGGGCGATTCAAAGTACTCGCTGGCATTTTCGGTAAAGCCATTGCTGGTAGAAAAGAAGGTGGCGTCGATGGGTTGGCCGTCGTAGGTCAGGACGACACCCGCTGTCGCCAGCACGGCTTGGCGGATCCGGTTGTTTTTCCAGGTGAATTGTTCTTTCCAATTCTCCCGGCGCTGCTCTTCATCGACGAATGCCTGGTGCTTGACCGTATCGGTGACCTGCGCCCCGCCGGGAACATCGTCAAACTGCTGGCTTTTGAGCCGCCGGATGATGTAGGTGCGCGCGGCCATCGCCTGTGCCTTTAGCGCCTCCATCTCGAACTCGGCAGGCATCTCGGCAGCCACGACTCCCTCGATGTACGCTTCCAACGGCAGGGTCTCCACTGTCTTTTTCTCTTGGCGATACACTTTTACCTCTACCGATGATTGATGGACAGGCCCACTCACCGGTGCCGCTGTCTGCTGCGGAAGGCCGCCGCTTCCGGACGATGGCGAGAACAGATAGACCAGCGCGGCAGGCAGCATTACGAGCAGTATCGGCAATCCGACGAACCACATCACCAGGTAACGTTTCATGCTACAGTTCCTCCCCTCTTGTGCTGGACATTTTCAGTCTATGTACAGGCAGCCGGAGGTAGAACGAGAGAATAAGAGAGATGGAAGAGTTGGGGGTGTTTGCGGACAAAAAGGCAAACAAAAAAAGACTTCCTGCCAAGAGGAAGTCTTTTTCTCGCATACGATCGTGTGCGGTTATGGGTGTCCGCTTTCGGATCAGGCAAAATTGGGGGAAAACTGCACCTTGAGCGGTTCGGCTTGCTTCGCTTCTTCGGCACCGGCCTCCGCCTCTGCCTGCGCTGCAGCGGATACTCGCTCGATCTGGGCACCTAGACCGCGGAGCTTTTCCGTAAAACGGACGTAGCCTCTGTCGATGTGGTGGAGGCTGCCTACTTCTGTCACGCCTTCCGCCACGAGTCCCGCCAGGACAAGCGCAGCCCCCGCCCGCAGGTCCGTAGCCGCTACCTTGCAGCCGGTCAGCTTGGCGCCGCCTTCGACGATGGCGCTGCGTCCCTCGATCTTGATATTGGCATTCATGCGGCAAAATTCTTCTACATGCATAAAACGGTTTTCAAAAACAGTCTCGGTGACGATGCTGGTCCCTTCCGATGCCAAGAGCAGCGCCATCATTTGCGACTGCATGTCTGTCGGAAAACCAGGGTACGGCAGTGTTTTTACGTCGACGGCACGAAGCGTTCCTTTTCTTCTGACGCGGATGCCGTTTTCCTGCTCGTCCACCTCGACGCCCATCTCTCTCAGCTTGGCCGTCACCGACTTCAAGTGATCGCAGATGGCGTTTTCGATGAAAACATCGCCGCCGGTAATCGCCGCCGCTACCATAAAGGTTCCGGCTTCGATCCGGTCAGGAATGACGCAGTGCGTGCAGCCTCTCAGCTTCTCCACGCCTTCGATGCGGATGGAGCCCGTGCCCGCGCCTCGGATCTTGGCGCCCATGCCGTTGAGGAAGTTGGCCAAATCCACAATTTCCGGTTCTTCCGCCGCATTTTCGATGACGGTCGTCCCTTCGGCGAGCGCCGCAGCCATCATGATATTTTCAGTGGCCCCCACGCTGGCGATATCCAGGTAGATTTTTGCCCCTTGCAAACGTCCTTCTACGCTCGCTTCGATAAATCCCTGTCCGATTTTGATTTCGGCCCCCATCGCTTCAAAGCCTTTGAGATGCTGATCAATCGGACGAGTCCCGATGGCGCAGCCGCCCGGCAAAGCTACACGCGCCCTGCCTTCGCGAGCCAGAAGCGGTCCCATGACCAAAAAGGAAGCGCGCATCTTGCGCACCAGTTCATAGGAGGCTTCTACACTCGTCAGGCTAGCGGCCTGGATGGTCAACACTTCATTATCGTATGTAAGGGTGATCCCCAGTGATTTCAAAAGGTCGCAGATAATCCTGACATCCTCAAGAGCAGGAACGTCATGAATGACGTTGGTTCCTTCTTCCGCCAGGATCGATGCTGCAATAATAGGGAGTACGGCATTTTTGGCGCCGGAGACTTTTACATTCCCTGCCAATGCCTTACCGCCGCGGACAATAATTTTATCCAATGTGTACCCCTCCGCGTGCTAATATTCCGCTGTAATAATTGGTGTGCCTGCTGTAATCCAAGTACCGGCTTCACTATCCCGGTGAGTCGCGATTTGCAGATTCATCTTGGCTTGTCCATCTAAGAGCAGAAACGGTTTCCACTCGGGGGTGTACCCGGAGATGCTGACGACCGTCTCGTCCTCCAAACGCTCCAACTCTTTTGCTTGGAGGGCTCTAAATATCGACAAAATTCTACCCTCCTGTTGATCAACACTCAGTTTACCATTGTACATTCCGCGAATACAAGTGCTAAATTGCGGAACCAAACCCGCTTCCCTCAGCACTTTTTCATGGTACTTCTGAATGGAATCAACATATGGTAGAGAATCACGATTCCCTTTTATGGACAGTACTAGATATGTGTCGATCCCCTCTTGATGCGGAACACCTGTCATCTGAAAATGGAGGGCTGCCCCCTGTCCATAGGACTGCACCTCATACGATACCAGCTGGGGAGATGGGTCCCACTGAGCCTGGCCCTGCGGCAATTGCAAACGCTCTGCCCAGCTTATGCCCAACGCTTGCACCTCAGCCGGATCAGCCAACGTCCCAAGCGAGATACGGGTGCGCACTTCCACACTTACTCCCTCGGCCCCGGAGCCTTCGATCACTTCGAACAACCGCGCTGCTGCACTCCGCTCCTGCTGTCCGCGCTGCGCTTCCGCCGGCATCCACCACGCTGCAGCCAGTGCTGCCATGACCAACAGAATCAACCATCCTGTCCGTTTCCCCATGTTTATCCTTCTCCCTTTTCCATGCCTCTCTGTACTTCTCAGTTTGCACGTAAAATTGGAGGGATATACCAGCGGATTTGGATGAAACTGCGATCAGGAAAACATCTGTCCGAAAATCATGGACCAGCCGAGGTAGTCGAATAAGAAGCTGGCCATTTGATAACCGAGCAGAATGGACAGGATGATTTGCAGCAGCTTGGCTCTCGCTCCGTTTGGCTTGCTCAAAAAGAGATCGAATCGCAGCGCTTGCAAAGCCCACCAGCTGATTCCGATCAGAATGACGGTGATGATAATGTTGACTAGGCCGTATACCGCTTGGGACACGTTTGTTTCACTCCTCTATCATACTTAACGGATGATTCTTGGGATTGTTTTACTTTTTTTAAAAAAACATGATACTGGCTCTGCCGTACCGGGAAGAAGCATGTTTCCCTGCGGCGCGACTGTGGAGCCCTGCCCAGCGGAGGAGACGTACGCGGGAAAAAGGGGCGCAACCTCTGAAATCACTTCGTAGCGATACTGCTTTTGCGCACCCCCGCGGATGGCTCCGGAGCGGACTGTCTGCGCTCCCTTGAGGGCGGAGCCCGGAGCACAGCGGGGAAACATGCTTCTTCTCACTACGGCCCCTTGAGAAATGAGTCTATCTCCGACCATTCTGGCTTGTATCTGAAAAAAGAAAAGAGGCCGGCCCGAAAGCCGTCCCCTTCATTGTACCTGATCTTTGCCTATATTTCATTGAAAGTTCGGTGGCAGCATGTCGCCGAAGTTAAACGATGGATCCAGGTAGTTGTGCACGTACTCGGTCACCAAGCCCGGGAATGCCCCAAACACGACGGTCGCCAGTGCCAGAAGCACGACCATGACTCCAATCCCTTTCGGTACGGACAAGGCTGCCTCCGTCGTTCCCGGACGCATGTACATCTGCCGGATAAAGCCGAAGTAGTAGTAGTACGACACGATGCTGGTCGCGATCATGATGGCCGCCAGCCAGTAGCTGCCCTGGGCAATCGCGCCCATGAAGATGTAGAACTTCCCGAAGAATCCGGCGGTCACCGGTATCCCGGCGAGCGACAGCAGGAAGATGCTCATCGAGACCGCGAGCAGCGGCGCGCGATGATACAGTCCGGCGAAGCCCTTCAGATCATGGGTCTGCTGATCCCGCGCCACGATCATAATGACGGCAAAGACCCCAAAGCTAGCGAGCAGGTAAGCAAACAGGAAGAAGGTGACTTCTCCGAAGAACAGCAGGGTCGGCGGTGCGAACGGCACCAGCAGATAGCCGGCCTGTGCCACTCCGGAGAAGGCCATCAGCCGTTTGACATTGGTCTGGCGCAGGGCCATGGTATTCCCGATGATCATCGAGGCTCCCGCCACCACAGCCAGGATCAGCGCTCCCTGTTCAAAGAAGAAACGGGTATCCGTCTGAACGCCGAAGTAGCAGATGAGCAGCAAACGGAAAACCAGGGCAAAGCCTGCCGCTTTGGAAACGACCGCCAGGAATGCCGTGACCGGAGTCGCTGCCCCTTGGTAGACATCTGGTGCCCACATGTGATTGGGTGCTGCCGAGATCTTGAACGCCAGCCCCGCCACCAAAAAGGCAAATGCTGCGTAAATAATGAAATCATAGCCGGACATCGCCGCGTCCGCCAGCCGTTCCGCGATTTGATAGATATTGGTCGTGCCCGTCAGGCCGTACACGTAAGACATCCCGAAGAGGGTGACGGCTGTGGAAATCGCACCGGATACGACGTATTTAAAAGACGATTCATTGGATTGCAAAGACTTCTTGCGCAGACCGACCAAGACGTAGGAGGAGAGAGACAAGAGCTCCAGCCCGACGAACATCGTGATCAGGTCAGCCGAGGACGCCATGACCATCGCGCCCAAAAGGCCCGTCAGCAGCAGATAGTAATACTCGCCGCCATGCTTGACCTCGCCATGCTTCAGATAAGACATGGAGAGCAGGATGGTAAAAGCGACTCCCCCGAGGAAGATCAGCTTAAAGGCATTGCCGTAATCATCGATGCGGATCGTATCCGCCATATAGGCATACGGTTCGCTCATACTGCCGATGTTGACAAAGACGAATACCGACGCCAGCAATACCCCCGCCAGGCTCAGCCATCCAATGACTGATCTGCCCAAACGCTTCCCGGCAAACAAATCAAGCAAAGACAAGCCGGTCGCGAATCCCAGAATGATAAATTCGGGCAGAAGGTACATCCAGTTATACGAGAAGATATCTTTTACGTCCATGGATTACCCTCCTATTCCCGTAACGATGGGGACGATTGTTTTCAAAGTCTGCTGCAGCGGATTCGCGAGCACGGCCGGATACACGCCGATCAGGATAATGAAGCCGAGCAGCACCACCAGTGGAATCACTTCCATCGGTTGTGCGTCTGCCATACCCGTAAAACGGTCAGGTGTCGGACCGAATGTCGTTTTCAAGATGGCCCGCAAGAGGTAGGCCGCTGTCAGCACGATACCGAGCGTACCGACCGCCGCGAGAATCGGCATTTTTCCAAACAAGCCGAGGAAAGCGAAGAATTCACTGATAAACCCGGACATCCCCGGCAAGCCGAGCGATGCCATCGCGCCAGCCAGCATGATCCCGCTGGCGAACGGCATCACTTTGGCGAGTCCGCCCATCTCGTCGATCATCGAGGTCTGGGTTCGCTCCCAGATCATTCCGATGAGGAAGAACAGCAGCGCCGAAATGAATCCGTGGGAGACGACCTGGAACATCGCGCCCTGGAAACCGATCGTGTTCATCGCCGCAAATCCGAGCAGAACGATGCCCATGTGGCTGATACTGGAGTAAGCCATGACCATCTTCAGGTCTTTTTGGACAAAAGCCAGTACCGCTCCGTACAAAATGTTAATCAACCCGAGGACAGCCATCCAGGTCGCAAACTGATAGGCTTGTTCCGGGAAAAACCCGATGCCCATGCGCAAAAGACCGTAGGCCCCCATTTTGAGCAAAATTCCGGAGTGGATCATGACAATCGCCGGCGGCGCCTGCACGTGAACCTTCAGCATCCAGGTATGGAACGGGAAGACCGGCAGTTTTACCGCAAAGGCGATGAAGATCGCCAGGAACAGTCCAAACCGGAATGCAGGCGTCATCGCCATGGCCGCCGGATGGGTGCCCGATGCGAGCAAGGAACTGATGTCCCCCATATTCATCGTGTTCAGGTACATGAACAGGACGATAAAGGCGATCAGCATGACACCGGAGCCGATTCCGTTGTACAACAGGAATTTATTGGCCGCCTTCTCCCTCTCCCCGTAGCCCCAGATCCCGATCAGGAAATAGGTCGGAATCAGCGTCAGTTCGAAGAAGATAAAGAACAGGAACAGATTCTGCGAAGCGAATACACCGAACATGCCGATCAAGAGCAGATGAAACAGGATAAAATACTCTTTCAGCCGTTTCTTCTGATTCCACGACGCCACGGCTGCCAATGTCGCGATGATGGCCGTCAGAACCATCAGCGGCATGGAGATTCCGTCCACGCCCAGCTCATAGGCCAGATCAAAGGAAAAGACGCCGCCGGACTGCAAGGTGCCGATCGGGATCGAGATCCATTTCGCCGTCTCGATGAATTGCATACCCGACTGCTCGTAGTTAAACGATCCGAACAGCAAGAGGGACAAAACGAGCGGCAGGAGCGTTCCCCAGACACCGACCTGCTTGATCACGCCTCCCTTGTACCGGGGAATAAACGCCAGAACCAGGATGGCCAAAAGCGGTGAAAAGACAATGAGTGTAAGCAAGATACTATTGGCCAATGCCAAGGACTCCACCTCCCTGCGCCGTCAATGTGATGGCGACAATCAACAGCACCAGGCCAAACAGCACCATGGCTCCGTACGATTGCACCTGCCCGTTTTGTGCCCGGCCATGCAATGAACCGATCCCTTGGGTGATTTTCGCCACCAAGGCCACCAATCCGTCTACTACATACTTGTCAAACAGATTGAGCAACTGTCCGAGCCATCCCAACGGACGGACAATGACTCCCTGATACAGCTCATCTACAAAATACTTGCGGTAGGAAAGCTGGTACAGCCACGGCATCGCTTCCGGAATCGCATCGGAAGGAATCGACCGCTTGCCGTACATCAGCCAGGCCAGGAAAATACCCAGGATGGATACAGCCAGAGCGACGATCTGCAACCAAGCGGCCGCATGCCCTTCGCCCATCCCGTATACATTCTCAATCGCCGCGCCCACTTCTCCGCTCATCAGCCAGTCTCCCAGCACAGGAGCAAACGGCGTGTGCATAAAGCCGGACACGATCGCCAGCAAAGCGAGGACCAATAGCGGCCCGGTCATAACGCCTGGCGATTCATGCGCATCGTGCTTGCCCCGCGCTTCTCCGGCGAACGTCAGGAAGAAGAGACGGAACATGTAAAACGCGGTAAAGAACGCTGCCAGCATGGCGATCAGCAGCAGGTCAAAGCGATGTGCTTCGTAGACTGCGCCGAGAATCGCTTCTTTGGACCAGAAGCCGGCAAACGGGAAGATCCCTGCGATCGCCAGACACCCGATCAGGAACGTCAGCGCGGTAATCGGCATCTTTTTCCACAATCCACCCATTTCAAAAACATTCTGGGTATGTACAGCATGAATCACGCTTCCTGCGCCCAGGAAGAGCAGCGCTTTGAAGAAGGCATGCGTCATCAAGTGGAAGGTGCCCGCTACGTAACCGGCAGCACCGGCTACCCCCAGCGCCAGCATCATAAAGCCGAGCTGGCTGACCGTCGAGTAAGCGAGAACGCGCTTGATATCGCGCTGTGTCAGACCGATCGAAGCCGCGAAGATCGCGGTGAATCCGCCGACATACGCTACGACGTTCAATGCTGTCTCGGAAGCGATAAACAGCGGGAATGTCGCTGCCACGAGATACACCCCGGCCGCGACCATCGTCGCCGCGTGAATCAGGGCGGACACCGGCGTCGGACCTTCCATGGCGTCCGGAAGCCAGGTATGAAGCGGGAATTGACCCGATTTCCCCACGGCACCGACGAAGATCAGGATCGCCGCCAGTGTGATCATCCACGGCTCCAGCTTGCCGAGCGCGACACTGTCAAAGATTTGCGTATACTCAAAGCTGCCCGTCCACCAGAACAACAGGCAGATTCCGATAAAAAGACCCAAGTCTCCGATGCGCGTAACAATGAATGCTTTTTTCGCCGCCGCTTTCGCTTCCGGCTTGAAATAGTAATAACCGACGAGCAAAAAC
Organism: Brevibacillus composti; assembly: GCF_016406105.1. Lineage (NCBI taxonomy): Bacteria > Bacillati > Bacillota > Bacilli > Caryophanales > Paenibacillaceae > Brevibacillus > Brevibacillus composti. The sequence goes on from NZ_CP066308.1 coordinate 4,126,782, forward strand.
GAGCAAACCCCGACCAACTCCCAGAAAATGTAAACCTGCAGCAGGTTGGGAGCGATCACCAGGCCCAGCATGGAAAACGTAAAAAGGGCCAGATACTGATAAAAAACCGGAAACCGCTCGTCGCCCTTCATATAGCCTTTGGAGTAGATCTGCACCAGCAGGCTGACCAAGGTCACGATTACCAGCATCATCGCGTTCAGCTGGTTCACCTCAAAGCCCATGGTGATGACAATATCTCCAACCTTTAGCCAATCCAGCGAATAGTTGTAGTCAATGGCTCCCTCTTGAAACCTTTGCCAGAACGTCACGACTGCCAATAAGAATGAAACGGCAGTCAACAGTATTCCGACAGCGGCTGCTCCTTCTTTCAACTGACGGCCAAACGAGACGATCACGATGAAAGCAAAGAGCGGAAACAGAGGAATCAACCAAGCGTATTGCATAAAGGTATCCATTTTTGTCCTCCTTTTCGAATCCCTGTCCTAGCGTTTCATCGAATCCATCTCATCGACGTTGACTGTTTCCTTGTTGCGGTACAAGGCAATCAGAATCGCCAGACCGACCGCTACCTCGGCGGCTGCCACCGTCATCGTGAACAGACTGAAGATATGTCCGGTAATCGACGGATACAGCCCGTATTTGGCGAATGCCACCAGGTTGATATTCACCGCATTCAGCATCAATTCGATCGAAATCAAGACGACGACTGCATTTCTCTTGGTCAGTGCGCCGTACATGCCTACACAAAAAAGGATCAAGGCCACTAGTAAATAGGAGGTAATGCTCACGCTCATTCGCTGTCCTCCTCCTTTTTCGCCATGATGATCGCGCCTACGAGAGCAACCAGGAGCAGAACAGAGATCAGCTCAAACGGAATGACGTAGATCTTGAACACGTCTACCCCGATCTGCTTGACGTTGCTCACCTCAGTGACAGCCGTTTCCGCTGGCTGCGGCCAGACTGTGCGCTGAATTCCCCAAAACATCAGTCCAAACAGAACTGCGACAAAAATCAGCGCAAACGCGTTTTTCCATTTGTGAGTGGAACCCTCATCAGATGCGTCGTGCTTGGTCAGCATGATCCCAAACAGCATCAGAATGGAGATCGCTCCGGAGTAGACCAGGATTTGCGCTACTCCGACGAATTCCGCCCCGAGCAAAACGAACAGGCCGGCGATGCTGATAAACGTGATGCCAAGCGAAATCACCATATGCACGACACGGGTGAAGCTGATCATGAAGACCGCTCCGCCAATCGTCAGGAGGGAGAGGATAAAAAACGCAAGAAACTCGCCATTCATCACTAGTTCTCCTCCCTGACATTGGTGTTGTTGTCATCGAGCCATTTGAGGTTCTTGTACAGCTCATCCCGACTGTACGTCGCCAGCTCGAAGTTATTGGTCATCACGATCGCTTCGGTCGGACATACCTCTGTGCACAAGTCGCAGAGAATGCAGATTTCGAAGTTGATATCGTAGGTATCGATAATTTTCCCTTTTTTCTCCGGGTCCGGATGGGGCTTGCCCGTCAATTGGATGCATTCGGTCGGACATACCCGCGCGCACTGGTTGCATACAATGCATTTTTCCGGCGAGAAGTGTTGAATGCCGCGAAAACGGGGCGGCATGGGAAAAGGCACGTCCGGGTAAAAATGCGTAACTTTTTTCTCGGTCAGTTTCTTAAACGTATACCCAAGGCCTTTGGCCAGTCCTAGCATGTGTGTCACCCCTTTGGAAAAGATTCAGTCTACCTCGTCGTCTTAGGAGAACATGCCGCTTTGGTAGGAGATCACCACGGCAGTGACCAGGATGTTCAGGAGCGCTAATGGCAACAGCACTTTCCAGGAAAACGACATCAACTGGTCGGCGCGTGGACGCGGCATCGTCGCACGGAGCCAGAACTGCAGAAAGATATACACAGAGAACTTGAGCACAAACCAGACGATCCCCGGAATGAAGTCCAATGCCTGTATCGGCGGCAGCCATCCTCCGAAGAACAGGATCGTGATGAGTGCGCCCATCCCAAACATATAGACGTATTCCGCCAGCATGAACATGGCAAAGCGGAAGCCGGAATACTCGACGTGGTAACCGCCCACCAGCTCCGACTCTGCTTCCGGCAGGTCAAACGGTGTCCGGTTCAGCTCAGCCTGGGCCGCGATCAAAAATACCCCGAGACCGAGGATTTGTGGAATAAAGTTCCACATATCCCGCTGCGCTTCGACAATCTCCCGCAGATTCATGCTGCCTGTCATCAGGACTACCCCGACGACGGACATGACCAGCGGCACCTCGTAACTGATCATCTGGGCAGCGGAGCGAAGTCCCCCGATCAGCGAGTACTTGTTATTGGAGGCCCACCCCGCCGTAATCACGCCCAAAACAGTGATTCCGGAGAGAGCGATGTAGTACAAAATCCCGATGCCCAGATCGGCAAACTGAATTTTATCCGTAAAGGGCAGGACGGCCAGTACGCCAAACGCCGGCGCATACACCAGGATCGGCGCCAGCGTGTACAGGGCCCGGTCGGCATGCTTGGGGCGCGTATCTTCCTTGATCAGCAGCTTGGCGACGTCAGCCACCGTCTGCAAAAGACCCAGGGGTCCGACGCGGTTGGGACCGATCCGCAGCTGCATCCAGCCGATTACTTTGCGCTCAAAATAAATCGCATAGGTCACGAAGCCGAGCAGAACCGCCAGCAACACGACGGCAGCGAGGAAAAACCACATGATATTTCCCAGTGAAGGTGCCTGTTGCAAAAGCTCGCGCATCAACAATCTACCTCCCCAAGCACGATGTCGATGCTGCCCAGGATTGCCACCATGTCAGAGATGTTCTCTCCATCCAGCAGCGCAGGCAGAATCTGTAGGTTGGTAAAGGAAGGGCGGCGGAATTTCAGGCGCCACGGCTTATCCTTTCCTTGGCTTGCGATGTAACAACCGATCTCGCCGCGTGGCGATTCGATCCGCACATACGCTTCGCCCGCAGGCGGACGGATGACGCGCGGCACCTTGCCCATGATCTCGCCTTCGCTCGGGAACTGCTCCAATGCCTGTTCCAGAATGCGCAGCGACTGTTCGACCTCCGCCAGACGGAGATGATAGCGAGCCAGGCAGTCTCCTTCCGTCGCTACCGGAACGTCGAAATCAAAACGGTCGTATATGCAGTACGGCTCATCCTTGCGCAAATCCCATTTGATCCCGGTGGAGCGAAGCATCACGCCGGAGAGGGAATAATCCAGCGCTGTCTTTTGATCGAATTTGCCGATGCCGCGCAGGCGGTTCAAGAAAATCTCATTGCCCGAAACCAGCTGATGATAACCGCCCAGTTCCTTTTTCATATAGGCCACGAATTCTTTTACTTTCTCAATCCAGCCTGGAGGCGCATCCCACTTCACGCCGCCGACGCGCATGTAGTTAAAGGTCATGCGTGCGCCGCAAAGCTCGTTAAACAGATCGAGGATCGTCTCACGGTCTCTGAAGGCAAACAAAAACGGTGACATGGCACCCAGGTCAAGCAAATAGGTACCCCACCACACCAAGTGACTGGCTACACGGTTCAATTCCATTGCGATCAGGCGAAGATACTGTGCCCGCTCTGGAATTTCCAGCCCCATCATCGTTTCCACTGCATGACAGATCACATAGTTGTTGGTCATCGCCGCGAGGTAGTCCATGCGGTCCGTATAGGGAATAATTTGCGTGTATGTCAGATTTTCTGCCAGTTTTTCCGTACCCCTGTGCAGATAACCCATGACCGGAATCGCTTCTTTGATGGTCTCCCCATCAATTTTGACTACGAGACGAAATACTCCGTGCGTACTCGGGTGCTGAGGACCCACGTTGAGGAGCATCTCCTCTGTCCGGATGCCGGTTTCAGAAGATATGTTTGTGCTTGTGGTCAGGATGTCTTGTTTCATCTGTTACACCTCCTCGTCGTACTGCACGTAGTCCTTCCGCAGCGGATGCCCGACCCACTCATCCGGGAGCAAAATTCGACGCAAATCGGTATGTCCCGGGAAATGAATGCCCAAAAGGTCGTACGTTTCGCGCTCGTTCCAATCCGCTCCCCGCCAGATGTTCATCACGGAAGGCACCGTCGGCTGTTCGCGGTCCGTTTTTACTTTTACCGCTACGCTTTGCCTGTTTGGATAGGAGTAAAAATGATAGTACACTTCCATCCGGTCTTCGTAGTCAACCCCATGAAGATTGGCCAGATAATCAAAAGCCAGGGCCTCGTCCTCTTTCAGGAACGCCGCCACTTCCAGCCAGCGTTCATTTTTGATCACCAAAGTCGGCACTTCTTTGGAAAGCTCATTAATATAGGATGATTCCACGACATCTGCCCCGAACTTCTCCGTCAGGCGGGCCACATACTTATCCAGGTACGGCTGGTTTTTGGATGGGGGCTTGGGCGCTTCCGGCGCAGCTTCTGCATCTCCGCCGCTTGCCGCTCCCTTTGCTTTGGCCGCCGCTGCCGCTGCCGCCGCCGCTTTGGCTTTGGCTGCTGCCGCTGCTTTTGCCTTGGCATCATCGCCTCCAGCATCGCCGCCCTCCGCTGCTTCCCGGGCCGCTTTGGCTTTGGCCGCTGCTGCTGCCGCTGCCGCCGCTTTTGCTTTCGCTGCCGCCGCTGCTTTCGCCTTGGCCTCTGCATCGGTGTCTCCGCCGCTTTCAGACGCTTCGCGCGCCGCCTTAGCTTTGGCCGCCGCTGCTGCCGCTGCCGCCGCTTTGGCTGCTGCCTTTTCTTCCGGCGTCATCTCGGAGACAGGCTTGCTCGGCGCTGCTGCTTGCTCGCTAGCTTGACCGGATGCTGCTGCTCCCGACTCGGCCTGCTGGGCCGCTTCGCGCGCTGCCTTGGCTTTGGCCGCCGCCGCTGCCGCTGCCGCCGCTTTGGCTGCTGCCTTTTCTTCCGGCGTCATCTCGGAGACAGGCTTGCTCGGTGCTGCAGCCTGCTCGGCTGCTTGACCGGAAGCTGCTGCTCCCGACTCGGACTGCTGGGCCGCTTCACCCGGAGCCGCCGTTTCCGCCGCAAGCTGCTCTTGTTCTTTGGCTTTCCGCAAAGCTTCGGCCTTGGCTCGGGCTTCTGCTGCTGCCTTTGCCTTTTCCTCCGGCGTCGGTTTGCGTTTTTCGTCCGTCATTGATTCGTCACCCGCTTTCCGGTCTTCGCTTCGTAACGAATTTTTTCCTGAAGTTTGTTAATTCCGTAAATAAGTGCGGCGGGATTAGGCGGGCACCCCGGGATGTAGACGTCCACCGGAACGATTTGATCGACACCTTTCACCACACTGTAGGACTTCACATACGGTCCTCCTGCTGTCGCACAAGAGCCCATCGCAATTACCCATTTGGGTTCGGGCATCTGGTCGTACAGCCTGCGCAGCAAGGGAGCCATTTTCTTCGTGACGGTACCTGCGACGATCATCACGTCAGACTGGCGGGGCGAGGCACGGAAAATGACGCCAAAACGGTCCAAGTCGTAGCGGGCACCCCCGGTCCCCATCATCTCGATCGCGCAACAGGCCAAACCGAATGTCAGCGGCCAGAGGGAATTGCTGCGAACCCAACCTTTTACCGTTTCCAGCGTCGTAAACATGACGTTGCGATTCAACTCTTCTTGCAATTCAGGCGCAATGCTTGACAGATCTAGTTCCATTCCAGCACCTTCTTTCTCCAGGCGTAAATCAGTCCAACCACCAGCAAGCAAATAAAGATGACCATTTCCACCAGGGCGAACAGGCCCAGTTCCTTGTAGGCTACTGCCCATGGATACAGAAAGAGGGTTTCTACATCAAAAATCACGAAGAGCAAGGCGAAAATGTAGTACTTGACGTTAAAGCGAACCCAGCTGTCCCCTACCGGAATGTTACCGCTTTCATAGGTAGTCATTTTTTCCGGAGTCGGCTTTTTCGGGCGCAGTAACGGACCGATGATACTGACTGTGGCTACAGGCAGCAGTACACCGAGGAACAAGAAAATCGCCACAATGACATAATTGTTGGTATAGATTTCACCCAATGACGTTCCCTCCGCTCTGTAATCAATAGAAAAAAATACCTCCACTATTATAGCAAATTGCCCACAGGGTGTCTAACGAATGACTTCCACGGTTGCCATGAAAAGGAAAAAACTTAGAGAATTTGTCCCTAAGTTTTCCATTGGTCCTATATTGTATTTTATTGCACGTTGGAAGAGTACTGTTGTCCAAGAAAATCTTCGTAAATACGCTCCCACACCACGGAAAACGTCATCGGTTGGTCGTCCGGAATTTCCAGCATATTTTCGATCGGCTCTTCGAGATACGGCGTCAGCTTGATCAGCACTTCTGTCAGCATCGCGTCGTTGGTGTTCAGCATCTGTTTCAAATCCGCTTTGGACAAGTGGAACACTTCGTCGTCGCGCTCATGAAGCGCGAGCACCAGACGGCTGAAAATCGGGTGGATCAGCGCTTCCAGCTTGACATAAGCCAAAGCCAGCTTCTCTTCGTCGGTCAGATCAAACATCTCCATCGCGTCAGGGAATGGATAAATCGGGATGTCCCAAACGTCGCCCTGATCCAGCAAGATACCCCATTTTTCAAACAGAGCGAGCGCTTCTTCACGAGATGTCGGATACTCGTAACCAGAGCGAACAATCACGCGCTTGTGTCTTTCCAAAACATTGACATAGCCTTCAAAATCCTCTTTGCTTTTGAACATGTCTTCGGTCGGTTCGGCAAACGTGCCTTTCAGCCCTGCGAAGCTGTCCAACATTTCTCTCATCTGCGCCTTGCTTTCGCCTTCCTTGACTGCGTAGCACAATGCGTGGAACAGCACGTTCATCTCATGCGGCAGCACGTTGGACCACCCATTGGCTGTATAGGAGCTTGGGATCACAACTCCGTCTTCGTTGTTGCCCCGGACCTCTCTAATTGTCTGCATATGTTTACACTCTCCTTTATGCCTGTCGCCATTTGCATTCCGGATACTCATCATCTCGCCTGTGTTCTCCAAATAAACAGGCAGAGCACCACGCTTATTATACACCGAATGACAGACCGATTACCAACTGGAATTGGAATCCGCCTAGTTTTGGCAGAAATACGGGGGCTTGTTTCCGACTGTAGTGAAGAAGAAGCATGTTCCCATGCTAAGCTCCGTTCTCCGCCCCGCAGGGAGGACTCACTGTCCGCTCCATTGCGGCCCATGGGGGTCCGCAAAAGTGGCACCGCTCCGAGGTCATCCCACGTTGCGTCCCTTTTTCCCATGGGCCGCAATGAAGCTGAGATGGGCTGCGCAAAGTCGCTGCGCATGGGAACATGCTTCTTCTCACCCTGGCCCCGTTTCCAAAAAAGGAAAGCACCAAGAAGAAGCCCAAGAAGCAGCAGACATAAAAAGCCCCCGTCGCAATCGTACGGGGGCCTTGGCATATTACTTTCCGGAAACTTGCATACGCGTAAGCGCACGCTGCAATGCGTATTCGGCACGACGCACATCCAGATCGGGATGCCGCTCGTTCAGTCGCTTCTCGGCGCGCTCTCTTGCGGCCTTGGCGCGATTGACATCGATATCCTCCGGTCTTTCGGCCGTCTCCGCCAAGATGGTCACCTTGTCGCGACGAACTTCCATGAAACCGCCGCTTACAGCCAGCACCACTTCTTTGTCGCCTTCTGTCTTCACTCGAACAGGCGCGATCTTCAACGGGGTCACCAGCGGCATGTGGTTCGGCATGATACCGAGCTCGCCTTGCACGCCACGCGCAATGACCATTGTGGCTTCACCGCTGAATACAACCCGTTCAGGAGTTACGACTTCCACTGTCATCTTACTCACTTACTGGTCTCCCCTTTCCAGGGTGTTACGCCATGTTCTTAGCACGTTCTACCACGTCTTCGATCGTACCTGCATAGAGGAATGCACCCTCTGGCAGATGATCGTGCTTGCCTTCGAGGATTTCCTTGAAGCTGCGAACGGTGTCCTTCAATGGCACGTATTGGCCTGGGTTACCGGTGAACTGCTCGGCAACGTGGAAGGATTGGGACAAGAAACGTTGGATGCGGCGAGCGCGCGCCACGATTTGCTTGTCTTCGTCGCTCAGCTCGTCCATACCCAGAATCGCGATGATGTCTTGCAGTTCTTTGTAGCGCTGCAGGATTTTTTGAACGCCGCGGGCTACATCGTAGTGCTCTTGACCCACGATATCAGGAGACAGCGCGCGGGACGTGGATGCGAGCGGGTCTACCGCAGGGAAGATCCCCAGCTCGGCGATAGAACGCTCCAGGTTCGTGGTTGCGTCCAAGTGAGCAAATGTCGTTGCTGGCGCCGGGTCTGTATAGTCGTCCGCCGGAACGTAAATCGCTTGGATGGAGGTAACCGAACCTTTTTTCGTAGAGGTAATGCGCTCTTGCAGCTGACCCATCTCGGTTGCCAGCGTCGGTTGGTAACCTACCGCGGAAGGCATACGGCCGAGGAGTGCAGAAACTTCAGAACCCGCTTGGGTAAAGCGGAAGATGTTGTCGATAAACAGAAGCACGTCGCGGCCTTCTTCATCACGGAAGTATTCCGCCATGGTCAGACCGGTCAGAGCCACGCGAAGACGGGCACCAGGCGGTTCGTTCATCTGACCGAACACCATCGCGGTTTTCGGCAGAACGCCTGCGTCTTTCATCTCATGGTACAAGTCGTTACCTTCACGGGTGCGCTCGCCAACGCCGGCGAATACGGAGATACCGCCGTGCTCTTGCGCGATGTTGTTGATCAGCTCTTGGATCGTAACGGTTTTCCCTACACCGGCACCACCGAAGAGACCGATCTTACCACCCTTGATGTAAGGAGCCAAAAGGTCAATAACCTTGATCCCTGTTTCCAGGATTTCTACTTCCGTCGCTTGCTCGACAAACTCAGGAGCTTTGCGGTGGATCGGGTCGCGGCGCTCTACCTGACCCAGTTCTTTCAGGTCGATCGGCTCACCGAGTACGTTAAATACGCGGCCCAGCGTAACCTCACCGACAGGAACAGAGATCGGCGCACCTGTATCCACACACTCCATGCCGCGCACCAGACCATCGGTGGAGGACATCGCAACGGCACGAACCAGATTGTCACCCAGGTGAGTAGCAACCTCAACGGTCAAATCAATGTCACGTTCTCCGGCACTTTGAGCTTTATGTTGAATCTTGATCGCATTGTAAATGGCAGGCAAATGTCCGCGGTCGAACTCGATGTCTACGACCGGGCCCATTACCTGTACCACGCGTCCTTTCGCCATCTTACTTCTTCCCTCCTGTGAAACTGAATTGGAGTTAACTCGTCACTTATGCCTGTGCGTTTGCACCGGCGACAATCTCCGAGATCTCTTGCGTAATCGCAGCCTGACGGGCGCGGTTGTACATCAGGGTGTAGCGACTGATCATGTCCGTCGCGTTGTCCGTCGCGTTGCCCATCGCCGTCATCCGGGAGCCTTCCTCGGAAGCCTTCGCTTCGAGAAGCGCGCTGTATACCAATGTTTCCGCGTACTTCGGAAGGAGATCAGCCAGGACTTCTTCCGCAGACGGCTCGTACTCGTAATTCGCGCCGTTGCCGCCCTTATTTTCAGGTGCCTCCAACGGAAGCAGACGTCTTACGGTCGGCACTTGTGAGATTGCACTTTGGAACTTGTTGTAGCACAGATACAGCTCGTCAATCTGCTCGTCCGCGAACAGTTGAACAGCCGCGCTGGCAATCTTTTTGATATCGGAGAAAGCGGGATTCTCCGGAAGTCCGGTTACCTCATCGATCACAGGGTAATTCCGTTTTGTAAAGAAGTCGCGTCCTTTTCGGCCCAGTACAAAAATGCCGTACTCATCCTTGGACTTGTGCTTCTCATTGATCGTCTGAATGACGGTACGAATCATGTTTCCGTTGTAGCCGCCCGCAAGACCGCGGTCAGAGGTGATGACAATGTAGCCTGTCTTTTTCACAGGTCGGGATTGCAGCATCGGATGCTTGGAGCCAGTGGTGCCGCTCGCGATGCTGGCGATCACTTCCTGGATCTTGTCTGCATACGGACGAGCCGCCAATGCTTTCTCCTGGTTGCGGCGAAGCTTTGCAGCCGCCACCATCTTCATCGCCTTCGTAATCTGGCGCGTATTCTTTACGCTCTTGATACGGCGTCGAATCTCACGTATTCCTTTAGCCAATCGTTTTCACCACCTTGGGAATGCATGCCAAAGCAGGCTGCTCCGGCATGCATCAGTTGTCTATCGGTTAACGGTTAGCGAGTGACCGAAAAGCCTTTTTTGAACTCTTCGATCGCTGCGTTGAATTCTTTTTCATCCGGAAGCTCTTTCGTCGTGCGGATATGCTCCAACAGCTCAGGCTTGTTGGACTCCAGGTAGGACAGGAGCTCCTTTTCAAAACGGCGCACGTCTTCGATCGGAATATCGTCGAGGAAGCCTCTGGTTGCGGTATAGATGACCGCTACCTGTTTCTCAACCGGCATTGGATCGAATTGGCCTTGTTTCATGATTTCCATCAAGCGCTCACCGCGAGTGAGTCGCGCTTGGGTCGCTTTATCCAGGTCAGAACCGAACTGAGCAAATGCTGCCAGCTCGCGGTATTGCGCCAGCTCGAGCTTGAGCGGACCCGCTACCTTTTTCATCGCCTTGATTTGCGCCGCACCCCCTACACGGGATACGGACAGACCGGTGTTAACCGCCGGACGTTGACCCGCGTTGAACAGGTCGGTCTCGAGGAAGATCTGACCGTCGGTGATGGAGATCACGTTGGTCGGAATGTAAGCGGAGATGTCACCCGCTTGGGTCTCGATGAACGGCAGAGCAGTCAGAGAGCCTGCGCCGAGGTCATCGGACAGTTTGGCTGCACGCTCGAGGAGACGGGAGTGCAGGTAGAAAACGTCACCCGGATAGGCTTCGCGGCCTGGAGGACGGCGGAGCAAGAGGGACATTTCACGGTAAGCGGCAGCCTGTTTGGACAGGTCGTCGTATACGCACAGGACGTGGCCGCCTTTGTACATGAAGTATTCACCCATGGTAACACCTGCGTATGGAGCCAGGTACAGCATCGGAGCCGGATCGGAAGCCGTCGCGGAAACGATGATGGTATAGTCCAGAGCGCCATGCTTGCGCAGGGTTTCTACGATGCCGGCAACGGTCGATTGCTTCTGACCGATAGCCACGTAGATACAAATCATGCCATTGCCTTTTTGGTTGATGATCGTGTCGAGTGCCACAGAGGTTTTACCGGTTTGACGGTCACCAATGATCAATTCGCGCTGTCCGCGACCGATCGGGATCATCGAGTCGATCGCTTTGATCCCCGTTTGCAGCGGCTCATGAACGGATTTACGAGCCATAACACCCGGAGCCGGGCTTTCAATTGCACGGAATTCGGTCGTGTTGATCGGGCCGAGGCCGTCAATCGGCTGACCGAGCGGGTTAACTACGCGGCCTACGAGTGCTTCGCCTACAGGCACTTCCATAACGCGGCCGGTACGTTTTACTGTATCGCCTTCTTTAATGTCACGGAACGGACCAAGAATAACGACACCCACGTTATCTTCTTCCAAGTTGAGTACCATACCCATTACGCCGTTTTGGAACTCGAGGAGCTCCCCGGCCATTGCTTTTTCCAAACCGTGAACACGTGCAATACCGTCACCAACCTGGATGACCGTACCTACGTCCACGACTTCGATTTCAGATGTAAAATTAGCGATCCGCTCTTTGATGAGGGAGCTAATCTCTTCTGGTCTGATTGCACTCACTTAACATTCACCCCATTCGTCCAACGATCTAAAAATAGAGGGTGTTTAAAGCGAATCCTCTCGCTTTAAACGGTCTTTTATTGTTGATGCGCGAAATTTTCCAGCTTTGTCTTGATGCTGCCATCGTACAAGCGGTCGCCGATGCGAACGACGATCCCGCCAAGGATGGACGGGTCTACCACATTCGTCAGGCGCAGCTTTTTATTGATTCTCTGGCTGAACTTCTCGGCCAGCTCCGTCTGTTCCTCTTCGGAAAGAGGCAGGGCGCTGGTCACCACTGCGTCGGCAATGCCGCGCGCTTCATTCGCCAGTTTTACAAATGCTTGCTGAATCAGTGCGATTTCGGTCTCTCGCCCTTTCTCAATCAAAACGGCGAGAAAATTGTACACTTCGGCGCTGATGTGATTTTTGAACAAATCATCAACCAGCTTTGTTTTTGCGTCCGCTGCAATGTGCGGGTGAAGCAAAATTTTGCTCAGATCGGCGTTTTGCTCGATCGCTTGCACAACGGCTCCCAGGTCAGCTTCCACCTGATCGATCACTCCACGCTCGCTTGCGATTTCAAACAAAGCGCGAGCATAGCGCTTTCCTACCGCGCCGCTCATAAGCGATCTCCCACTTGTGCCATAAATTTGTCAACCACCGATTTTTGCGTGGCTTCATCCAGCTCTTTTTCGATGATTTTGGAAGCGAGCATCACTGACAGGCCCGCCATTTGGTCGCGCAGTTCCGCTTTCGCTTTTTCCACTTCGCGAGCCAGTTCTTTGCTTGCTTCTGCTTTCATGCGCTCGGTCGCCTCTTGGGCATCGGCAACAATTTTCGCCGACTCCGTAGCAGCTTGCTTGGTGGCGCGCTCGATAACGGCTTTCGCTTCGACGCGAGCCTCTTCCAGCAGGCGGCGTTGTTCACTCAGAAGAGCTTCCGCTTCTGCGCGATTGCGCTCGGCAGAGGCGATTTCGTTTTCTACGTGTTGCCGGCGACGCTCTAGTACATCCGCGATCGGCTTGGTAGCGTACTTGGCTACAGCGATGATCAGGATGATGAAAATGATCACTTGGAACAGTAACGTGCCCCATTCCAGGGATACAGCTCCAAAGTCAAGCATTCTATTCACTCCTTCCCTGCACAACAGGAGAATCTGCAACGTTACACAACATCTGCGGGCGTACCCGCGAGATTTTTACAAAAGAGAGGCGAAGGGCATGCCTCCGCCTATGAACTACTGTTTAACTGTTCGCTTAGCCAAGTCGGCCATAGAGAATGAAGCCAACCGCTACAGCGATAATCGGAATCGCCTCTACGAGACCCATACCGAGGAACATGAGACCCATCAGGTTACCACGAGCTTCTGGTTGACGAGCTACGCCTTCGATTGTGCGAGAAATTACCAAGCTAGCGCCCAGAGCGCCACCAAATGCTGCAAGACCAAATACGATACCAATTGCAAGAGCAAGACCTAAACCTTCCATGTTAGGAATACCTCCCTGAGTTTTTTTATAGGGTAAGAAAGTAATTGCTAGTGTTCGTCATTGACGTGCTGCGAAATATACACCATTGACAGCGTCAAGAAAATAAACGCCTGAATCGCACCTACGAAGACGGAGTAACCCAGCCATATGAACAATGGCAGCGCGGCGAGCAAACCACCGCTTAGCAAAAAGGAAATCATGACTTCTTTTGCAAACAGGTTACCGAACAGTCGCAACGGCAACGTCAGTGGTTTAATGACAAATTCCTCAAGAATATGGATTGGATTCAAGAACGTATGCTTAAACCAACCACCCGGACTTTTGCGAATGCCCAGATAATGAGAATAGAGCAGAACGACCAATGCCAGACCAAATGTGACGCTCGGCGTAGCAGTCGGAGATTTCCACCAAACGATGTGAACTCCTTCGTTGGCCAGTTCATGTTCGACCACTGCTCTGCGCTTCTCTTCGAGCTCAGGCGTGTTGGCAATCGCCAGCATATCCATGACTGCTGGACTCACTTCGCCCTTGTGCAGCGTATTTACATTGAGGATAACACCCAGCTGGTTTCCGAAGAAAATGTAGAGAAACAGCGTGAGCCCCAACGTCATTAACATCATGACCTTTTTCGGGTCCATGTAACCTGCCCCGACGTTTTTGACAAAGTCAAAAACCCATTCAATTGCATTTTGCTTTCTACCGGGAACGCCGGTTTCCAGCTTGCGAGTCATGGCATACATGAAAATAAAGACGATTAACGCGGTAAGGACCGTCATGATCATCGTCGATACGTCAAAAACCATGTCGAATAACCGAAATCGCAAGGTATAATGATGCCCCATCTTTTCACCCCTTTCTTTGGCATATCGAGGTTGTCCGAAACTGTCTACATAGCTGTCTTCGAACATACCCTCGGAATGTACGGCTACTGCATAAAAAAGTCTACCAGCATATCTTCTATAGTAAGGAGCGGTATACCAATAGAGAGCTGAGTCCATGAACCAAAAACAAGCCAATCAGGACTCCAGACAATTGAAAGAGATGAGGAAAAAGAACAGTGAGGTACGCTGCCAAACCGGCGACGAGAAATCGTTGGATCGTCCCCGTTCCTCTCGGTCGCACACCTTCCGTCACCTGTCCGACGCGCCACACCTTGTTAAACAGGACAAGCGTATTGACCATGCCTGCGGCGATGCCGAGCAGCATCCCTTGCCAAAACAGTGCGTACGCGGGCAGTAGAGCAAGAAGGATCAGAACGATGGCCAAACCATAAAAAGCATAGCGAAATGTTTTTCGCACTGCGTTTGCAATCGGTTCCATTTCCACCTCCTAGAGGTAAGGGCGAATCAATCGATAGACACTGTACACGCCCGTTGCAAGACCCAGAAGCAATCCAATCAGCATGCACCAGGGATTTGTGGACAACAAGCGATCCACGTATCTGCCGATCAATACACCTGCCACGATGCAGATGGCAAAATCTATGCCAACCAAGCCTGCAAAACCAATTGCTCGCCAGGGACTATCAAATTTCGCCAAGTAAGGTACACCTCTCAGATAAAGAGAGGGCTTTGGTAGCCCGTTAGCCCTCATTCATATTAACGAAGATTTATTCCCTTTGTCAACGCGCATACGACTGTGTACACAAAGCGTTCACATTTGAAAAACCGTTGGTTTCATTTACAAAACGCGTGTTTTCCCCGCGCTTTGAAACCGGTTTCTTCGGATTAGTTTTCCAGGCTTTCTACGACAGTCGCCACGCCTTGGCCGCCGCCGATGCAAAGGGTAGCCAATCCATATTTTGCCCCAGATCGCTTGCCTAATTCATGTACGAGCGTTACCAGGATCCTGGCCCCGCTCGCGCCGATCGGATGGCCGAGTGCGATCGCCCCGCCGTTGACGTTCAGTTTCTCTTTGTCGATGCCCAATTCTTTGCCGACAGCCAGCGATTGGACGGCAAACGCCTCGTTGGCTTCAATCAGGTCGATTTGATCGAGAGTCAGCCCCGCTTTGGCGAGAACGCGCTGGGTAGCTGGCACCGGCCCAATTCCCATGATGCTCGGATCTACGCCGGCACTGGCATTGGCCACGATGCGAGCCAGCGGTTTTACGCCCAGCTCACGCGCTTTTTCCCCGGACATGACCAAAACCGCGGCCGCCCCGTCGTTGATGCCGGAAGCATTGCCCGCTGTGACCGTACCGTCTTTCTTAAAGGCTGGGCGGAGCTTGGCCAGCGCTTCCGCGGTCACTCCCGCACGCGGGAATTCGTCGGTCGCGAACAGTACCGGATCTCCTTTTCTCTGCGGAATCGGAACGGGGACGATCTCTTCCTGGAAGCGCCCTTCGCTGATGGCGCGCTGGGCCTTTTCCTGGCTCCAGGCGGCAAACTCATCCTGTTCCTCACGCGTCAGGCCATACCGCTCGCAGAGGTTTTCCGCCGTGATTCCCATATGATAGTCGTTGAATGCGCACCAAAGGCCGTCGCGGATCATGCTGTCGACTACTTTTTGATCGCCCATGCGATAGCCGCTGCGAGCGCCTTCCATGAGATAAGGGGCCTGGCTCATATTTTCCATGCCGCCTGCGAGTACGACCTCGGCATCCCCGGAGAGAATGGACTGTACCGCCAGATGGACCGCTTTGAGACCGGAGCCGCACACCTTGTTGATCGTCATCGCAGGAACCTCTTGCGGCAGACCCGCCTTGATCGCTGCCTGGCGGGCCGGATTCTGGCCGTGGCCCGCCTGCAGAACGTTCCCCATAATCACTTCATCTACGGCCTCTTTGGCTACTCCGGCGCGTTCCAGAGCCGCTTCGAGCACAATCGCTCCCAATTGGGTAGCGCTTACAGTTGCCAGCGTACCTTGAAAACTCCCGATGGCCGTGCGAACTGCGCTAGCAATCACGATTTCCCTTTGACTCATGACATGATTCACTCCTTGACTCTCTGATGATAGACTTTCCACCAACATACCATTCCATTTCAGGAGGGAATATTCCTGCCTGCTTGCTCACACCGACAAATAGACGTAATCATAGGTCGCCGGCACTCCATTGTCCGCAGCTTATTTCCGTTCGTACTTGCCGATCACGGCCGTGAGCAGACGGCATCGGCTTAATCCCATCCCGCGGGCGATGATGAGCGGATCATCCGCTATGTGGTCCTTTATTTGTGTAAATGGATGCCAAAGGTACTGCTTGTTTTGGTTGCCAGTTCGTCGTCGTAGTTGGAAGTGGTGGTAGCCAATTTTGCTTTTCCATCTGATCATTTGTGAATTTTTTACAACGCTGACTAACAAATAGGGTTTAGTGATTCGGTTGGGTCTTTTTTTGGCTGTTTTTGAGGTGCGGAGGGGCTTTGGTGATTGACGGGGAAATCGGAGATCGCAAAAAAAACAGGTCCATTATGGTGGGATCTGACCCAAAATGGACCTGTTGTTTATCAAGTTGTCTTGTGTTTGGTTTGGCTGTATTGTAAGTTGATGTCACGATGTAAACTCAGCCTGTCTAAATTTTTTTTATTTTTGGTTCGTATGCAGCGATAACATCTACAATTGAGTCGCCTGCCAAAATGGAGAAGTGTATAAGCGATTCTGATTCTGTAATTCCATATGATTGTTCTGATAACCATTGAATATATTTAGAATTAGTAACCTTAAAAAAGGTCCATTCTGCGTAAAACTCGGTTCCATATAGTTCATCAATCATATTTATTGCACTTTGTCTAAAACTTTCATCTGTACTCCTATAAGCATGCACGGAGTCTTCAAATATCACTTCAACCTTCTTTTTTTCGTCATTTGCGTCAGACAACAAAATTCTAAAGCCCTCGATACTATCTGATAATGACTCTACATAGTACTTTGATGACAAACCAAATACTGGTTCCCAGCGTTCCCAGTTTTCTTGCACTTTCCACACCTACCTCAGTAACGAATTTTAATTGATTTTTTGACGTCCCCTCAGCCCCTTGTACCAAACCGCTCTTACTTCCATTTGGCTCAGACGTTTGCTTAACCTTCCCCGGCGCCTTGCCCGTATGTTTGATTGAGCCCGCCACTGCCAGAGGAAATACAGCCCCCATATCAGGCAAATCTCCTCCGTCTTGCGCCGCTTTCACAGCAACATGGAAATAAGCATTCTCCATTGTTTCTTTCCGCAGTTCTTCCGGGACAAACGCAATCACCTTTGCCGCATCCTCAATATCCATGCGGTTTTCGTCTGCCCATGCTGCCACTTTTCCGCCCCAATATTCGACGCGCTCGCCATGCTCGTATGTGGGGTAGATGAACTCCTCATAGAGAGCCGGATTTTTCTCCCGATACTGTCCAATGAACCCCCAGGCAATCGCACCGTCTGGTTCCCGCAAGATCCCCTGCTCATCCCGGTACATGCCCCGGCGCTCATCTCCGTACCTGGCCTTTCGATACGAGACGGGATCCTCCATCTTGCCCAGCAAATGATAGTATTTGGATAATAGAGGTGCATCCTGCCAAAGTATGAAAAGCACTAGGAGCCTCAGGATATTATTTCCAACCCCTCCCGCCATAGCTATAGGGACTTTTTACACAAGTAAAATCCAAAAAAACCGGCTACCTCCCCGTAAGGGAAGATAGCCGGTCTCCTGTTTATCACGACTGTCTTGATCATTTATTGACGATCCGGTACAGAGCGACCACACTGACCGCGCGGGTCGTCGGCTTGTTCGGGTCAAATTTTCCGCCGACAGGATCCATCAGACCCAAGCCCACCACGTTGGCAATCGACGGGGCAGCCCAGGTCGGCCACGTCTTTTTGTCCGAGAGCGTTTTGCTCGTCGCGGCTTTTTTGTTCATCACGCGATCCAAAATGACGGCTGCTTCCGCTCTTGTCACCGGTTGGTCAGGGCGGAAGGTATTGTCCGGATAGCCTTTGACCAATCCTTTGGAAATGGCTACCTGAACAGCTCCCTGCGCGTAATCCGGAATTTTATCCTTAAATTTCAGTTTGGGGGCGGAAGGCAGCTCCCAGTTGAAGGTTCGCGCCAGCAATGTAACGTATTGCGCACGTGTAAGCGGGATCTCGGGACCAAACGTCGTCTCTGTCATCCCTTTGACGTAGCCTTTTTCAGCCATGTACGCAATTTCCTTTTTCGCCGGATGATTGACGATATCCGTAAAGGCTGCACCGCCACCGGCTCCATTCAGGTAGTACGGAATGTAGGTGCCATAGTCATTGACCTCATAGACCCACTGCCCCTCTGCGTTCATCGTGCCGACCAGCTGATCAAATGTGTGATGAACCTCGTTCACGTAGAGGAGTCCTACTCCCTTGCCGGCAATCCACTTTTTGGGCACCAGCGTGAGCTTCATCGGCGAAGTGGAGATCTGATCCTCCTGCCCTTCCTTATACGTCAGCGGTTTGATCGTAAAGGAATAGTCGGCCGGGACGTAGCCCGGAAGCGGCTGCGGTACAATCGAATTCACCTTGATCGAAGCAGTATCCAGGAATGACGCTGCTCTCTCCAGCGAGTAGTGGAGATCCAGCTCCGCTCCCAGCGACAGAGTGCCCGGTATTTCCGCAGCGACGTCGGCTCCTTTGGGGGCCGTTCCCGCAGAGGCTGGCAGGATGAGCGAGATTTCGTCAAAATGCAGCGTTCCCTTGTCTTGCTGGTGACCGTCTTCGATGCGGTCTACCACGTAAATGCTTCGCAACTGCAGCGGATAGGCGACGTTTGCCGGGAAGTATCCTTTTACCTGCTTCCACCCCGTCCAGTCGATTTCTTTGGCCAGATCGACGTAGACCGGTTTGCCGTTCGCATCGAGTACCTCCGCGCGCAGCCAATGCTTGCTGTTGTCCCCGTTTACCCAAAGTCCCAGTCCAATCGGCTTGCCCGGGATTTGCTGCGGCTGAGAGCTGATGCGGCCATACGCAATGCGCAATTGGCCTTGTGGCGCACCCGAGAAGTTGTAGACCAGTTTGGCGGATTTGCTGGTGCGGAACACCGGGTCTGCAACGGCCGTAAACGATCCGCTCGCATTGAGCGATTCCGGAATCGCGGCATGGTGCATGCCCACCTGATTGTCAAAGGTAATCCACGGCTGCTCCAGCTGACCGACGACAAACGGCACACTGGTCGCGACCCCGTCGTACACAACGGTCAGGCTGCCGCTGCCAGTCTCTTCCCCGGCGACGATCTGCAGCTGGTCATTTACCGTTGCCACATTCGCATTTACACTGGTTTGCACGCTCATCGGCGTCGCTTGTATGACTTGTCCCTTTGTTGTCTTAATTTTGACATCGAGAGGCAGCACTTGTCCCGGCGCGAGATGGATCGGATTGGGCGAAACGATGATCTGCTGCACTTCGCTGCCGGAGATGACGTGCACCTCTTTTTGCTGCGCTACGCTGCCTGCCCTGGCTGTAAAGGACAGCTGACCCGACTTGAGTGGCGTCAGCCGGTTGCCCGTAAAGGAGCCAGCATCGGGGCGGTTTACCTCCCATGAGACGGCATAAGGGTCAAGCGCGTAGGGCTGGTAGTGATTGTCATAGGCTTTCGGTGTGAATTCGGCGGTCTGCCCGATCAGCAATTCCGTCGGCCCGTGCAGCACCATTCCGGCCAACTCTCCCGGAGGAGCCGTATTGAAGACAGCCAGCCCGGTCGGCACTCTCCGCTCGGCGCCACCCTTGGGCTGCATGGCGAGGTGAGCCTGTGTCTCGCCGAGCATCCGAACAGACATGGTCGTAGAGCCCCCGCCGTCAAAGTTGACGGCCCTGTAGGAGCCCAGCTCTGCCATGATTTTCGCCAGCTCGTCCAAATACACTCCTTTGGTTCCGTCTACGACGGCCATGAACAAGGTTTTCCCGTCCTGGGTAATCCCGACGGCTGTGCGGGCATTGAGGGACGTGATGGATTTGTCGGCCTGGAACGACGTCAGCGGCCTGCCCTGATCCACCAACAGCACGTTGCCGCCGACGGCATGCGCCCATTCCTGATTGTTCGGAGTCGTCTGATATTCGACGGTGGCCGTAGATCCGACTGGAAAGTTTTGTTTCAAGAAGGCTGCAGCCGTGCCATGCCCCCACAGCACATAGCCATTGTAGGGGATGTAGAAGCCCGGCTGATTGATCCGCACTTCTTTGGCGACATTGTCAACGAATAGAACCTCCACGACATCCTTGTAGCCGGGAATGGTCCCCAGACTGGTCTGCCCGAATGACGGCGTGTACATGTTCAGCTGATTCAGGTGGCTTTTTCGTCCTTCACTGGGGTTGTACTCTTCCTTGTTGACGCCCTGAAGCGGAAAGGATTGACCGGTGGGGGCCGTTACTTTTCCCGTGAAGCCGAACTTGTCAATCAAAGCCGTCTTGTCGCTCGTAATGCCCAGGCTGTACCAATAAGAGATGAGCCCCATCGAGGAGATCAGTTCCTTGTCCTTCATTACGATCCCAAAAGGAGCTCCCCGTTTGGTCATATTGAAGAAGTCCGCATTAATCGCGGCTACTGCCCCGCTTTCCCGGGCCATCTGGGTAATGGTTTGGCGATCTGTCAGCTTCCCTTTCGTACCGTAGATCGGCTTGACCTCCACGTAGGGATTATTCAGATCGATTTTGGTGACCATGACGGTAATTTGTTGATCTGCAAATGACTTTGTATATTTATGTAAGGTGGTGCCTTCCCCAATGGGTGTCTGCCACATCAGCTGCAGTGCACTCGTTTCCGCCCGCGCCTGTGCCACATTGACCGACAGAGGGGCAAACGGAATAAAAGCTCCCCAGGCTACCGCAGCAGCCGTGAGCAGCGATACCATCTTCCGCGCTCTCATGTTGATAACTCCTCTCCCATTCCCACTCTCTGTTTTTTCTTGCTGGCGACTTAATCAATAGTAAGACGCTTGACGCCGCCTTTTGTTGCATTGATTTGGCACATTTCCAGATGGAAAAGTGAACCAATAGTCAATTTACAAAAAAAGAAAAAAAGACTTGCTTTTCAGTTTAATAATGCGTAAAATTGGAAATATCTACAAATTTACCAATTTAAGGAGAGTGTGTTTGGCGTGAAGTTCAAGGTATCCAAAGTACAAGTTCTTTTGGCAACCGCGCTTGCTTTTACCCTCATAGTCCCTCAGACAATGATAGCTGTAGGTACAGGGGAAAATCCAAGCTTCACAAAGGACATCACGAATGGTAAACAGAAAACGGTGAATAATTACATTGAAGAGCAGCGTAAGAAAAATAAAACGACGGACGGAATGACAGGCGGAATTAATATTACTTCAACAGATATCCGTTTTTTAAAACAACTAGACGGTTCAAAGGAAGACAACAAAAAGAGAGGAGAACAAAAGTATAAAGAAGCTATCTATCTCTTAGCCGACTATGCCAAAGAAAATGACCTCAAGGTAAAAATTGATCTTGATGATTTAGGTTTTCAGACTTATGTTAAACGCATGGCAACAAAGTTTGATACCTTTTCGGATGTGCAAATGAAAAAGGTAATCGAGTTTATCAAATTCATGGACTTATATGAGAACTTTAGTCAAAATGAGAAAATTAAAAAGTATAAGAGCGCGATTGAATCTGGGGAAACCTTATCACATGAGGAAGCAATCGATCTTTATAGCTTAATGCCTCTCGAAAACAATTCGACAGAATATAATGAAAGCGATATTATTAACCATGAAAGTGAAGAGGTAACAACTCTTTCAACGTATCCATACAGTAGAACAAAGGCAAAAGATTATGCATACAAATGGTATAACTCCCGCAATCCTGATTATGATTATTATGCTCGTTACAATGGTTGCGACATATACGATCCGGATTGCTGGGACAGATGGAATGACTGTACCAACTTTGTTTCTCAAGCCTTATATGCGGGTGGAATGGTAACGTGGAGAAATTGGTCTGGTGATTACAACTGGTTCTATGACGACTACCGCCCGACACATTCTTGGGGAGGCGCACATAATTTTTACAGACACTGGAGGTATCGTGCTGATCTTGCGCCAAAAGATACTGATTTAGCTGTCGGAGATGCTGTAAATGCTGATTTTAGTGGAGATGGACATATTGACCATACCGCCATTGTAACAGCACATACTTCGGCAGGAAGACCTTTGGTTACTCAACACACCGATGATAAGAAAGACTCCCCTTTATCGAGGTGGTTCGATGCCGGTTACACGGTCTATGGATGGGAGATGGATAATGCCAATTATTTCGAGCCGTAAATCAAGAGAAATTCTTACTTTATGCTGTATAATCCCTACTTTACTGCTGTCTGCTTGCTCTCAACAAAAAGCCGAGACGTTAGAGTTCATTCGAGTCGATAACTTTCCTGTTCCACAAAAAGCGGAAATGAGAAGTCCGGAAGATAAATTTTCTCTTACGATCAAAGAACAATACGATGTTGTATGGGAGAAATACACATCATATCTGGTGAAAGATGGGTGGACAGTTCGTACGGTCGATTCTCCCAAGGTTCTGCATGTGGAAAAAGATGGGCAAGCATATCTCTTGATCATTACAAAAACGAATGACGAGAACGCGACTGCTATATCAATTAAAATTTATGAATAGGAGATTACTTACTGAATAGATCAAAGCTGGGTGGCAATGGGTGCTCTGCCTACTTCACATCTGAATAAATACCGGAGATGTATTAAAATCAAACAAGAGGCGCCATCTTATGCGCCTCTTTTGCCGTTCACGAAGTTCTTTTATCCCTATATCCCGGGACGAAATCTGTCCGGCCGTTCAGGTCTTCTACCAAAATGATAGAGAATCGCCTCTACAATGCGGCGGGAGGCCTCTCCATCTCCATACGGATTGGCAGCCTGGGCCATTTCATTGTATGCTTGCGAATCTTTCAGCAAGTGGTTGGCCATCTGATAGACCTGGTCTTCCTCCGTGCCAGCCAGCTTCAGCGTGCCCGCTGCGATTCCCTCCGGACGCTCGGTCGTGTCTCGCAGCACCAATACCGGTACGCCCAGTGATGGCGCCTCTTCCTGAACACCGCCGGAATCGGTCAGGATCAGATACGCGCGCCGGGCCATATTGTGGAAATCAAGCACGTCCAGCGGTTCGATCAAATGAATGCGGTCATGGCCGCCGAGAACTTCCTGTGCGACCTCCTGTACCGCAGGATTCAGGTGAACCGGATAAACGACCGCAATCTCCGGATGCTCATCGACCAGCCGTCTGACGGCACGGAAAATACGGCGCATCGGTTCGCCCAGGTTTTCCCGGCGATGTGCCGTCATCAGCACCATCTTTTTCCCCTGCACGAGGTCGAGCACCGGGTGACGGTAGTCGTCGCGAACCGTGGTTTTCAATGCATCAATCGCGGTATTGCCCGTGATGTAGATCGCGTTCTCTGCCTTGTTTTCCAGCCGCAGATTGGTCGCGGACCCCTCTGTCGGAGAGAAGTGCAGATCGGCCATCACTCCGGTCAACTGGCGGTTCATCTCCTCCGGGAAGGGCGAATACTTGTCCCACGTGCGAAGACCGGCTTCGACGTGACCGATCGCCACCTGGTTGTAAAAGGCGGCCAGACTGGCGACAAAAGTCGTCGTCGTGTCTCCGTGCACCAGCACCATATCCGGCTTTGTTTCTTTCATCACCTGGTCGAGCTGCTCCAGTGCCCGGGTCGTGATTTGCACCAGGGTTTGGCGGTCCTTCATAATATTCAGGTCAATATCCGGCTGAATTCCAAAGATGTCGAGAACCTGATCCAGCATTTGACGGTGCTGCGCCGTGACGCATACAATCGGTTCGATGTGCTCGGGGTGCTTGTTCAACTCATGGACAAGCGGCGCCATCTTGATCGCTTCCGGACGCGTCCCGAAGACGGTCATCACTTTTAGCTTCTTCATCGGATCCCTCTCCTACTTTGTTCCAAACAGTCGGTCGCCGGCGTCGCCCAAGCCCGGCACGATATAGCCGTGATCGTTCAGGTACTCGTCAATCGCGGCTACGTAGATATCGACGTCAGGATGCTCTTCCTGCACCAGCTTGATGCCTTCCGGCGCGGCGATCAGGCACATCAGCTTCATGCTTTTGGCGCCCCGGTTTTTCAAAGCGGTAATCGCAGCAGCAGCCGATCCTCCGGTGGCCAGCATCGGGTCGATCACGATCAATTCCCGCTCGGCGATATCACTCGGCAGCTTTACGTAGTACTCCACAGGCTGGAGTGTCTCCGGATCGCGGTACAGGCCCACGTGACCGACCTTGGCTGCAGGAATGAGCTGCAAAATGCCGTCCACCATACCGAGTCCTGCGCGAAGAATCGGAATTAACCCTACTTTTTTACCGGCAATGACACGTGACGTACAGGTAGCTACCGGTGTTTCAATAGTCGTCTCCTCCAGAGGCATGTCGCGGGTGATTTCGTAAGCCATCAGCGTGGCTACTTCGTCCACCAGCTCACGGAATTCTTTGGTTCCCGTGTTTTTGTCGCGGATGAATGTTACCTTATGCTGAATCAGCGGATGATCTAACACGTTAACGCGGCTCATGTCCGTTCCTCCGTTTCCACTTGTCAATACATCCTTCTCATAATAGCGGAGGAGCAGGCCAACGTCAATTTGTGCAATCTTCATTCTTTTTTGCTGTTTCGCGGAGGAATTTTCCGTGTTACGCAGCCCTGGTGAGAAGAATCATGTTTCCCTGCTTGGCTCCGGGCTCCGCCCCCATGGATGATTGACTGTCCGCTCCGCAGCGTTTGGCGTGGGTGCGCAAAAGTCGTGTCGCTCCGAAGTGAATCAGAGTTGCGCCCCTGTTTCCCGCCAAACGCCACTCCGCTGAGCGAGGGCTCCACAGTCGCCCGCAGGGAAACATGATTCTTCTGCGAACATACTGCTTCTTCGGGCTTCTGCAATGAATGAAAAGATTGGTCTTAGCTAATGAAGCATCAGTTTTTCTAGCCGTCATCCGAGATACAGCTGAGCCCATTGTTACCGTCTTAAAATGGATGACATCATGATTCATCTTTCTTTTACCTATCATCCTAGCTTTTGCCCGCAAATGGTTGAAAAATTACTGTTCGGGAAGAAGCATGTTTCCCTGCGGTGCGACTGTGGAGCCCTCGCTCAGCGGAGGGAGATTCGCGGGATACAGGAGCGCAACCCTGGGATGACCTCGGAGCGGTGCTGCTTTTGCGTCTCCCCCGCGAAGCTCCCCGGAGCGGACAGTACACGCTCCCCAGGGGGCGGAGCCCGGAGCTAAGCAGGGAAACATGCTTCTTCTCACCACAGCTACATTCCGAGCAAAAGAACTTTGCAAGTCAGATCGATAGGCTCTCAAAAAAAAATGCAGACCTCACATTAATCATGAGGTCTGCATGCAAATATAATCCCAAGACAAATCGTTACACCGTCAATCCTTCATACATCGGGAAGCGCGCACACAGAGCGGCGACACGCTTGCGTGCCTCCTCGTGCTTCGCAGCATCTTCCGGATTTTTCAGGGTGAGCGCGATAATCGCCGCTACTTCCTTCATCGCTTCCCCGTCAAAGCCGCGGCTGGTCACCGCCGGGGTTCCCATGCGCACGCCGCTAGTGACAAACGGGCTTTCCGGATCGTACGGAATGGTGTTTTTGTTGGTCGTGATATTTACTTCGTCCAGCAGGTGCTCGGCCACTTTTCCGGTCAAGCCCAGGTTGCGCACATCCAGCAGAACCAGGTGGTTGTCCGTTCCGCCGGACACGAGCGTGAGACCTTCCGCTTGCAGCGCTTCTGCAAATGCGCGGGCATTGTCAATGATTTGCTGGGCGTATTGCTTGAACGAAGGCTCCAGCGCCTCGCCGAAGGCTACCGCTTTCGCCGCGATTACGTGCATCAGCGGGCCGCCCTGTACGCCAGGGAATACAGACTTGTCGATCGCTTTGGCGAACTCTTCTTTGCACAATATCAGACCGCCGCGAGGACCGCGCAACGTCTTGTGGGTGGTAGAGGTAACGAAGTGCGCATACGGCACCGGATTCGGATGCAGTCCGGCTGCCACCAGTCCGGCGATATGAGCCATATCCACCATGAAGTAGGCACCCACTTCGTCCGCGATTTCACGGAACTTCGCAAAATCGATCGTGCGCGGATAGGCGCTGGCTCCTGCCACGATCAGCTTGGGCTTGTGCTCCAAAGCCTTGGCGCGCACGTCTTCGTAGTTAATGCGGTGGGACTGCTCGTCCACGCCGTACTCCACAAAGTTGTAAAGCGTCCCGGAGAAGTTGACCGGGCTGCCGTGAGTCAAGTGACCGCCGTGGGACAGATTCATTCCCAGCACCGTATCGCCCGGTTGCAGAATGGTGAAGTATACCGCCATGTTCGCTTGGGCCCCGGAATGCGGCTGCACGTTTGCGTGCTCGGCTCCGAACAGCTCCTTGATGCGGTCGCGCGCGATGTTTTCTACGATATCGACATATTCACAACCGCCGTAGTAGCGGCGGCCCGGGTATCCTTCGGCATACTTGTTGGTCAGTACCGTTCCCATCGCTTCCATGACGGCACGGCTGACGAAGTTCTCCGATGCGATCAGTTCGATTTTGTCACGCTGTCTGCCCAATTCCAATTCGATTGCTTCTGCTACTTGAGAATCCTGTTTGCGCAAAAACTCTAGCATGGTTTTTCTCCTCCTGAATCTTTTCTATGATTGGTAAAAAGGAGTCCCCGCAGGGGGAACCGCCTGAACTGCCTTGCCTGACAAACGACTCATGTACAGCTCTGATTGGGCAACGTCCGCTCATACACGGCACGGGAGCCGCCAATCAGCTTGGGACGGGTGCGGGCCGCCGTGACATGGGCTTCCCCAATCATGCGGCGGGTAGGCCGCAGAGGAACGGCAACATGCTTCAGATGCATCCCGATCAAGGTGTCCCCGATGTCAATTCCCGCATGAGCCTGGATGTGTTCCACCACGACCGGATCAGCCATCTTCTCAAAAGCACAGGCTGCCATCGACCCGCCGGCGCTGGGCACCGGCACCACCGACACTTCCTCCAGTCCCCCGCGCTCCATCGTCTGTCTCTCGACCACGAGCGCTCTGTTTAAATGTTCGCAACATTGGAAAGCCAGCGAGAAACCCTGCTGCTCGGCTGCGGAAGAGATCCCGCGGAACAGCGCTTCCGCCACTTCCCGGCTGCCCGCTTTGCCGATATGCTTCCCCGCTACCTCACTGGTGCTGCAACCGATGACGAGCAATTGGCCTGGCCGAAGCTGAGCCATCGCCGCCACCTCGGTCACGACCTCTCTGGCTTGCTGTTCGATCAGAAGCAGGTCCACCTTACTTCACTCCCGCATGTTTTGTTTCGATCCCGGCGATTTTTTCCAGACGGCGTTCATGACGGCCGCCCTGGTATTCCGTCTCCAGCCAAATCTTCACGATGTCCAGTGCCAGACCAGGCCCGATGACGCGCTCACCCATGGCCAGCACATTGGAATTATTGTGCTCGCGGGTAGCCCTTGCGGAGAAGGTATCATGGACCAGCGCACAGCGGATACCCGGGATTTTATTGGCTGCAATGGACATGCCGATGCCCGTTCCGCACACCAAAATCCCCCGGTCGCACTCGCCTGCGGCCACCATTTCTGCGACGGGTTGCGCGTAGTCCGGATAGTCCACGGAGTCTTCGCAGGTGCATCCCACATCGACAACTTCCACATTCATGCTGGCGAGCAGCCCTTTGATTTCCTCTTTCAATTTGTACCCGCCGTGGTCTGAACCAATGGCCACTTTCATCGTTATCCCTCGCTTGTGCATATTCTGTTCTCATTATACCCTAGAAACCCTGCCGTAAAAAGTGAACATTTTCACTACTAAAAGCGGTATTGTTCGTCACCCGCCCTTATTCGCCGGCGGACAGCCGATTCCACAGCCTGTCCAACAGTCCGTCCAGCTCCTGAGCGCAGCGCCGATAGTCATCCACAGAGCCGCCAAACGGATCGGCGATGTCTCCCAGTCCTTCTACTCCGGCGAACTCCATCAGCGTAAATACCTTAGACTGCGCCTCGGGGAAATAACTGTTGAGCAGCGATTTGTGACTGCCCGTCATCGTCAGAATGACGTCCGCCCACTCCACCAGATCGCTGTTTACTCGCGAAGCCTGATGCTGATGCGTGATGCCGTACTCCGCCATCACCTGAACGGCTTGACTGGACGCCGGCTGTCCTTCATAGGCGGCCACTCCGGCCGACCGCACCTCCCAGCCGTTTCCCGCTGCCTGGATCCGCTCCCGCAGCAGCGCTTCCGCCATGGGACTGCGGCAGGTATTTCCCGTGCAAACAAATAAAATCCGCATTCCTGATCCCCCTCCTGAAGATGCAGCCGCTCGGTATCCTTCTTTCACCAGCGGCTTCCATCATTCAAAGGATAAATTTCAATCCAAAGCAAAGCAGTATCAATCCACCTAATACTTCGCTGTAATCCCCCAGCCATCCTCCCATGCTGCGGCCGATCATGAGGCCCACATAGGACATGACGCCGCCGATGAGGCCAAACAGGGAGACGGCCAAATAGCGGTTGATTTCCATCAGGCCAAAAGAGAAGCCGACGGTCAATGCGTCCAGACTGACGCTGAACGCAAACAACAAGAGGCCAAAGCCTTTTGTCTGCAGCACGCTTTTGTCATCATCACCGGCAAACCCGTTCCAGATCATATGTATGCCAATTCCCATCAACACCGTTCCGCCAACAAAGACGGCGATATCTCCTATCATGTCGGACAAGTAACCCCCGACAGCGATTCCCAGCAAGGGCATCGCGATATGGAACAGACCGATGGTCACACTCACCTTTACGATTTCCCTCAATCGGATGCCGACCATTCCCACCCCTACTCCGAGAGAGAAGGCATCCATGCTAAGTGCAAAAGCGATGATCAGCAGGGTCAAAAATTGGCCCCAGTGAAATAAGGCAAGGTCCACGTCGCTCCCCTCCTGTCTTCACATTTATGCGGACAAGAGGGCGATTAGACATGCTACACAGACAAAATTCGGCCGCCCGACGCTTTTTCCAGGCGGTTCATCACGGCCATGCCAATCCCGCTGCGCGGAAACGTAGGGCCGACGATAAATTGCACATGGTCTTCATCAAATTGGCGCAGGACGCCGTACAATTGCTGGGCCACCTGGCCGAGCTCCGCTCCCGAACCGACCGACAACACGACATCAGCCTCGGGCTGCCGCTCCCAGTAGGAAAGCGATTCCTCGGTAGCGATCACGCCGGTCTTGCGGCCTTGCCGCTTGGCTTCCGCGAGCATGATCCGCATCTGTTCTTTCACCTGGGAGTCCTCCCCCTGGATCAGCCACATTTCACCTTCGGGCGCATAGTGGGCGTACTTCATGCCAGGAGAGCGGGGCGTTTCCGCAGCGTCAACCAGAAAAGCCGGGTCCAGCCGCACTTCTCCGACCACCGCTTCCAACTGCTCCCGGGTGATTCCGCCCGGCCTGCAAATCAAGGGAGGATCCACGGTCACATCCAACACGGTCGATTCCACTCCGACACCGGTAGCGCCGCCGTCAATCACACCGGCGATCCTGCCGGACAGATCGGTCAGGACGTGCTGGGCCGTAGTCGGGCTCGGCCTGCCCGAACGGTTGGCACTAGGGGCCGCCACGGGCACCCCCGCCTGTTTGATCAGGGCCAGTGCGATCGGGTGATCCGGCATTCGCACCCCGACCGTATCCAAGCCTGCCGTAACCAGCGATGCCACCTTGTCTGTTTTGGGCAGAATGAGCGTCAGCGGTCCCGGCCAAAAGGCCTCTATCAACGGGGTTGCCTTTTCCGGCAGGGAGGCGACGATCTCACGCAACTGTTCTTTTTCCGCGATGTGGACAATAAGAGGATTATCACTCGGCCTTCCTTTTGCAATGAATATTTTTCCCACAGCCTCGTCAGACAATGCATTGGCGCCCAGTCCGTAGACCGTTTCCGTGGGAAAGGCAACCGTTTCCCCGTCACGCAAAAAACGGGCGGCATCCACAATCTGTGTACAGCTTTGCAGATTTTCCACATTTTTATCCACAATCCATTCCTTCGTATCCCATTCCCAATCCATCTGCAAAATTCCTTTCTACTGCGCATCTTGCAACATTTTGTGCCTTTAGTATAGTGTCGCGGGGAAAAGTTTTCAACAGCCTGTGGGTAACTTGTGAATAACTTTGCATTCTGTCTCGCAGGCGAAGCCTCGTGGCGCTTGTCCCACCCCCCGTAAGAAAACCTCTATCGAGGTCGATTCAAGGGGACCGCAATTTAGCGGTTGGTTATTCTTGCTGTATCAGGAAGAAGCTCTGGAAGCTACAGTAAAAAAAGCCCGTTCCAAAGGAACAGGCTAGAGAGGGGGCATCTTTAAAAGAGGGCGGCGAGCTTCTCCCAGAGGTAAAAACGGACCTCTACTTGGGGCTGCTCCGGAGCTGTATCCACATCCGTAACGGCAACGGCATCGGTTGTAGACGTCGCAGTCTCCACTCCGGCAGAATGGCCGTCTTGCTGTTCACTCACGCGGCTCCAACTCCTGTCCAAGCGGGACAGACGCCACTCCTGGTAGGCGGCACGCTCATCCCAAGCAGGCCGGTGCACGGATACGTCTGTATCATTTTTAGCATCCTCGGCATCGTCACCATTCTCGGTGTCCACAGCATACTCGGCATCCTCGGCAAAAACCGTTTGCTCACTTCGAGCCGGTCCCGCGTCTCTGCGCTTTTCTTGAGCAGAGGCGACGGCATCGCCGTTGGACATGTCGATAAAACAGAGCGGCGGAAACAGCACACACCACCAGTTTTGTCCCTGTGCCTCGCCGATCCGGACACGCAGTGCCTCGTATTCACCAGCCGGGTACACATAGGAACCGTACAGCTTAGTCGGAAAGGGCACACGGCCCAAATCCACTTCAGCCTGATAGGAAAAGCCGCGCTCGCGGATCGTGTTGTCCACAAGCGTCTGGAGTTCCGGCAATTTCGCTGCCACGACCGTTTTGGCTTCTTCATAGGATTCGATATCTTTTACCCACACATTTATCTGATCGACGATGGCATCGCGGACTTCCCGCTTCAGCCATTGATCCTGCACCCGATCGCTGTTCGCGATAATACGCAGTCGAATGGATTCTTGAGGGATCGGCCCGTTATCGAGCACATTGGCCGAGGTAAGCTGTCCCTCCCAGCTCATCATCAACGTCGCCATGCTAAACGCAACCAACAAGAATCGTTTCATAGATACCCTTCTCCCTCTCATAACTGATATCGCCGTTCTCGTTTTCTAGTCTCTCTCTTTAGAAATCAGTATGGACGGAGAAGATTCGGAATATACCTGTGGTTTTCAAAATTCCAGGTGAGTGGCCTTGGTGGAGAAGAAGCAGGGAAACATGCATCTTCTCACCACAGCCCAGCATCAAAGAAAAAAAGCAGCCCCCAATGAGCTGCCTTGAAACCATTAAGCCTATCATCACCTTTTTTTGATGCCAATCACGACCCGCTCAATCCCGGCCAAATCCGGCACGATTTCCGTCCGGTCGATGACGCCGCTGGCCATCAGCAGCCCGGCGACATCTTTGGCCTGATAGATCCCCACCTCAAAGGCGACCAGCGCCGTCTCCTTCAACAGCTGCGGCAAAGCCTGGCAGAGGCGGCGATAGCAATCCAGACCGTCCGCGCCGCCGTCCAGAGCCAGTCGGGGCTCGTATGCCTTTACCTCGTCATCCAGCTCATCCACATCCCGGCTGGGGATGTAGGGAGGGTTGGATACGAGAATATCCAGCTTCTCTCCCCGATCCAGCAGAGGCTGCACCAGATCGCCTTGCAAAAAACGGACCTCGGCCTTCAGCCTTTCTGCATTCTCTCGGGCAATCACCGTCGCATCGGGGGACAGATCTACGGTGCTGATTTGCCAATGCGGCCTTTCGCAGGCAAGCGTGATGCAGATCGCTCCGCTGCCCGTGCCGATGTCCGCCACCTGCAGGGACGCGTCGCTCGGCCATAGCTCGTCTGCCCGAATCAGCACCTGCTCGACGAGAATCTCCGTCTCCGGTCGCGGGATCAGCACGCCGGGGCGCACGTGAAAGGGGCGGCCATAAAACTCTTGCGTTCCAAACATATACTGGAGGGGTTCTCTCCCCCTGCGCCTCTCGCACAGCTCCGCCAGCTCGTCCCGCACATCGGCCGGGATCGTCTCGCTCATGGAGATGAGCAGCTTCGTCCGGTCCCATCCCAGGCAGTGCCGCAGCATCAGCTCCGCCTCAAAAGCCGGGTCTGCCGCTCCACACTCCCGCAAAAAGGAAGAAGCCCGCAAAAGGGCTTCCCGTATCGTCACGACATCGGACCAATCAGGCTGTGTGCGCATGGCTGTTTAGCAGCTCCGTCTGTTCATGCATCATCAGATTTTCGATCACTTCGTCGATTTCGCCTTCCAGGATCGACTCCAGACGATGCAGCGTGAGGCCAATGCGGTGATCGGTCACACGGCTTTGCGGGAAATTATAGGTGCGAATCCGCTCGCTCCGGTCACCAGTACCCACGAGGCTCTTCCGCGTCGCGTCCTGTTCGGCCATCTGCTGTTGCATGTGATAGTCGAGCAGGCGGGCACGCAGTACGCGCAGCGCTTTATCCTTGTTGGAGTGCTGCGATTTTTCATCCTGACAGGAGACGACGATCCCCGTCGGAATATGGGTTACCCGCACGGCGGATTTGGTCGTATTCACGCTCTGTCCGCCCGCACCGCTGGAACAGAATGTATCGATGCGAATGTCTTTTTCATTGATTTCCACTTCCACATCCTCCGCCTCGGGCAGAACCAGTACAGTCGAAGTGGAGGTATGGATGCGCCCGCCGGATTCGGTAGCCGGAATCCGTTGCACGCGGTGGGCGCCGCTCTCGTATTTCAGCTTGCTGTAAGCGCCGCGGCCGCTGACGGAAAAGATAATTTCCTTGTAGCCGCCGATGTCGGTCGCATGTGCTTCCAGCACTTCTACCTTAAAACCATGCCGTTCCGCATAGCGCGTATACATGCGGAACAGATCCGATGCAAACAGCGCAGCTTCATCCCCGCCGGCAGCTCCGCGAATTTCCATAATGACGTTTTTCTCGTCATTGGGATCTTTGGGCAGGAGCAGGATTTTCAGTCGATTTTCCAGCTGTTCCTTGCGCTTGGACAGGTCGGCGATCTCCATCTTGACCATTTCGCGCATTTCATCGTCCAGCTTTTCCTCCTGCATCGCCTTCGCGTCCTCGTACTGAGCCACTACCGATTTATATTCACGATAAACGGCGACCGTCTCTTCCAGGGAGGATTGCTCTTTGGACAACTCCCGCAGCCGCTTGGTGTCACTGATGACATCGGGGTCGCATAGTAGATTGGTTACTTCTTCATAACGCTCTTCAACAGCAGATAAGCGTTCGAACACAGTCATTCACCCCATTACAATAAATTAATCCCTAGTAATATCTGTAAAAAACTATCATGGAAGTCTCCTGCCGCTGATCAGACAGGGGCACATATGTTGTCAAACAGACAAAAAGCAACAGAATAATTATAGGGGGAAACCCTGAAAAAGTCAAAGAAATCCCGCGTCTGCCGGGCTTTTCCAGCCACGCAAAAACGGCCCGGGAAAAGCCGAGCCGTCAGAGAGATTATCGATGGTACCCGTCATTGGAAGTGACGTGGAAATCGTAGCGAGGCACCTTTTGCCGCAGGGCGGCGATGACTTGCTGTTCAATGTTCCGGGCTTCATTGGCCGTCACATTCGGAATCAGGTCCAGGGTCACGTAGGCATTGCCCCCGCTCAGGGTAATCCTCGCATTCTCTACCCCCTGCACAGAACGGGCCATCATCTCCATGTTGTCCATATCCACCTGATAGTTGCTGACCTCGGGATGACCGATGATCAGATTGGGATTTTGATTGCGGCCCATCAGCTTGTCGCGATCCTCAATCGGGGGAGCCCCTCTATCGATAATATCTCCACTGCGGTCGCTCTTGATCGTCGCGTGCTGCTGCGGATCGTAGCTCTTCGCGCCGTAGCTGCTTTCCTGGGGCATCGTACGGCCGCAGCCAGTCGCCATCGCCAGCAGCAATACAACCGCTCCT
Source organism: Brevibacillus composti (assembly GCF_016406105.1). NCBI lineage: Bacteria > Bacillati > Bacillota > Bacilli > Caryophanales > Paenibacillaceae > Brevibacillus > Brevibacillus composti. The sequence goes on from NZ_CP066308.1 coordinate 4,161,042, forward strand.
GCTGCGGCCGCTGCTCTCTTTCCATTAGGCGGGAGTTGCATGAAAAAAGCCACCTCCTGTTTTGCCATAGTGTGCGCATCGGCGCGACTCTCCATGCACTGGCATCAGGGGCGGCGTTTTTCAGGGAAATGAGAATTTTACTCCGCGGGCGGATGGTAATAGTGACGGCGGCATACACTGCTGTATGTCTCGTTTCCGCCGATTTCGATGGTCTCTCCGGTGTAGACGGGCTTGCCGTTTTTGTATTTCAGAATGTGTGTGGCCTTTTTGTTGCAATAGACGCAGACCGTTTTGATTTCCTCGATCTTGTCCGCTTCGCACAGCAGGTGGGCACTGCCGACAAACAGCTCGTTTTTAAAATTCTTCAACAGCCCGTAGACGATGACCGGGATATCCAGTTCGTCAACGACGCGGACGAGCTGCTGAACGTGCTGCGGGCTGAGAAATTGTCCTTCATCCACCAGCACACAGTGGGGGAGAGAGGCCTCCGCCGCCACTGCCTCGTACAGATCCGACTGCTCTGCGATCGGTACCGCTTCACGGCTGATCCCTACGCGAGAAGCCACCTTACCCACTCCAAACCGATCGTCGATGGCAGGGGCAAAGACCATGACTTTTTTGCCGGACTGCTCGTAATTATGGGCTACCGTCAGCAGCTGAATCGATTTGGAGGCGTTCATTGCTCCATAACGGAAATATAGTTGCGCCACGTTTTCTGTCTCCCTCTACTCTTCCTTGAGCGATGCTAAATTGCCGCGTTGGCAACGCACGGCAAACGCCGGCCCTTTCCACGGCTTCTGTATCTATTGTATGAGGACATCCTTCCACTCGGGAAGGTTTTTTTACCTTCCTGCGCCTCTTCATATCTCGCATCTATTCCATAAGCAGAAAAACTTGGCTTGGCGCCAAGTTCAATAGCGAAAGCCATCGTTGGCGTTGGCTTCTGCAATCTTTCTGAAAGGATAAAACAAAACCAGGCAGATCGCTCTACCTGGTCGCTCCAATCTCCGATTAAGAAAGATTGTATTTGCGTTTGAAACGGTCCACACGGCCGCCAGCATCAACGAATTTTTGTTTGCCTGTGAAGAATGGGTGGCAGTTGGAGCAGATCTCCACTTTCAACGCTTGCTTCACAGAACCGGATTCGAATTCGTTACCGCATGCACATGTAACTTTTACTACATTGTAGTTCGGATGAATGCCTTGTTTCATCTCAGTACACCTCTTTTCCGCCCTGAATCGTTTGCCGAAACAGAGTTATATAGAAAATACACATAGAAAATAGTAGCACGGCCGTATCCGAAATGCAACTGTCAAATCAAGGCTGTGCCTGGTTCTTCCGGCGGCGCAGCTCTTTTGGCGGCACGTGGGTAAAGGAGCCGATCACCACGTCCGGCAGCTCCTGCTGGTAGATTTCGATCGCCTGTTTCATCCCGAAGATCTCCCCTTTTGCAGGAGGAATCATTGCCAAATAGCTCTCCGGGTCGATATTCAGGTTGCGCAGCTGAATCAGCTTGATGCCTGTCCGACGGATAAACGCAATCATCGCTTCCATCTCCTCTTCACGGTCGAAAACGCCCGGGAAGCAGAGGTAATTGATCGACGTGTAGACGCCTTTGGAAGCGGCGTATTCCGCCGAGCGGGCGACGTTTTCCAGCGTGTAGCCTCGTGGCCGGTAGTAGGCGTTGTAGTGCTCATCGATCGCACTGATGGTACTTACCCGCATCAAATCCAATCCGGCATCGACGATCCCCTTGATGTGATCGGTCAGTCCGGCGTTGGTATTGATGTTGATGTAGCCCATATCCGTCTGCTCTCGCACGCGGCGCATAGCCGGCACGATAATCCCCGCCATCGTGGACGGCTCTCCTTCGCACCCCTGGCCGAAGCTGATAATGCTCTCGGGCGTCTGCAAATGGTGCAGCATCACCTCGACCAGCTCGTCCTCTGTCGGTTTGAAATTCATCCGCGTCTGCGGTGACGGAAAGCCGCTGTCTTCCGGCTGTTCGGAGATGCAGCCGTAGCAGCCTGCATTGCAGGTGTATGAGACGGGAAGACTTCCTTCCCAGCGATGGAAAAAGTTATTGGAAGCCGTCAGGCACTCGTATTCCAGCGCACAGTGGGAGAGATGCTGCAAGATCCGGTTGTTCGGGAACAGCTCCAGCGTCTTCTCTACCCGCTGGCGCAGCTCGTCCATAGGGAAGTTGAGCGGGTTCCACTGATGAGGATCGTCACTTTTACGGCCTGCCACCCAGAAACGCTCATCTTTCCATACCACAGCCGTATAGCCAAACAACGGGAACTTGCTCGTTTTATCCGTCTTCACGTAACCGGGCAGCAGCAATCGAGTAAAGCCTTGAGGAATCAATGCCCCCACTGCCGTATACCCATCCAGCTTCACCATCTCGCCCGTATCCGGGTCCATTCCGATGGGAACTGTATCCGGCAGGCTGACGAGTGTCGCCCCTTCCGGCAGCGGAATCAATTCCTCATCCAAAATCTCTGTCAATATATCGCCATTTCGAGCCACCGCCAAAAGTTCGGGGTGATCGAATACATTGCCTTTCTCGTCTGCGTATACCAATTGCATGGTTCAATCGCCTCGCTTTTTTCGCTCAGCCCATTGTAACGCAACGATCAGACAATGTAAAATGAGAACCGTTACCTGCTCAAATACCGGAGTGGATTCATCGGGACGTTATCCTCTCGCACTTCAAAATGGAGATGGTAGCCCGTGGAATCCCCGGTCCGTCCCATATAGCCGAGCATCTCCCCCTGCTCCACCTGCTGGCCGGGCGAGACGATGATTTTGCGCATATGGGCGTAATAGGTCTGCAATCCGTCCCCGTGATCGAGAATCACGATATAGCCGTAGCCGCCGCGATTTCCTCCCGCCTCGACGACCACGCCTTCCTTGGCGGCGTAGATGGGCGTCTGCCCTTCGCTCTCCTTCCACATGTCCAGCCCTTTGTGCATGCGCCCCCATCTCGTACCGAATCCACTCGTGACGGTCGCGTCTTTGACCGGCCATTCCATCATCCGGGAACGATTGGCTTTGCGGCTGGCGGCAGTCACCACATTCCGCTTTTGGGACCATTCCTTGGCTGTCAGCGTTCCTGTATCGGCGACGGGGATCTGAATCGATTGCCCTATGTAAAGGTTGTCCGACATCAACCGCAGCAACGGATTTTTCTCCAGGATCATTTCTTTGCTTACGTTGTATCGTTTGGCGATGTAGTCCATATTCTCGCCGCGCCTCACCGTATGCGTCACCTCATCGGAATTCAAGACCAGCTTCATGCCGATTCCCAAGAGATGGGGATTGACCATCTTGTTCAGCTCCACCAGCTGCTTGAGCGACAGTCCGTAGCGACTCGCGATCTCAGACAACGTATCGCCCTGTTTCACGGTGTAGGTCAGCACCTCGCCCTTCGCCCTCGCCGTTGGTTTGTTCAGGGAGGAAAAAGGGTTAAAGGCTTCAAACAGTACCTGCTCGACGACTGCCTGCTTCACTTCCTCGCGGCTTCCCCACCCCGCCGGCATCTGCTCGTAATCCACGGACATTCCTCCTCCACAGGTTATTTCCAGCAGATTCCTTCCTTATCTGCACAATCCCATCTTTTATACGATATTCGCCCACCGCAAAAAAAATGACGGCGAGTCTAAGACCCCGCCGTCACACCGCTTTGTTTCCCGCGTGTTTGCTTGCTTGTATCGATGCTTTGCAAGAATTCTTCATTGGTCTTCGTGTCCGCCAGCTTTTTCAGGAAGGACTCGACGAACTCCGCGCTCTCATTCATACTTTTGCGAATCGCCCACAGCTTATCCAACTCTTCTTTGGAAAGCAGCAGCTCCTCGCGTCTCGTACCCGAACGGCGAATATCGATCGCCGGAAAGATGCGGCGCTCGGACAGCTTGCGGTCCAGATGCAATTCCATGTTGCCCGTGCCTTTAAACTCCTCGTAAATGACATCGTCCATACGAGAGCCCGTCTCTACCAGTGTGGTCGCCAAAATCGTCAGGCTGCCGCCTTCCTCGATGTTGCGTGCGGACCCGAAGAACCGTTTGGGTCTGTGAAACGCTGCCGGGTCAATCCCTCCGGAAAGTGTCCGTCCGCTCGGCGGGATCACCAGATTGTACGCACGTGCGAGACGCGTAATCGAATCCAGCAGGATCACGACGTCTTTTTTGTGCTCAACCAGCCGTTTCGCTCTTTCCAGCACCAGCTCGGCTACCTTGATATGATTTTCCGGAACCTCGTCAAAGGTGGAGGCGATGACCTCCCCTTGTACGGAGCGCTGCATATCCGTTACTTCTTCCGGCCGTTCATCAATCAAGAGAACAAATAAGTGAATATCCGGTCGATTGGCCGTAATGCTGTTGGCAATTTCCTTGAGCAGTATCGTTTTTCCGGCCTTGGGCGGCGCTACGATCAATCCGCGCTGGCCGAGACCAACAGGGGCAATCAGGTCCATCAGGCGTGCGGAAACTCGCTCTGGTGTCGTTTCCAGGACGAGTTTGTTTTGAGGGTATAACGGTGTCAAGGCGGGGAAATGAAGCCGTTCGGCTGCCGATTCGGGGTCTTCCCCGTTCACAGCCTCTACCTGCAGCAGTCCAAAGTAACGCTCATTTTCCTTGGGCGGTCTCACCTTGCCAGATACCAAGTCTCCCATCCGCAAGTCAAATCGGCGAATCTGCGACTGGGAGATGTAGATATCCTCCGAGCTGGGGAGATAGTTGATCGGACGCAGGAAGCCGTACCCCTCCGGGAGAATTTCCAGCACTCCTTCCATAAACATCAGACCGTCCCTCTCTGCTCTGGCCCGCAGAATCGCAAAGATCAACTCTTTTTTCTTCAGCTGGGAGTAATACGGAATCTGATATTCCTTGGCCAGCTTGTACAGGTCGGTCAGCTTTTTTTCTTCCAGTTCTGAAAGTAACATGATTACACCACTCTTTGTATTCTGTTCATCTATTTTCGTCCAAATGCCGCCTTACAATACCAAGCGCGGTTTGCGCTCCAAGCGATGGGTTCCTTCGATAAAGCGGATGGTTCCTGTCTTCGCACGCATCACGACCGAATGCGTCGTCGCACGAGTACCGCGGAACCGAACCCCTTGCAGCAATTCACCGTCCGTCACACCTGTGGCGGCGAAAATAGCATCGTCCCCTTTTACGAGATCATCCATATACAATACTTGATAGGGATCTACCAACCCCATGCGTTTGCAGCGTTCTACCTCTTCTTCACTCTGCGGCATCAGCTTGCCCTGAATCTCTCCGCCCATGCACTTGAGCGCGACAGCCGCGAGGACGCCCTCCGGAGCTCCGCCGGAGCCGAAGAGAATATCGACGCCTGTATCCTCAAAAGCGGTATTGATCGCCGCTGCCACGTCCCCGTCGGAAATCAGGCGAATGCGTGCGCCTGCCTCGCGGATTTCGTGAATGATTTTCTGGTGACGGTCGCGGTCCAGCACGATGGCTACCAAATCGCTGATATCTTTTCCTTGGGCCTGGGCGACTGCCTTCAAATTGTCCCGGATCGGGGCGTTGATGTCGATTTTGCCGACGGCCTTTGGACCGACAGCAATTTTCTCCATGTACATGTCAGGCGCATGCAACAGATTGCCCCGGTCGGCGACAGCGATGACCGAGATCGCTCCCCATGTTCCCTTGGCGACAATATTGGTGCCCTCCAACGGGTCCACCGCAACGTCGACTGCCGGCGCGACACCCTGGCCCAGCTTTTCTCCGATAAAAAGCATCGGGGCCTCGTCCATTTCGCCCTCCCCGATCACAACGGTACCGTCCATGGGCACATTTTCAAACTCTTTGCGCATGGCTGTCGTAGCCGCGTCATCGGCCTCGTCCTTTTTGCCGAGACCCATCCAACGCGCTGAGGCGAGAGCTGCCGCCTCCGTAACACGTACCAGTTCAAGCGTTAAGCTTCGTTCCATTCTTTGAAGACTCCTTTCCTGGTCATGAGCTACTGCTGTTGACGTTCCTTCTGCTCCCGGCCAACCCGCTGCACGTTTGCTCCCAGGCTGAGCAGCTTGTTGACCAAATTTTCGTACCCGCGATCGATATGCTCCAAGCCCTCCAGCTCTGTCGTTCCTTGCGTAGCCAGACCAGCGATGACCAGCGCAGCCCCCGCACGCAGATCCGAAGCGACGACCTTGGCTCCGTTCAGGCGGTTGCCTCCTTCGATCACGGCCGAGCGCCCTTCGATCTTGAGGTTGGCCCCCATGCGCCGCAACTCGTCAACATGGCGAAAACGGGCACTGTAAATATTATCTGTCACGATGCTGGATCCGGTCGCAAGCGTAAGCAGCGTCGTAATCGGCTGTTGGAGATCCGTCGGAAAACCGGGATACGGACTGGTTTTAACATCGATGGCCCGGTACTCATCCCTGCCGTTTACCTGAATCGCATCGTCCATGACTTTGACGTCTACGCCAATTTCTCTCAGCTTGGCCGTGACGGACTCCAGATGCTTGGGGATGACATTCTCGACTGTGACGCTGCCTCTGGTCGCTGCCGCAGCGATCATATAGGTACCCGCCTCGATGCGGTCCGGGATGATCGTGTGGCGGCACCCGTGCAGCCTCTCTACCCCCTGGATCCGGATGATGTCTGTGCCTGCCCCTTTGATATTGGCGCCCATATTGTTGAGCAGGGTGGCGACATCGACGATCTCCGGCTCCCGTGCGGCATTTTCAATAATGGTCAGCCCTTCCGCCTTGGCGGCGGCCAGCATAATATTGATGGTCGCTCCCACACTGACCAGGTCGAGGTATATCCGCGCGCCCTTCAGCCGGCCTTCTTTGGCGCGAATCGTCATTACCCCATTTTTATTGGTGACCTCCGCGCCCAATGCCTCAAATCCCTTGATATGGAGATCAACCGGCCGCGGCCCCAGATCGCAGCCGCCCGGAAGTCCTACGCGCGCCTCGCCGAACCTGGCCAGCAGCGCTCCCCACAGGTAATAAGAAGCACGCAATTTTTTGACGCGTCCATTGGGCATCAGCATCGGTTTCATCGGACGGCCGTCCACTTCCATCCAATCTTCCTCAAACAATACGTCGGCTCCCATTTCCCGGAGAAGCTCGTGATAGATCTCCACATCCTGAATATGCGGTAAATTCTCAATCACAACCGGCCCGTCTGCCAGAAGCGCAGCAGGAATCAGGGCGACAGCACTGTTTTTGGCCCCGCTGATGGTCACTGAGCCTTGAAGCGGGGTTCCCCCGTTGATGATCAGCTTTTCCATGTTTTGCTCCCCTCAGGCTTAATCGGGAAATGAGCACCTTCCCCAACGGAAAAGGTGCTCTCTATTCATTAGAAATTTCTTACTTTTGCATGCTGGCCCAGTCGGCCAAAAATTTCTCCAGCCCGCTGTCTGTAAGCGGGTGAGCGATGATTTGTTTAAAGACTTTGTAGGGAATCGTCGAGAAATGTGCGCCGCGACGGGCTGCTTCCGTCACGTGAACAGGGTGACGAACCGAGGCGGCGATAATTTCCGTCTCGATCCCGTGTACGGAGAAAATTTCCGAAATATCTTCGATCAACTGCATGCCGTCATGGCCGATGTCATCCAGACGTCCCAGGAACGGAGACACATACGTCGCTCCTGCGCGCGCAGCCAGCAGTGCCTGATTGGCGGAAAAGACAAGCGTCACGTTGGTGCGGATTTTTCGCTTCGCAAAATACTTGACGGCTTTGAGGCCCTCTGCCGTCATCGGAACCTTGATGACGATATTTTTGGACAGAGACGCCAGCTTTTCTCCTTCTTCGATCATGCCCTTTGCTTCGGTACTGATCACTTCGGCACTGATCGGACCATCGACGATGTCGATGATTTCCTTTAGGGTTTCGATGAAGTCGCGGCCTTCTTTGGCTACCAGAGACGGGTTGGTCGTAACGCCGGCGACGACGCCCCACTCGTGGATCTCGCGAATCTCCTCGACGTTTGCTGTATCAATCAAAAACCGCATGTTGGACCTCCTTGGTTACGCACGATTGCTGCTGCCGAACAGGCGCATTTTGCCTCTGACAACTTCCTTGATGGCATCGCGAGCCGGGCCGAGATATTTGCGCGGGTCAATCTCGTTTGGCTTCGCTGCCAGGACCTTGCGAACCGTTTCCGTGCATGCGACTTGGCTTTCTGTATTGACGTTGATTTTTCCTACTCCGAGAGAAATCGATTTGACAATGGCCTCATCAGGAACGCCGGAACCGCCGTGCAGTACGATCGGTGCGCCGATGTTGCTGGCTACTTTTTCGATGATGTCAAAGCGAATTTTCGGCTCGCCTTTGTACATGCCGTGTGCAGTACCGACAGCGATCGCTACATAGTCTACCTTGGTCTCTTCCCAGAAGCGAATCGCCTCGTCCGGATTTGCAAGAGTAGCGTCTTCTTCGTCTACGGACAAATCATCCTCTACTCCGCCAATTGTACCCAGCTCGCCCTCGACGGATACGCCTACTGCATGAGCAGCTTCCACTACCTGTTTCGTCAGGCGGATGTTGTCCTCGAACGAATGGTGAGATCCGTCGAACATCACGGAAGAAAAGCCGGCACGGATACATTTCATGACGATATCAAAGTTGCTCCCGTGATCCAGATGCAGCGCAACAGGAACACCGGAGCGCTCAGCAGCGACTTTGGCGATCGCGACCGTATAATCCAGCCCCATGTATTTGAGGGCGCCTTCAGACACGCCAAAAATCACCGGGGATTTCTCTTCCATCGCGGCTTCCGTAATCGCTTGGGTAAACTCCAGGTTGTTGAGGTTAAACTGTCCCACTGCATATTTATGCTTTTTGACATCTTCAGTAAAAGCTGTCATCGGTACAAGTGGCATATGAAAATCCTCCTTAGCAGACTCTGTAACGTGGCTTATTATACCACAGACCTCTGCTTGTTAACAGGTGCGCTTGTCTCAGGACAAATATCCAGATGGAAAACTCAGCAGGCCAATTGCTTGTGGACCGCCAGGCGCAGCTCATCGATATCGAACGGCTTGGTGAAGTGGGTCAACGCTCCAAGCTGTGTCGCTTCTTTAATCATGTCCAGTTCCCCGTAGGCCGTCATCATGATCACTTTAATCTCCTGATTGATCTTTTTAATATGCTTGAGGATTTCGATGCCATCCATGCCAGGAATTTTCATATCGAGAATCACCAGGTCGGGCGATTCTTTTTCGACGATCTCTAAGGCCATCTTGCCGTTTGCGGCTTGGAAAGTCTTATAGCCTTCTTTGCCCAGCACCTCGTACAGCAGGATGCGAATGCCGTACTGATCATCGACAACCAACACTTTTTTATCTCGTTTATCCTGCATACTTATTCAGTCCCCCTGATTTTTTACAACCGTCACATTTACTAACCTTAGAGATTCGCCTAATTTCAGGAAAATCCTGCTTCTTATTATCGAAATTTTCCTGCTCGGCGGCATTCGCGTATAATAGACCTCAATTATGCCTTTGTGTGAGGAGACTTGCTCATCATGAATACGCTCTGGATGATCTGTTTGTTTACCATCGTGATCCACACGGCTGAGACGCTCTCCTACGCCCTCCGCTACGCCGGCGTGCAGACCGGGAGACTGGCTGTGGCCCTTTCCCTGACTGGCGTGATCGTCCTCGTCTCGCGGACTTCCAATATGATTCAAGCTCCTTTTACCGGAGCGCTGATCGACCATGCCTCGGCTAAAAATACGGAGGTGCTCCCTGCCCTGCACCTGATTATCGGTGCCGCATCGCTGGGCACCCTCGCCGCCATCCTGCTGTTTCCCACACTCGTCCAGCTGTCCAAACGGCTGATCGCTCACCTGGAGATCACGGGCTCCCTCCCGCAGCTGCTCCGGACGACCGTCTCCATCCATCGCATCCGCCAGGTCAAGCATCATATCCGCTTGCCGCGGCTGCCCAGCCTGGCCCGCTTTCGGATCAAAGGCATTCCCTACCGGCTCCTGCTGCTGAACTGTATCGTCACCGGCATCTATACCATCGGCGTGCTGGCTACGCAGTTCGCCTCACTCTTGGTGCCGGAGTTCAAAGCCACCGTGATGTCGGCTTCCGGGATGATCAACGGGATCGCAACGATCATTCTGACCATTTTCATCGATCCGCAAGTGGGCCTGCTTACGGACAGGGCCATGAACGGCCAAAGTGAAATGGGACAGGTGCGCGACATCTACATCGGCCTGATGATTTCCCGCTTCTTCGGAACCCTGCTGGCGCAGCTCCTGCTCGTCCCGGCGGCTCACTGGGCAGCGTGGATCGCCCCCCTTTTCCAGGCAGGATAAAAACGTGCAAGAACAAACAAAAAACGCACTGGCCGGAGAAGCTCCGGCCAGTGCGTTTCTATTTGGGCTGCATGGCTGCAGGTCGTGCTCTATCGTTTGTTGGTCAGCGCTGCGTGTACAAAGTCCCGGAACAACGGCTGCGGCCGGTTCGGACGGGAGGTGAACTCCGGATGGAACTGCGTAGCCAGGAACCACGGGTGATCGACGACTTCGACGATTTCCACCAGGCGGCCGTCCGGTGTCGTACCGGAGAAGCGCATGCCCAGCTCCGCCAGTTGATCGCGGTATTCGTTGTTTACCTCGTAGCGATGGCGATGGCGCTCGTACACCAGCGTGCTGTTGTACGCTTTTGCGGCCAAGCTGCCTTCGATCACCTTCGTCGGACCGAGACCCAGACGCATCGTGCCGCCTTTGTCTTCCACTTCTTTTTGCTCCGGCAACAGGTCGATGACCGGGTATTTCGTATCCGGGTTAATCTCGGAGCTGTTGGCGCCCTCCATGCCTGCTACGTGACGGGCAAATTCAATGACAGAGATCTGCATGCCCAGGCAGATGCCCAGGAACGGAATCTTGTTTTCGCGGGCATAACGGGTAGCGGTGATCTTTCCTTCGATCCCGCGGTCGCCGAAACCGCCCGGTACCAGGATGCCGTCGACATCGGCCAGCAGCTCTCCTACGTTTTCGGGAGTGACCTCTTCCGCACTTACCCATTTGATCTTAATCGCCGAGTCATTTGCGTATCCCGCGTGGTACAGCGCTTCTGCCACAGACAGGTAAGCATCCGGCAATTCCACGTATTTGCCGACGATGGCAATGCGGGTGTTTTTCGCGAGGTTTTTGATTTTGCTGACCAGCGATTTCCATTCGGTCATATCTGCTTCCCCGCAAGTGAGGCCGAGGTGGCGGCATACGTAGTCATCCAGCCCCTGCTCTTGCAGCTGCAACGGAATATCATACAGTGTTTCTGCATCTACGCACTCAATCACGGCTTTTTTGTCGATATCACAGAACAGTGCCAGTTTATCCTTCATGTCTTGGGAAAGCGGCTGCTCCGTGCGCGTGACGATGACATTCGGCTGAATCCCCAGACTGCGCAGTTCTTTTACACTGTGCTGGGTCGGCTTTGTTTTCATTTCTCCTGCTGCCTTGATAAACGGAACCAGGGTTACGTGAATATACATGACGTTTTCACGGCCAATATCGCTCTTGATCTGACGGATCGCTTCGAGGAAAGGCAGGCTCTCGATGTCGCCGACGGTACCGCCGATCTCCGTAATCACCACATCCGCTCCGGTTTCTTTGCCCGAACGGAATATGCGGTCTTTGATCTCGTTGGTGATGTGCGGAATCACTTGCACCGTTCCGCCCAGGTAATCACCGCGGCGCTCTTTGGCGATGACGGTGGAGTAAATTTTCCCAGTGGTCATATTGGAGTTGGCGCTCAGGTTAATGTCAATGAAGCGCTCGTAGTGTCCCAGGTCGAGGTCCGTCTCCGCCCCATCGTCCGTTACGAACACTTCCCCATGCTGATACGGGCTCATTGTGCCCGGGTCGACGTTGATGTATGGGTCACACTTTTGAATCGTTACCTTTAACCCTCTGTTTTTCAGGAGTCTGCCCAGAGAAGCCGCAGTAATCCCTTTTCCGAGCGAGGATACGACCCCGCCTGTTACAAAAATGTACTTCGTCATCGTTTTACGTCCCCTCTTTCCCCTGTTCCTAGGTAGTCATAATATACGGATGAAGACGGCTCCCAAAAAAGAAAAAACAAAAGCGAGTCCTATCCCGAGCATCTCGGGTAGGGGCACTTTTGTTTTGTAGTTTCCCATATAAAGTCCTTCTTCATGTGAAGCCCAAGGAGTATTTTATCTTGTCCGCCAATCGGAGTCAAGAATTATAAATCCTCATTTTCCTCGTCCAGTTCATCGAGCGGATCTTCCTCGGCCAACTCATCCTCGTCCTCTTCAAAAAGCTCATCTTCCTCGAGCTCTTCTTCCTCTTCGAGGTCAGGGTCCAGATCATCGTCCAGCTCCTCCGCCTCCTCGACGAACTCATCGTCTTCGAAGATGGCAATCTCGTCTTCCTCATACTCTTCGACGAGGTCGTCCTCTGTCTCGTAGTCGTCGAAGTCGTCGTCCAGGATGACTTTCTTCTTCTTGCCGCCTTCTTGCGTCTCTTCGACCGTATCTGTCGGGTACCAGCGCTTCAGTCCCCAGTTATTGTCGCCCAGGCAAACAAAACGGCCGTCAATGTTCACTTCTGTATATACTTGCGCGATGATGTCCATTTTTTCCTCTTCGCTCATGCCGCGGAGTTCGGCCAGCTGATTCATCAAATCACGAAAATTGTGGACTTGGTTGGTTTCGCGCAGGATTTCGTAAGCGATATCCACCAGTGCCATCTCATTTAGTTTATCACGGTCCAGATGTGCAAGTTTTTGACTCACCCAGGGCACGTCCTTTCATATTGAAAACTTGGCTTGAAAACATGGCCGCCGTCCGGCTTTAAAGCGAAGCCGGCCGAGCCTTATGTAACCGATGCAGACCGGAGTACAGACAGCTCCGGCCGTCCATCAATAAAAATGGCTAACATACAGTATTCCTTATTTTAGACGAAAATGCAAGGGATTCAAACGCTGGGCCCGTGATTTTGCAGACTTCGGGAAAAACGGGCTTGAACGCGAAGCATGTGCCTACTCTTCTCTCTGTTTTTGCTCAACGTACCCTCCGCTTTTTTCGCTCAACGTGCTGTCGGGGAAGAAGGATGTTCCCATGCTGCGCTCCGTTTTGAGCCTGCGAGGATGTTTGACTGTCCGCTCCACAGCGGGTGGCCGGGGTGCGCAAAAGTGGTCTCGCTCCGCAGAGAAATCAGGGTTGCGCCCCTGTTTCCCGCCCCCCGCTGCTCCGCTCAGATGGCTCTGCTAAGTCGCTCCGCATGGGAACATGCTTCTTCGGCGGACTTTTGTGGTTTCTTCGATATAGAAGCAACACAAATAGCAACACAGGAGCGGTCGTCCCCCATCGGGTTTCAACCGCTCCTTTTATGCCTTCCTCGCATCCGGGTGTTTGGTTCTCTTTGGTCTTCTTGCTGCGGTTTACGGATCGCCGTTGTTCTCTTGCTTGCGCCTGTTACATATTGCGGCGATACTGTCCGCCTACCTCGTACAGTGCGGCACTGATTTGGCCCAGCGAGGCGACTTTTACGGTTTCCATCAGTTCCGCGAAGATATTGCCGCCGCTGATCGCGACTTCCTGCAGCCGTTTGAGGGCAGCCGGAGCCAGATCGCGGTTGCGCTCCTGGAAGGCGCGCAGGTTGCGGATTTGTTGTTCCTTCTCTTCCTCTGTCGCCCGAGCCAGCTCGATTTCGTAGTCTTCCTCGGACGCATTGGGATTGATGAACGTATTGACGCCGATGATCGGCAGCTCGCCGCTGTGCTTTTTCATCTCGTAGAGCATCGACTCATCCTGGATTTTGCCGCGTTGATACTGGGTTTCCATCGCGCCGAGCACGCCGCCGCGCATATTCAGCCGCTCGAACTCCTGAAGAACCGCCTCTTCGACCAAATCCGTCAGTTCCTCGATGATAAAAGAGCCCTGGAGTGGATTTTCGTTTTTGGCCAGCCCCATCTCCTTGTTGATGATCATCTGGATCGCCATCGCGCGGCGTACGGAATTCTCCGTCGGGGTGGTAATCGCTTCGTCATAGGCGTTGGTATGAAGCGAGTTGCAGTTGTCGTAGATGGCGATCAAGGCTTGCAGCGTCGTGCGAATATCGTTGAAGTCCATCTCTTGCGCGTGCAGAGAGCGGCCCGATGTCTGGATGTGGTACTTCAGCTTTTGGCTGCGCTCGTTGGCGCCGTAACGGTTCTTCATCACGGTTGCCCAAATCCGGCGAGCCACGCGGCCGATCACCGTGTACTCGGGATCGAGACCGTTGGAGAAGAAGAACGACAGATTCGGCGCAAAATCGTCAATATGCATGCCGCGGCTGAGATAGTATTCGACGTAGGTAAAGCCGTTTGCCAGCGTGAAGGCGAGCTGGGTAATCGGATTGGCTCCCGCCTCCGCGATATGGTAGCCGGAGATGGAGACCGAGTAGTAATTGCGTACCTTGTGGTCGATGAAATACTGCTGAATGTCGCCCATCATCCGCAGGGCAAACTCCGTCGAGAAGATGCAGGTGTTCTGCCCCTGATCCTCTTTCAAAATGTCCGCCTGCACAGTGCCGCGCACGGTCGACAGCGTGTACGCCTTGATCTGTTCGTATTCCTCCGGCCCAGGCTGTCTGCCTTCCCGTTCGACGAACTTCTCTACCTGCTGCTCGATAGCCGCATTCATGAATTTGGCCAAAATCATCGGAGCCGGTCCGTTGATCGTCATCGAGACCGAGGTCGTCGGGGCGCACAGGTCAAAGCCGGCATACAGTTTTTTCATGTCGTCCAGCGTGCAGATGCTGACGCCGCTGGTGCCGATCTTCCCGTAAATATCCGGGCGGTAGTCCGGGTCCTCGCCATACAGCGTCACGGAGTCAAAAGCCGTGCTCAGGCGCTTGGCCTCGTCATTTTGCGACAGGAAGTGGAAGCGTTTGTTGGTGCGCTCCGGCGTACCCTCGCCCGCAAACTGGCGCTTGGGATCTTCCCCCTCCCGCTTGAACGGGAAGACACCTGCCGTGTACGGAAACTCGCCGGGCACGTTTTCCTTCAGCGACCATTTCAAAATCTCGCCCCAGTCCTGAAAATCAGGCAGGCTGACTTTGGGAATCCGGGTGCCAGACAGCGATTCGGTAAACAGCTTCGTCACGATTTCCTTGTCGCGGATTTTGGTGACGAACTGATCTTGTTTGTACAATTCTTTCAGCTTGGGCCAATTGTCCAAAATTTGCTTGCATTCTGGATGAAGCTTGCTTTCAAAATGGGCGATCTGCTTATCCAGCACCGCCGCCACTTCCTGAGCATGCTCTTCCCCGGAGGCGAGCAGGGTCTCCTTGGCCCCGGCAAGCTGGTAGAGCTTGCGGGCGATGGCGGACTGCTCCTCGGTAAATTTGCGGTAGCCGCGGACGGTGTTAGCGATCTCTTGCAGATAGTTGCTGCGCTCCACCGGGATGAGCGACGGCTTGTGGGTCTGGATCGGTGTCGGATCAAGCCCTGCAACATTCCAGTCGGCCCCGGTTTTTTCCACGATCTTGTGCATCAGCGCGGCGAACAGCACATTGGTGCCCGGATCGTTGAACTGACTGGCGATCGTCCCGTACACCGGCACTTTTTCATCCGGCAGATCAAAGAGCTGGTGGTTGCGGCGATACTGCCTCCGCACCTCGCGCAAAGCGTCCTCGGAGCCTTTGCGCTCGAACTTGTTGATCACGATCAGGTCGGCGAAGTCGAGCATGTCGATTTTCTCCAGCTGCGAAGGCGCGCCGAATTCGCTCGTCATCACATACATCGAGACGTCGCACACCTCGGTGACCTGGGCATCCCCCTGGCCGATCCCGCTGGTTTCGACGATGACCAGGTCAAACCCGGCCGATTTGACGACACGGATCGCGTCTTTCACCGCAGCCGACAGCTCGGAACCGGAGCGGCGGCTGGCCAGGCTGCGCATGTAGACGCGCGGCGTGTTGTTGGCGTTCATGCGGATGCGGTCGCCCAGGAGAGCGCCGCCCGTCTTTTGCTTGGAGGGGTCGACAGAGAGGATCGCCACTGTCTTATCCGCATACGTACGCAGAAAACGGCGGACCAGCTCATCCGTGAGCGAGCTTTTTCCCGCTCCCCCTGTCCCGGTAATCCCGAGCACAGGAACCAGATGCTGCGGCTCAGGGAGGCGATCCTTCACCGGCGCAAACACTTGCGGATCTTCCACGGCGTATTCGGCAAGCGAGATCAGGCGGGCAATCGCCTGATGATTCTGCTTGTGAAGCTCCTCCACTTCTCCCTGGATCTGCTTCACGGTCGGGAAATCGCACTCCCGGATCATGTAGTTGATCATGCCCTGGAGGCCCAGCTTGCGGCCGTCGTCAGGCGAGAAGATCTTGCTGACGCCGTACTCCTCCAGCTCGCGAATCTCGCGGGGCACGATGACTCCGCCGCCGCCGCCGAAGAGGCGAATGTGGCCGGCTCCCCGCTCTTTCAACGAATCGACGATATATTTGAAAAATTCCACATGGCCGCCCTGATAGGAGCTGATGGCAATCCCTTGCACATCCTCCTGGATCGCGGCGGTCACGATGTCATTCACCGAACGGTTATGACCCAGGTGAATCACTTCCACACCGGAAGCCTGCAAAATCCGCCTCATGATGTTGATCGAGGCGTCATGCCCGTCGTACAGGCTGGCTGCTGTGACAAAGCGCACCTTGTTTTGCGGACGATACACTTCTGTTTCCATCGTTCCACTCTCCCTGGAAATCAAGTGATGCGCTCACCGAGAGACCCCCAAGGACGAAGCCTGTTGGAGCTACTCGGAAACGCTGATTTCGCGCAGAAGCAATGCCGTCTGTTTCTCCGTGTACTCCTCCAGTGTATAGTGGCGCTGCAGCGCCCACCGGCGGAATACCC
Source organism: Brevibacillus composti (assembly GCF_016406105.1). Classification (NCBI taxonomy): domain Bacteria; kingdom Bacillati; phylum Bacillota; class Bacilli; order Caryophanales; family Paenibacillaceae; genus Brevibacillus; species Brevibacillus composti. Next base: position 4,177,901 of record NZ_CP066308.1, read on the forward strand.
ACATCTCTCCAAGCACCATGATGTTGTCAGCCATCAGCTTTACGTGCTTTTCATCGATGCCGATCGAACCATCGGCAATTCCCTTGCGCAGTATATCTTCGAAAATAAGCGAAATTTCTTCTTCCCGCCGCAGTACATAGCGAAGCGTTTCTTTTGGCAGCGACTTGGACTCCTGATAGATGAGCAGCACACGGTCGCTCATCTGATCCATCACGCGGAAAAAGCTGCGCAGCGCCAGCTTGAGGATCTTCAGAGCGTTTCCGTTAAACGTAATCGCTTCACGCAAACGGCCCTCCACCTCGGCGTGAATGGCATCGCATACCAGATACAGGACGTCTTCCTTGGATTCGATATATTCGTACAGGGTGCCGATGCTGAATCCGGACGCACGGGCGATTTCACGCGTCGTGGTTTTGTGGAACCCCTTTTTGATGAACAGGTCAACAGCAGCCTCGATGATCTGCTCCCTGCGCTTTTCAATCAATTTCGGGTCCTTCACCAGCGACGGTATGTTTTTTCTCTTTTCCACGACTTATCCACCTTCCAACCGACTGAGCGTTTGGTCAGACAACATTTGGTAATAGAAAGACTGACGCGCTCTCTCTATCGTATTTCCACGTTATTATACGACTGGAGAGCGCCGAAAGCCAATCTTTCTTTTCCTCTTGATCAGGTAGTTTTCCCCCACCAGCGGCTGATGATCCGCTCGGCCGCACTGTAAGGGTCTTCATCCCGGGCCGCCACCCGCTCCAGCTCCTCGGCGTGCCCGCCGTGCTGAATATCGGCGAGCAGCCGCTGGAACAGACGGTCACGGACGATGTCGAGCACCTCTTCCTGCAAATGACGGGAGCGGCGCGTCTCTGCCTCGCCCGTCTCGCGCAGGAACTGCTGGTGACGCTCCACCTCCTGCCAGAGATCGGGCATCCCCTGCCCGTCCGTGGAGATGGTGCGCACGATCGGGGGCCGCCACGGTGCATCGTGCTTGGCGAGGTCCAGCATCTGCTCCACCTCGATCTGCAGCTTTTCCGTACCGGGCAGATCAGCCTTGTTGATCACAAACAAGTCTGCGATCTCCATGATGCCCGCCTTGAACGCCTGGATGCTGTCTCCGCCGCCCGGATTGAGGACCACGGCTGTCGTATCCGCGATACCCATCACATCCAGCTCCGACTGGCCGACGCCCACGGTCTCGATCAGAATGACATCACAGCCGTACGCATCCAGCACGCGCACCGCATCCCGCGTATTGGTTGAGAGGCCGCCGAGACTGCCCCGCGTGCCCATGCTGCGGATAAACACCCCTTTGTCGAGAGCGTGGTTCTGCATCCGGACGCGGTCGCCGAGCAGCGCGCCGCCGGTAAACGGACTGGTGGGATCCACCGCTACCACCCCGACGGTGATGTTCTGAGTCCGCAGATAGCCGATCAGGCAATCGACCAGAGAGCTTTTTCCGGCTCCCGGCGTACCGGTGATCCCGATCAGTTTGGCCCGGCCGGTGTGCGGAAACAGCTCTTTCAAAATCTGATCCCGTTCTGGATAGTCGTTTTCGATACAGGTGATCGCACGGGCTGCCCCGCGCACATCTCCTGCGAGAATGCGTCTAGTGATTTCGTGCATGAAACGCCCTCATCTCACCCTGTTGTTCGCTCTACTCCTTCAGCAGGTAGTTGCTGATCACGACGCGTTGAATTTCGTTGGTTCCCTCATAGATTTGCGTGATTTTCGCATCGCGCATGAAGCGTTCCACCGGATACTCGCGGGTATAGCCGTAGCCGCCAAAGACCTGCACAGCCTCGGTCGTCACTTCCATGGCGATATCGCCGGCAAATACTTTTGAGATCGCGGATGCCTTGCCGTAGGGCAGGCCGCTGTCCTCCAGCCAGGCTGCTTGGTAGGTCAGGAGGCGGGCCGCTTCTATCTTGGTCGCCATATCGGCCAGCTTGAACTGGATGGCTTGTAGCGAAGCGATCGGTTTGCCGAACTGATTGCGCTCCTTGGCGTAGCCAAGCGCGTGCTCGAACGCGCCTTGGGCGATGCCCAGCGCTTGTGCGGCGATGCCGTTGCGGCCGCCGTCGAGTGTCATCATCGCGATCTTGAAGCCTTGGCCTTCTTCACCCAGCCTGTTTTCGACCGGAACACGCACATCTTCGAAATTGACTGCAAGCGTCGGCGAGGAACGAATCCCCAGTTTTTTTTCTTTCTTGCCCATCGTAAATCCTTCCATACCCTTTTCGACGATAAAGGCCGTGATTCCTTTGTGCTTCAGCTCCGGGTCGGTAACGGCAAAGACGATGTAGATCTCCGCTTCTCCCGCGTTGGTGATGAAAATCTTGCTGCCATTGAGCACATAGTGATCGCCGTCGCGCACCGCCGTCGTCCGCATGCCCGCGGAATCAGAGCCGGAGCCTGCCTCAGTCAGGCAGTAGGCGCCCATCTTTTTGCCCTCAGCCAGCGGACGGAGGAACTTCTGCTTCTGCTCTTCCGTGCCAAACTTGTAGATGGGCCAGCTCGCCAGCGAGACATGGGCAGACAAGGTCACACCGATGGAGGCGTCCACTCGGGACAGCTCTTCTACGGCGATCACGTAGCTGAGGTAATCCGCGCCCGCGCCGCCGTACTCTTCCGGCCAAGGGATGCCTGTCAGTCCCAGCTCGGCCATCTGCTCAAAAATCGCGCGGTCAAAACGCTCTTCCTCATCCCGCTCGGCTGCGCTAGGAGCTACCTGGGTCTCGGCAAAATCGCGGATCATCTTGCGCAGCATCTCTTGTTCTTCGGTCAGTTGAAAATTCATCGCTTCCACTCCCTGCGTCTCAATTGGTGGTTGGTCTTATATCCCGTGCTCCGGGCTCTTCTTTATTCGGAAAGCAAATGTTTGGCGATGACGATATGCTGAATCTCGTTGGTTCCTTCGTAGATTTGCGTCACCTTGGCGTCGCGGAACAGCCTCTCCACCGGATATTCGCGGGTGTAGCCGTACCCGCCGAATACCTGAACCGCTTCGGTGGCGATTTTCATCGCTGTATCCGAAGCAAATTTTTTGGCCATGGAGGCTTCCATCCCGCAGGGGAGTCCCTGACTGCGCAGGTAGGCGGCCCGGTAGACCAAGAGTCTCGCCGCTTCTGCCATGGTCGCCATATCCGCCAGCTTGAAGGCGATCGCCTGCTGCTTGATAATCGGCTGTCCAAACTGCTTCCGCTCCTTGGCGTAGGCGGTCGCGTAATCGAGAGCCGCTTCTGCGATGCCCAGGGCCTGAGCTGCGATGCCGATTCGGCCTACATCGAGATTGGCCATGGCGATGGTAAAGCCGTCGCCCTCTTGGCCGAGCAGATTCTCCGCAGGGACTCTGGCGTTTTCGAAAATCAACTCAGTGGTGCTGGAGCCGTAAAGACCCATTTTCTTTTCCTTTTTCCCGACGGAAAGTCCCGGGGTATCCTTGTCGACGATAAAGGCGGAGATCCCGCGCGTGCCCTTGGACGGGTCGGTCACGGCAAAAGCGATGTAGACATCCGCTTCCCCGCCGTTGGTGATAAATACTTTGCTGCCATTCAGGACGTATTCGCCGCCCTCTCTGACGGCGGACGTACGGATGTGGCTGGCGTCCGATCCGGCGTGCGGTTCGGTCAGGGCAAAAGCCCCGAGCATTTTGCCCGCTGCGAGCTGCGTCACGTACTTTTGCTTTTGCGCATCCGTGCCAAAGTAGAGGATCGGATTGGTGCCCACGGAGGTGTGCACCGACAGGATGACCCCCACTGTCGCGCTCACTTTGGAAATCTCATGAATCGCCAGAATATAAGAAGGGAAATCGGCACCAGCCCCGCCCCACTCTTCCGGTATGGGGATGCCCATCAAGCCGATCTCGCCCATTTTTTTGACCACTTCGCGCGGGAATTCTTCCGTCTCTTCCATGACGGGCACCAGCGGAGCTATCTCTTTCTGGGCAAAGTCGCGTACCATGCGGCGCATCATTTCTTGCTCGTCACTGAATCGAAAATCCATGTCGGTCCTGCCTTTCTATGAGTATCCTCTCAGTTGTATACATAGAAGCCGCGACCCGATTTTTTGCCAAGCCATCCGGCTTTAACATACTTGCGCAGCAGCGGGCATGGGCGATACTTGGAGTCCCCGAAGCCCTCGTACAGCACCTCCATGATATAGAGGCAGGTATCCAGTCCGATAAAGTCGGCCAGGGTCAGAGGACCCATCGGATGATTCATCCCCAGCTTCATCACTTCGTCGATGGCTTCCGGCGTGGCCACGCCCTCGTACACGCAGTAGATCGCTTCGTTGATCATCGGCATCAGCACGCGGTTGGAGACAAAACCGGGAAAGTCGTTGACGCTGACGGGGACTTTGCCCATCTGCTTGGACAAATCCTCGGTCAGCTGGTACACCTCATCTGCCGTCTGCAGGCCGCGGATGATCTCCACCAGCTTCATCACCGGCACCGGATTCATGAAGTGCATGCCGATCACTTTTTCCGGACGGGTGGTCACCGCGGCGATCTCCGTGATCGGCAGCGACGAGGTATTGCTGGCCAGCACCGCATGAGGCGGGCAAACCTCGTCCAGCTTCTTGAAAATCTCTGTTTTAATGCCCATGTTCTCGGTGACGGCCTCGATGACGCAATCTGCGTCTTTGCCGTCTGCCAGATCCGTAGAAAGGGTGAGGCGGCTCAGGACTTCTGCCTTTTCCTCCTCCGTCATCCGGCCTTTCTCCACATTGCGGGACAGATTTTTGGCGATGTTGGCGAGGCCGCGGTCTACGAATTCCTGTTTGACATCGCTCAGGATCACGCGAAAGCCTGCCTGCGCCGACACCTGGGCAATCCCGCTACCCATCTGTCCGGCTCCTACGACCATGATTGTTTGGATGTTCATCTCCATGCCTCCGTTCGACGTTTCCACCATTCAACTTTTGCGATGCTTTCATTTCAACGGGTCTTGGCAGCTATCCATGGCAAATGGACCGGCCGGCCCGCTATTCCACCTTGATCAGTACAGCATCTCCCTGGGCGGCTCCGCTGCAGATCGCCGCGATTCCCAGCCCGCCGCCGCGCCGCTTCAGCTCATAGGCGAGATGGAGGATGATCCTCGCGCCGCTGGCACCAATCGGATGGCCCAGGGCGATGGCACCGCCGTTTACATTCACCTTTTCCTCATCCCAGCCGACGATCTTGCCGCTGGTCAAGGTGACGGCCGCAAACGCCTCATTGACTTCAAACAGGGCGATGTCCTCCAGGCGGGTGCTGGTCTTCTCCAGCAGCTTCTGGATCGCCAGGCCGGGTGTCGTCGCGATATACGGCGCTTCCGCTCCCACCTGGGCGTGGCCGAGGATGGTCGCGAGCGGTTTTACGCCCAGCTCCGCCGCTTTTGCCTCCGACATCAGCACCATGGCCGCCGCGCCGTCATTTATGCCGGGCGCATTGCCGGCCGTGATCGTACCGTCCTTTTTATAGACCGGAGCCAGCTTTGCCAGCCCTTCGAGCGTGGTATCGGGACGGGGAGCCTCATCCTTCGTCACCAGGAGCGGTTCACCCTTGCGCTGGGGGATTGGCACCGGCACGATTTCCTCGTCAAACCGGCCTGCCGCCATCGCCTCGGCAGCGCGCATCTGGCTGCGGTAAGCCCAGCGGTCCTGCTCCTCGCGGGATATCTTGTATTCGTCCGCCACATTGCTGCCGTGGACCGCCATCGGCACCTGGTCAAACGGACAGGTAAGGCCGTCGTACATCATCAAGTCCCGAACGGCCGCATCTCCCATCCGAAGTCCGTATCTCGCTCCCGGCAGCGCGTAGGGTGCGTTGCTCATGCTCTCCATGCCGCCCGCCACGATGATTTGACCGTCACCCGCCCGGATGATCTGATCCCCCATCGTGACAGCTCTCATGCCCGAGGCGCAAACCTTGTTGATCGTCTGGCTGGCGACATTCCACGGGATCCCTGCCTTGCGGGCCGCCTGGCGGGACGGCACCTGTCCGGCTCCCGCCTGGATCACCATACCCATAATCACTTCATCCACCTGCTCGCCGGATACGCCCGAGCGCTCCAGCGCTTCCTTGATTACGATCCCGCCGAGGTCTACGGCCGCGACATCCTTCAAAGCTCCGCCGAACTTGCCAAACGGGGTGCGCGCTCCCCCCACAATTACCGTTTTCATCTACCGGTTCCTCCTCGCTAGGTGACGTGCAAATGGGCTTGCGTACTCTGAACGTCCAAAAATGAAATCCGTTAGGCTTAAAGTAATCAAGTAAGGCTCAAACTGATCGAGCGGTCGCTCATTTCTATATCTTCATTTTGCCCCCTCAGGTCCGAATAGTCAATGAATATAAAAAAAGAGGGCCCGACTTTTTTGTGTGATTGGCAAGAGAACGAATCTCTCTGCATCCATTCAGGCCTCTCCCTTTCCACTTTTCTCTGGATGTCCCCATTTGCAAAAACTCCCTGCCCCACTGGGACAAGGAGTTCACATCTGCACCGCTGTTTAGATCGCGTCAGCGAGGATCTCTGCCACGTCGCGCGTCTTCACTTCGTCTTCTTTCTCTTTCATCTTCACGCCGTCGTTCATCATCGTCAAGCAGTACGGACAAGCGCTGGCGATGGCTGTCGGGTTCACTTCGAGAGCTTGCTCGGTACGGGCGACGTTCACCCGCGTGCCTTCGTGCTCTTCCATCCACATCAGCCCGCCGCCCGCTCCGCAGCACATGCTGTCGCAGCCGCTGCGCTTCATCTCCGCGATCTCGACGCCCGGGATCGCCTCCAGGATTTGGCGGGGCATATCGTAAATCTCGTTGTAGCGGCCGAGGTAGCAGGAGTCGTGATAGGTGATGCGCTCTTTCACTTCTTTCGTCGGCTTGAGGCGCCCTTCCTTCACCCACTGGGCGAGCAGCTCCGAGTGATGGTAGACTTCGGCTTCCAGTCCGAACTCCGGATACTCATTTTTAAACGTATTGAACGCATGCGGATCGCAGGTCACAATTTTCTTCACGCCGTACGCCTGGAACAGCGCAATATTCTCCTGGGCAAGCTGTTGGAAGAGGAATTCGTTGCCGATGCGGCGGGCCGTATCGCCGGAGTTCTTTTCCTCATTGCCGAGGATGGCGAATTTTACGCCTGCCTCGTGCATCAGCTTGACAAAGGCCTGGGAGATTTTCTGGCTGCGCAGGTCAAACGAGCCCATCGAACCTACCCAGAACAGGTATTCAAACTCCTCCGCCTGTTGCACGGTCGGAACCTCATACTGACCGTTCAGGCCCTCGATCCATTTCATCCGGTCCTTGCGGTTAATGCCCCATGGGTTGCCCTGGCGCTCGATGTTGTTCAGCGCGCGCTGGGCCTCTTGCGGCATGCTGCCCTCGGTCATGACCAGATAGCGGCGCATGTCGATGATTTTGTCCACGTGCTCATTCATCACCGGGCACTGGTCCTCGCAGTTGCGGCAAGTGGTGCAAGCCCACAGCTCCTGTTCGGTGATGACGTCGCCGATCAGATTCTTGTCGTAGATCGCCGCGGTCGCCCCCTCGGATGCCGCTGCCGCTTCGGACGCTTGCAGGGCGAGCTGGTTGGCCGGGGCATTGGCAAAGGCAAAGCTGGGCATCCACGGTGTGCGTGAGGTGATCGCCGCCCCCTTTTCCGTCAGATGATCGCGCATTTTGGTGATCAGATCCATTGGCGACAGCATCTTCCCGGTGCCCGAAGCCGGACACATGCTGGTGCAGCGTCCGCACTCCACACAGGCGTACAGGTCGATGAGCTGGGTTTGCGTAAAGTCTTCAATTTTTCCGACGCCAAACACTTCCTGGGTCTCGTCTTCGAAATCGATGCTGGACAGCTTGCCGGCTGGCTCCAGCTTTTTAAACCAGACATTGACCGGCGCAAAGATCAGGTGTGCGTGCTTGGACTGCGGCACGTAAATCGCAAAAGCGAGCAAAATCAAGAGATGGAGCCACCAGAATACGTAAAACAGAGCGGCTGCTGCCGTCTCGGAGATGCCCGCAAACGGAGCGGCAATGACCGAAGAGATCGGGGCAAATACCGATGGTGCATGCCCCAGCCACAACTGCTCAAAGGCAAGCGACAGCAGGACGGTTGCCATCAGGCTGGAGATGAACAACAGCACCAGGCCGGACTTGAAGCCGCGTTTGAGTCGGCTGAGTTTCTCCACATAGCGGCGGTAGAAAGCGTAGCCAACTGCCGCCATGATCAGGAAGGTGGTGATCTCCTGCATCAGGCTGAAGTATGGATGGGCGCTGCCAAAAGGGAGCTCGAAGCCTTTGACCAGCCCTTTGATGATCAGCTCGATCGCGCCGAACTGCAGAATGATAAAGCCGTAAAACATGACGACGTGCATCACGCCGCTCTTTTTGTCCTTCAAGAGCTTTTTGTGAAAAACGACGTTCTCCAGCATCAGGTTGATGCGTGCGCCAAAGTCGTCCTTCACATCCGGCTTTTTCCCCAATTTGATGAAAAGATACCGGCTGTAAACCACGTGGCATGCGAGGTACAGGCCGTATGCGAGCACCAGAAAAAATGCGATGAGATTAATCAGAGCCAGCAAGGTCCTCAGCTCCCCCTTTTTTCGTCTTCGACTGTTGTTTTCTATCTTAGCAGAAGCGTCAGAAAAAATGAATGACCATTCACTCATTATTTTCTCTTTTTCAAAATTTTTGCCAACTTGTCCAGACTGAGCGTTCGTTCAGTTTAGGCTATGCCCTGATCTTAACACATATGCCCGCGATTCGTCACCACTCTTTCTGTCGCGGGGAGACTGCCAGATGGTGGGCGCAGAAAAAACACCCCGCAAGCAAAGGAATCGCGCTCCCCTCTGCCAGTCGAGGTGTCTTTGCCCGGGCCGGTTCGATCCAGTAGGATCCCGGGCGATCCACATGTATTTGGCTGCTTATTTTCCGGAGGCCTGTTTTTCATCTCCGGTGTTCTTTTTCTCTTGTTGCTCTTTTCGCACGTCGGCCAAAGATTTGACCTTGGTCGCTTTGATCCGCTTGTTCCGCTGCAAACCGACCGGCTCCAGGTTATCCGCCTCGTCTTTCATCAAGGCAGCGATGCCGACAGCCTTGCCTTTTGCAGCTTTGCAGTATTCGCAATTCTCTTCATCGTGGGCGTGGTACTCTTTGGGCTCCGGATAAGCCGTAATGACGCCCTCAAAGTTGCGGAGCACCACTTTATCCGCCGATTGGGACACGATATAGTTCGGCATCACCGGGATTTTTCCGCCGCCGTGCGGAGCATCTACCACAAAGGTAGGCACGGCATAGCCGGAAGTATGGCCGCGCAGATGCTCGATAATCTCGATGCCCTTGCTCACCGGTGTGCGGAAGTGGCCAATCCCTTCGGAGAGGTCGCACTGATAGATATAGTACGGACGGACGCGAATTTTCACGAGGTCCTGCATCAGTTTTTTCATCGTAAACGGGCAGTCGTTGATCCCTGCCAGGATCACGGACTGGTTGCCCAGCGGCACACCCGCGTTGGCCAGCATTTCACAGGCCTTCTTGGCTTCGGGCGTGATCTCTTTGGGGTGGTTAAAATGCGTATTGAGCCAGACCGGATGGTATTTTTTCAGAATATTGCACAGGTTTTCCGTGATGCGCTGCGGGAAAACCACCGGAGCACGCGTGCCGATGCGAATAATCTCCACATGGGGGATCGCCCGCAGATTGCTCAGGATGTACTCCAAGATGCGGTCGTTGATCAAGAGGCCGTCCCCGCCGGAAATGAGGACGTCGCGCACCTCTGGCGTGTTGCGGATATAGTCGATACAGGCATCGAGCTGCTTTTTCGGCACGCCCATGCCGATTTGGCCGGAGAAGCGGCGGCGCGTACAGTAGCGGCAGTACATGGAGCACTGATTCGTCACCAGAAACAGCACGCGGTCCGGGTAGCGGTGTGTCAGCCCCGGCACGGGAGAGTCCGTATCCTCGTGGAGCGGGTCTTCCATGTCGTATTTGGTCCGCACCATCTCCGAGGAGAGCGGCACAGACTGCATGCGCACCGGGTCCTTCGGATCATCCGGGTCCATCAGGAGGGCGTAGTAAGGAGTAATGTTGAGCGGGATGGTCTGGTTGGAGATGCGAACCCCTTCTTCTTCCTCCGGTGTCAGATTAATGACTTGCTTCAATTCATCCACCGTACGAATCGTATGGGTCAACTGCCACATCCAGTCATTCCACTGTTCTTCCGTAACGTCCTTCCATAGTTCAATCTGGCGCCAGTCGCGCAAAGTAGCCAGCGTCATATCGTCATCCCCTCTCATCTGCGTGTACTACAGCTTGTTACGCTCATGAAAATAGAGATGCAACACTCGTGCCAACCTAATCGAAAGATTCAGAAAACAGGCAAATCCGCAAAAACAAAGGGAGAGAAACGCCAACATCGTAAAAGAGCGCTTCTCCCCCGTGGGAAAACAACAGGCATTTGTGCCGGATTTTCGGCACTTATTATGTTTGAGAGGAGTCCTTGGGGTCGGCTCTCCTTTGCGAAAGCTTGTATTGCAAAGTCTGCCGCGGGATGCCCAGCAGCTTGGCTGCCCGCAGGATATTCCCCCCGGTCGCCTGCATCGCCTGGGCGATCAGCTGCTCTTCGACGACCCTGAGCACTTCGGGGAGGGGCCGCTCTCCCGCTTCGAAGGTCTGCACCGCAAGTCCCTCACCTCCGCCTTGCACCGAAAGCGGCATCCCTGCCATCCTGTCCAGCAGATGGAGCGGCAGATGCTCCCTTTCGATGCGATCCCCCTCCACCATATTCATCGCCGCTTCGATCACATGCTCCAGCTCACGCACATTGCCCGGCCAGTCGTACCCGGCAAACAGCGCCCTTACCTCATCGCTGACACCGCTCACCTGCATGTGAAACCTGGCATTGTACTTCTCCAAAAAATGAGCGGTCAACAGGTCCACATCCTCTCTCCGGTCCCTGAGCGGCGGAAGCTCAAAGGAAACGACGTTGATCCGGTAGTAGAGGTCCGTCCTCATCACGCCTTTGCTGACCAGCGTCTGCGGCGGCTCATTGACCGCGGCAATGACCCTGACATCCACCCGCGTAGTCCGGCCGCTGCCGATTCGCCGGATCTCCCCGTCCTGGAGGACACGCAGGAGCTTGGCCTGCAGATCGAGCGGCATGCTGTTCAATTCATCCAAAAAAAGCGTGCCGCCATCGGCCAGCTCAAACAGGCCCGGGCGATCATCGGCCCCGGTAAAGCTGCCTTTGGTCGTTCCGAAGAGGAGACTCTCCAGCAAAGTGGCGGGCAGGGCCGCACAGTTCTGGGCGATAAACGGCTGCTCTCTCCGCACGGAGGCCTGGTGAATCGACTGGACGAAGAGTTCTTTTCCCGTACCCGTCTCGCCGTAGATGAGGACGGGCGACGAGGTCCTGGCTGCCTTCCTCGCGCGATCTATCAGCTGGAGCATCTGCTTGTTTTGTGTAAGGATATCGGAAAAGTGGAAGGACAGGCCATCCGCGGCTGCCTTTTGACTGCGCTTGCCCTTTTTCGGTCCGCTGATTTTGGCCTGAAGGTCCAGCAGCTTTTCCGAGAGCTCCTTCAGCTTGCCGATGTCCTTGGCTACCTCGACAGCCCCGACCAGACGCTTGCCGACCCGGACGGGCAGGGTGGTATTGATCGTCTCCACGCGGACGCCCCGCCAGTTGGTGTACGCTTGCGGCTTGTTAAAGATCGGCTCTCCGCTTGCGATGACGGTCAAAAGTGTGCTGGAGTGGCGATCGAGAGAGGGGAAAACCTCCAAGAGAGGTTTGCCCAAGACCTCATCGGGAGTAAGCCCGTCCAGCTTCGCCGCGACGTGATTGTAAAAAATTGTGATCCCATTCGCGTCTACTACGTGTATCCCTTCGTCAATGGCTCCTAATATCGCCTGCAGCATTTCAACTGTTTCGGACATTGGCATCCGGATGCATGCCTCCCTTTTCAACAAGCTGCCAAAAAACCATCACTATGCCGAATTTTCAGCACATTGAAATAACATTTTACCGCTGGCGCTCAATCTGCGCCGCTACCACGACCGTGTAGAGCAAATGCCCCAGCACCCAGATCAAAAAGGCACCAAAGGATAGCGGTGTCTTGCTGAACAGGCTGAACGGCAGATAGGCAATCGCAAAGGCCAGTGCCCAATACAGCAGATATTTGACCGTAGCTCTCCGATCGCGGGGATAAAAATAAGCGATAAAAAAGACGACGACCACACTGATCAACAGGTGAATCATTAGTTCCAGGATGGAAGGAAGTCCGGCCAAGCCGGGCACATAGCTGACATCAATCAGTACGGCAAACGTCGATGTCCCGAACAAGCCATCACATAAAGCGAGAAAAGCTGCAAGAATCAGACCGGCAATTAATCCGTTGACCCATACAAAAGTCATTCTGCTTCCTCCTCTGCCGCAAGTTACAACTATTGTACGTGATGACTGTGGCTTCGCCAAGCCGATTTAAAAACCTCCGAGCCATGGCTCAGCTCAGAGGTTCGGGGCGGACTGCCCGGCGGATTGGATTTGCAAGCGAAGTTCATGGTCTCCCGCATACTGCTCGTTCAGCCAGAGCTGGTACGAAATTTCCACCTGGCTCGGGATGTCGCTTTCTGCCGTTACTTTCATCTTGTTGACGTGCAGTTCCATCAGAAAGGTGCCATGGGGGCTGCGGTAGGTCGTCCGATCCGTTTTTCCCCGCTTGAACATCTGCTTCGTCTGGATGGCCCCCTGGCGCACCAAGGAGATGACTCCCTCGGATATTTTCCAAATGGTGCTGACCTCCCCAGCGCCCTCCAGCTGTTCTTTATACGTCAGGTACCAGTCGCTCTCCTTCCACACGAAGCGGCCTGCGTACCGGTTTACTTCCTCTTGCCAGTCATCGTACAGCCGATGCCGGGTTTTCAGTTCTACACTCACCTCTTGCATGGATCACGATTCCTCTCTTTCCGAAACGGTCATGCCAAGCAGCCATATCCTCGGCTGCTGCCGCGGACTGGACAGCTTTCACCCGTCCATTTTACGCGGAGGTCTCCTCCGCTGCAACTGTTGCTCTCGACTGGGCGGATTCCAGCAGATAGCGCATCGATGTGACGATCCCGAGCGCGGCCAGCAGCAAGAGCCCGGCCAGGACCAGATAGCCGACTCCCGCCCCGGTGTAGTCGACCGTATAGGTGAACAGCCCGATCAGCAAGAGACGCATCATCATACCGACCGAATTGAAGAAACTCATCACGCGTCCCATCACCTGCTTGGGCACTACATTCATGTACAAAGTTTGGCGCACCAGCCGCACCGAGGAGTTGCACCAGCCGAAGAAGATCGAAGCGGCGACAAAGCCCCAGCCCTGCGAGATGGCGACCATGGCAATCGTGACGACAGCGAAAAGCAGCGTATTCCCGACCATGGCGGGCAGCTGCCCTACTTTGCCGACCATCCTGGATACGAGCAGGCCGGCCGCGACCGCTCCGACCGCATAGGTGACCTCGCCCATCGAATAGACGGTCACATCCGCTTTCAGGGTCTGGTTCACGTAGACGGGCGACAAAAGATTGCTGGCCATAATCGCGATAAACGGCATCATGGCGGAAATGCCGAAGACGAGAAAGCCTTTTTGCGAGCGGATGTACTGCCAGCTTTGGTAAAGCTGTCCCATCCAGGATACCCCGACATTTTGCTTCGCTTCTTTTTCCAAGGTGAATGTATACGCCATCGTCGACATCAGCAAATACGCGGTCAGATAGGTCAGCGCATTGATCATAAGCACCAGGTGCAAGCCGAAATAATTGAGCAGAAGCCCGGCGAAACCTCCCGCCAGGACGGAAGCCGTCTGCCCCTCTACCTCCAACAGGCTGTTGATCGCGTGGTAATGCTTGGAATCAAAACTCTCCTGCACCAGTGCCGCCTGCGCCGGATAGTGAATCTGGTACATCAAGGTCGTGACGAGGTAGATCGCGATCAGCATCCACTCCGCATACGGGCCGAAAAAGCCCCAGAGAGACAAGACTGCCAGAACTGTGAACCCGATAACATGTTCCGCCAGCATCATTTTTTTCCGTGACAGGCGGTCGATCAAGGTGCCGATATAAGGCCCGATAAAAAACATCAGAAAGGCAGATGTCAGCATGGTCGTTCCCAGCAGCTCCGCCGATCCGGTCGTCTCCACCAGGTACCAGGCAATGCCGATCATCGTCATCCCCTGACCGAAACCGGAAAACAGATTGGAGAAAAACAGTTTCTTAAACTCGCGGTTGGCGAACACTTCTCTCACAGCTGACAGCCCCTTTTATCCCTTTGGTATCTGCCACCATTTTATCCAATTTAGACTAATTTGTAAACGAAAATGTTTAAAAAGTGAATGCCTTCTATCTCGGGACGCTCGCCCGCCGAATAAAAAACACCTCCGGACAACTGTGCCGGAGGCGTATTCGCAAATAGAGTTTCAAGTGGACTGTCGTCCCCAGGCAGAACGGGGGCACAGTTTTTATTTTACAAAGCCCAGAATCAGCTCGCGCAGAATTTTGGAGGCCACGATCTGCGTCATTTCGCTGTGATCATAGACCGGGGCTACCTCTACGAGGTCGCAGCCGATCACATTGGCTCCGTTTTTGGACATGAAATGGATCGTGTCCAGCAGCTCGCGGGAAGTGATGCCTCCTGCTTCCGTCGTGCCTGTGCCCGGGGCATGGGCCGGATCCAGCACGTCGATGTCGATGGTCAGGTAAATCGGGCGGTTGCCGATGGTCGGCAGCACCTGCTTGACCGGTTCAAGCACATCGTACTTGTAGAGATGCATGTTTTCTTTGGCCCACTCGAACTCTTCCTTCATACCGCTGCGGATGCCAAAGGAGTAGACGTTCTTTCCGCCAATCAAATCGCACGCTTTTTTGATCGGCGTGGAATGGGAATACGGATAGCCCTCGTAATGGTCCCGCAGGTCCGTATGGGCGTCGAAATGGAAAATCACCAGATCGGACTTGTACTTCTCATATACCGCCTGAAACACCGGCCAGGAGACGAGATGCTCGCCGCCGAGGCCGATCGGCATTTTTCCGTCCGCCAGCACTTTGCTGACAAACTCGCGGATCGCCTCCAGACTGCCTTCGACATTGCCGAAGGGCAGCGGAATATCTCCCGCGTCAAAGTACTTTACTTCTTCCAGCAGCCTGTCCAGGTACGGGCTGTACTCCTCCAAGCCAATCGATACCTCGCGGATACGGGCCGGGCCAAAACGGGACCCCGGCCGAAAGCTGACGGTCCAATCCATCGGCATGCCGTAGATCACCGCTTGGCTCTCCTCGTAGTTGGCGTGGCTGCGGATAAACACATTCCCCGAATACGCTTCATCAAAACGCATCTGCTCTGCCTCCGTCCTTAGTCGCGAGTCAGCTCAGCCACGAAGTTCGGCAGTTTGAACGCAGCGTGGTGAAGCTCGGCATTGTAGTATTTGGTGCCAACGTCCTTGATCTTGCTCGGATCGACTTCCAGCGGATCGTACTGCTTGGACCCAATGGTAAAGCTCCACAATCCCGATGGATAGGTCGGGATGCTGCATGTATACAGGCGGGTGACCGGGAAGATAGACGAGATATCTTTAAATACGCGTTTGATCAAATCGCGGTTGAACCAAGGGGATTCCGTCTGCGCTACCATGATGCCGTCCGGCTTCAGCGCATCGTAGATTCCTTGGTAAAAACCTTTTTCAAACAAGCCTACTGCCGGCCCGACAGGCTCGGTCGAGTCGACCATGATGACGTCGTACTCGCCTTTGTGATCATGGATATGCTTGATGCCGTCGATCACTTGGACGTCAACGCGCGGATTGCCGGTCAGTTCGCTGGCGATGTGTGGAAAGTATTTTTTTGAAGACTCGATGACCCCGCCGTCAATTTCAGCCAACACGGCTTTTTCTACGGAAGGATGCTTGACGATTTCGCGGATTGCGCCGCCGTCTCCCCCGCCTACGACCAGAACCTTCTTCGGGTTCGGGTGAGTGTTGAGGGCCACGTGGGAGATCATCTCATGATAGACAAACTCATCCACGTCAGTGGTCATGACCATGCCATCGAGGACCAGCATACGGCCAAATTGTTTGGTGTTGATAATATCCAGCTGTTGAAATTCTGTTTTTTCGCTGTATAAGGTCTCGCTAATTTTTGTTGTAATACCGTGATTTTCCGTTTGTTTTTCGGTATACCACAGTTCCATGTTCATGATTATGTACCCTCCTTTTAATAACCGCGTTGGTTGAAAAACGCGACCAAAGCTAGGCCAGAGGCCGCTATTTGGTTCGTAATGGAAGTCAGACGCGAGGATTGGATAATTCGTATCTGCCAAGAAAATTATAGTGGCTGGACCCCAAAATGCAAGAAGTTTTTCAAAAATGTCTTTTTGCGCAGCAGCCCAAGTTTATCTTGACCCATTTTTCCCCATACTAAATGGGAAAAAGCATCGTCTACGTATTATGCCCCGCGAAGCAAAAAATAAGGGAGGAAAGGGCGAGATGTCATGGAAGTGATGCGGGAAGCCCCGCTGCTCAGATACCTTCGTCTGGTAAAGAAATTCGTAAAATTTCTCATACTCAGCCTATTGTGCGGCTCCTTTGCCCTGCTGATGCTGATTCTGTACCTCCGCTCGCAGCCGCTTCCGGAGGTATTTATCAATCAAACAACCACGATCTACGCAGAGAATGGCGAAGTGATCGATACGCTGCATCGCGGCCACAACCGGATCGTCGTGCCGCTGAGGGAGATGGCCCCGGCGCTGATACAGGCGACGGTCTCCATCGAAGACCGCTCCTTTCACAATCATTTCGGGATCGACCTGAAGCGGCTTGCCCGTGCAGCGTATGTCGACGTGATCCATATGGAAAAAGTGCAGGGGGCCAGCACCATTACCCAGCAGCTCGCCCGCAACCTCTATTTGACGCTGGACAAGACCTGGGAGCGGAAAATCAAAGAGGCGCTGCTGGCCATTCAGCTGGAACTCAATTACACCAAGGATGAGATCCTGGAGATGTACATGAACCAGATCTACTACGGCCATTCTGCTTACGGCGCCCAAGCCGCTGCCCAAACTTACTTCGGCAAGGACGCCAAAGACCTCACCCTGGCGGAAAGCGCACTGTTGGCCGGCATCCCCAAGGGACCCTCCTACTATTCGCCCTATGTCGATTTCGAAAAGGCGAAGTCGCGGCAAAAGCTGATCCTGCAAGCGATGCAGCGCTCCGGCTACATCACCTCCGAACAGGTGGAGAAAGCCTTTGCCGAGCCCATCAAGCTGCGGGAGAGAAGCCGCGAAAAGGCGCCTGAGCTCGCCCCTTATTTTCAGGATTATCTGGCCAATCTGGTGAAAAACCGGTACGGGATCGACGAGGAGACATTTATTCACGGGGGCCTGAAGATCTATACGACGCTAGACCCGGTCATGCAGAAAAAGGCCGAGGAGATCGTCGCGGCGACGCTGCCAAAGGACAGCCCCGATCTGCAGGCCGCCCTGGTCGCGATGGACCCGAAGACCGGCCATATCAAAGCCATGGTCGGGGGACGGGATTACCAAAAGAGCCAGTACAACCGGGTGCTCGGAAAGCGGCAGCCCGGCTCGTCATTCAAGCCGATTCTGTACCTGGCCGCTTTGCAAAACGGTTTTACGCCTCTAACCATGATGAAAAGCGAACCGACGGTCTTTACGTATGACCGGGTGAAGCAGTACATCCCGCGCAACTTTGGCGAACGCTACGCCCACGACTTCATCAGCATGCGGGAAGCGATCAAAACCTCGGACAATATCTATGCCGTAAAAACGATCGACCATCTCACCCCGCAAAAAGTCGTGGATACGGCCAAACAGCTGGGAATTAACAGTCCCCTGCTCGCCGTGCCCTCTCTCGCGCTGGGGGCCTCGCCGGTATCCCCTCTGGAGTTGAATGCGGTCTACGCCGTTTTTGCCAATAACGGCGCCTATGTAAAGCCGATTGCGATTACCCGCATCGAGGATCAGCAGGGAAATATCCTCGTCGAAGAAAAGACGGAAAAAACCGAGGTGGCCGACCCGATCGCTTCCGCTCTGCTGACCAATATGATGCAGAGCGTGTTCGAACGCGGCGGCACCGGCCATCGGGTCGCGGAACTGCTGAACCGGCCGGTAGCCGGAAAAACCGGTTCGACGGATTACGATGCCTGGCTAAGCGGTTTTACACCGCAGCTGGTCAGCACGGTCTGGGTAGGGTACGATCAGAATCGCAAGGTGGATGATGTCAAGGAAGGGTATCTGTCCAAGAAAATTTGGGCGGAGTTCATGGAAAAAGCACTGGCGGATCAGCCGCCGGCCCTGTTCGAGATGCCTGCAGGGGTGGTCTCGGTCTATATCGATCCGAAATCCGGAAAACTGGCGACAGAAAACTGCCCGAACCCTCAGCTCTTCTACTTTGCCAAAGGCACAGAGCCGCAGGAGTTTTGCAACGATCATCTGCCCGAACACGAATCGCCCCAACCGCTGACCCCGCCGGATTCGCCATCGATCTGGCAGCGAATGGGCAGCTGGCTGAGCCAGCCGGGAGACTGACAGAACGTCAAAGATGTGGCCATGCGGAAAAAAGGCCTTACCCGAACAGCATCTGCTGGACGGGGTAGGGCCTTTGCTGACCACCTAACAGACTTTGAGGACCGATCTTTTTGTTGAACGTTGTACCGCCCCTCTGCCGTTTGTATCGACCTTTGTAGTCGGTCTACCGACACGGACCTTTGTACTCGATTTGCCGACTTTATTCCGACCTTTGTCCTCGATTTTGCCGACCTCTGTACCGGACTAATGGATGGAGGGGCGATTGGCCTCGGGAGATGCGGCGGCATCAGAAACTCCTTGCTGCACGTTGCCCTGCCCCTGACCTTGGGCCGTCTCCTGCTCGCCGCCCCCGACCACACCGTTCCCGTCGGCAAACAGTTGGTCGTTGTAGATGCTGATCTTGCCGGCCTTTTCTAATTCATCCAACACCTCAAACAAGCTCTCTCGTTTACCGGCAGGCAGTCTGCCAATAAATTTGTTAATTTCCTGGGGAGACACAAGGGAACGAAAATGCACGCCGCCGTGCCGGACAAAGTGATCCTGTTCATCGCGGATGCGAGTATCGTCGGTCAACCAAAACGCCTCCTTGTGGCAACAGTATGGACGTACATCTCTAGTCTGCGACGACAGCCACGGGCAAATGCGCTGTAAATATTGTTGGAGGGCTTCGAAAAAAGACAAACAGGGAAAGAGTGACGGCTCTCTCCCTGTTTGCTAACCTAGTGTACATGTATACAGCTATGGAATTAAGTGTACCTGACTTCAATATGACTAACAATTGATTTCACGATTTGTTCACATACCGTTCAAGATTTCCAGCTCAGGCCAAGCTGTCCTTTAGTTCTTGCGTGGAATTTTCCCACATTTTTTCGTTATGGGTCATGAGCAATTTTTTCAGGGCGGCTTTTTCCTTATCGCCTAATTCGGAGAGCATAATGCGGCGTTTCATGGAGTAATCCATCCGGTTCACGTGTTCCGCCAGGATCTTGTACCCGCGGCGGGCTTCCCGATCCACCTCCATGTAGCATGCTGTCGCTCCCGCATAGTAAGGCCCCGCTTCGTTGCGATCCACGGTTACCCACACAATCCAATAAGGTTTGCCGTTCGGCACTTCATCTTTGTTCGTTGTCCATTTGATCCCTTTCTCCACTGCACTCTTGGCGTGAAGCGCTCCCATATCGATATAGGCTTCGTCCCCGTCAATAATGACCGACGACACCGCCGACAAATCCAATACCCCCTGACCGAAACCGCCATGGACGTCCGTCTTGCTGTTGACAATTGTAAAGCCGCCTTTTTTGCTGTCAAAAATATCCACCGCTCAACACCTCTTTACATACGTACTCTTGCTCATATTCTACCCTGAAAGGAAGGGGCGTGGCAATTTGCCGAAGTGCCCGGGGCAGTTTTGCCGGTGCGGCCAGCAGAATATGCCGAGTGCCTGGGGCAGTTTTGCCGGTGCGGCCAATTTGCCAAGTGCCCGGTGCAATTTGCCGGGGTGCCTGGTGCAATTTGCCAAGGACCGCAGGGAAGGAGCGGTCTCTTTTCCATGTGACAGATGCGTTTGAACGGGTGTGTTCCGCATGATTAGTTTTGGCGGTTACATTCATTTGGTTTTGAAGGCTTGGAAGATGCTGCGGATGAGCCATGCTGCAAGCTGTACGGTCCAAGCAGTGTTAAAGGCCCGGAACAAGTTGTAAGGCACATCGCCTCCAAACCAACTGTCTTCCCCAAATATTAATTCGTAGCAAGCAAAAGATACGAGAAACATGATCAGCATGTTCACCCAAGCTCTTACGTTGAAAACAACCGTGGTAAAGATCGAGATCGTTAGCAAAACGACGGGGATGCCGGTAATCCAAGAAAAAATGATGGTAAAAACTACAGAGCCTATGACCGTTTCCAGATTAATCGCCTCTCTTTCTCTTGTACGCGTCTTCGTCTACACGGTGGTCCGCTTTGTCTTTTGACGAATAGGTTTCGATCTGGACGGCAGAGGAGTTTCCATTACGCGACTGCCTTGACTGCGTAAAGGTGAGGGGCTCGTGGTCCAGTACGTGGATGACGACGGTATTGCCGTGATATTCAATCCGTAGGTCTTCCCATTCTTCTCTCTTATCGGGCGTAATCTCAATGGTTTGTCCTGATTTGGTAAATGTTATTTCCGGGAATTCGCCGTCTTCTCGATAGAGAATATAGTACAAATAATCGTTTTTGGTATTGGCCGTATGGCGCAAACCCGGTTGGACCCGATCATTCCCTCTGGTAAGTTGAACAACCTGTTCAATCACTTGTGGATTTTTTGGCAATTGTGCATGTTCTTCCGCTACATAAAATTTCTTCAAAATATCTTTTTGTCCGTAATTGGCACTCGCCAAAGTAACAGTCCCATCTCCTGCACTTTCAAAAAAGGGCCTCAGAACCTTCAAACCCGTAAAATACTCATATCCCTTCAGCGTGGTTTGTCCAAAACCAATAATAGAGTATTGCGGAACACGAATGGTTTTGTTATCCCATTTACTGTGAAGGGTATCCGCATGCTTTAACAGTGGGAGGTAATCCAGCTTGACTCGGTCATCTTCGAGCATCGCGTTATAGGGGAAACCGTAAACGGGATCCCTCTTCAGGACAAGCTCCTTTTCAAATAATGTACGTGAGGGAAGCAGCTCGTAAACGGCTGGGGCATATTCAGCGATGGCCTTGCCCGCCCCTTCATGGAATACCGGAATCCCAAAGTTATACCCAAACTTAATAGCCTGGTACGCTCGAGGTGAGCCTAGAAATGGCGTTCCCATATAGACAATTCGTTTGACCTTTGGCTGATAGGAAGCGGTCGTCAGCAATGTTTCTCTTACCAGTAGGCCTCCCATACTGTGAGCCACAAGTTGAACCTGTTTTGCCCCACTCGTTCGGAGCGCCTCATCAATCTTTTGTTTCAGATACTTTGCATTCTCTTTATTGCTCAAACGCCAGTCGTACGGCATGGCAAACAAATCTTTGTTTTTTGTATACCCTTCCTCTTCTAGCCTTTTTACCATGCTTAAATATTGTTCGACCCTTTTTTCTACATAGTCAAATTTAATCGTGTAGGAGAGAGACTCGATGGCTCGGAATCCCCCATCCGTTCCCTCGGGATTAATCTTGATCCATGGTGCATACGGAACTACGTTTACGCTATTTTTCTCCGCCGGTTTCAGAGCAAGCTCTATTCGGTGACGAAGATCGCCAATCCCGAATCCTATGTCAACAAGGCCGAGCCATGCCTCTCTTACTTCTCCCTCTTCCTCCGCTTGAAGACGGGACCCGCCAATACCGGGGATCAAAATGATCGGAATGGTGTAAGTCTGGAGGCTTAAGCGATAGGCGTGGTTTGTGATGGCCGAGCTGCGGCTTGCATAGACCTTGATGTAGTAGGTCCCAGGGTCGCCGTTGTAAACAATCTCTTCGTCCTTGTTTTTGGACTTTTCGGAAGAGGCGACCTGTTTGCTGCTGCCGTCAAACAGCTGTATATCCAAATCCATCGTCTCTGGTATGTCTGTCAGTTTCACCACGATGGTTGAGGCCTTTTTTACGGAGAATTGATAGTAATCCACATCCTCTTTTCGGTGCAGGTTCGCGGTTATCTGCGCGGCTTCCAGTTTCGCGGATTCGCGTATGCTGTTATTCGGCTCGTATGGATCTGGCTTTCCCTCTTGTCCCGTGCGAAGGTCGGCGCGCAGTTGGTAGTAGAGTTGGTTGTTATAGCTGCGATTGTTCCCGACGACACGGACGTAGTACCTCTGTTTCTTCTCTACGCCGATGTTTTCAACCTTCCGCACTTTCCCCTCGCTATTTTTTGAATTCCCCAGCTCCCTTTTCTCCTTGTCGTAGACATAGATATCGTAGTCGGCGGAAGGGGGCAGGCTTAACGTAAATGTCAGTGTGCCGTGATCCCTGGGCTCAATTTTCCAGGTGTCCACATCGCTGCTCGACCTGATTCTGCCAAAAGCATTGTTCCCCGCAAACATGTAATCCGCTTTTTCAAACGTATCATTGGACTCGACTTCATACGTTTTAGACTCTTTGCTTAATGCCGCTTTGCTGGGCTTGCGGCCGCCTGAATATTGACGGTAAAAACGGCGGGCTCCCTCCTCGATCTCTTCTTGGTCCAGCTCCTCGCCATCCCCCTCTGACTCCGGGTAACCATCTGGAGCTTCACCTGTGGCGGCCTCCTCTTCTTCTGTCCGTTCTGGCGCGGACGATCCTAACTCATCTGCAGGCGCCTCGTGACCGTCTTCCGGGACGCCATCCGGCGATGAATCTTCTCGGGGTGCTTCCATATCAGGCGCGTCTGTTTCGCTGTCCGCCTGCTCCGGGGCTTCGGGCTCCATTTTCCGCCATTCCCCGACACCGGGCTGTCCGGCGAGCTGAAGCTTTTCACTCGCTATGCCTGCGGGTATGCTGCCCGATATCAGCAAGGCCGCCATCGCGACTGTGCACGTGATCCTCGCAAAGCGCTTTTTCATCAAAAAACCCCCTCTAGCCTGTTTCTTCTTTTACCGTAGAAAAAGACAGACAGAGGGGGCAAATAAATTTCCATTCACAGGCACCTAGCGCGTGGTGTGATTGCGTATTCCTTGACGTTCCCAGGCGTTGGCTGTGACGGTAAACGGCACACGGTAATCCGCGATGTCATGGCCGGTACCGTTTTGTTTTTGGGGAAAGGCAAAACCCTTCTCGGCCCCAAAGCGGAACCGAACGGTAAAATAGACGGCATAGGAAGCTCCTTTTTGAAACCCTTTCTGCTTGTCCCCCATCAAGGGAGTGTCCACGCCCATCTCGCGCTGCCCCAGCTTAGGCACGGTATAGGACGGCCCCTGCCACCAAAGCGGCGTCGTCTTTTTTAAAGCCAAAGTGGATTGCAGCGGGGTCTGCCGCAGTCCCGTCTCCGAGATCCACGACTGAGCTCCCGCAATCTCCGGGTACTGGCCGCTGACCGGATGCTGATGGCGCGGCTCCAGCAGGACATGTGTCAGGATGCGCTCGCCCGCGTAAAAATCATCCGGCTTGTTGGCGGGATAGCGGTCGCGGGCCGTGTATTCCAGCCACTCGGCTGTGTGGCGGAGAACCCCTTTCGCATTAGGCTCAAACACCTCGAAGGTACGCTCGCTCCCTTTTACGGTGACGGTATATCTCCCCGTCATCTCTTGCACGATGGTCTCCGCACTGCACGTTTCCTCTCCCTCCTCATCTTCGGAGCAACGGTCGTAATTCACGTCGAACTGCACGCGGTAATCGACCGTGATGACAAATCCGTTGATGGACGCCTGGTATTTGATTGACTGCAGGGTTTGTCGCCAAGTGGTTTGCGTAGGGACAACCGTCCCCGTGTAGAGATAGTCGCCGCCTGCGGAAGCGCTGCTCACCCGCCACTCCTGCGGGTTTCCGGGGCCGCCCACACGAAGGTCCAGCATAGTCGGGGCGTAGAACGCCATGCTCTTCGCATCGGCGATCGAGCCGGGAGTGGCTGTCACGCTGACATTCTTGATTCCTTCGCCGCTCACAGACTGATAGAGCTGGGCCTGGTAGGCTTGAATATTTTGATTGATCTCCTGTTTGATCCGCTCGTAGGCTTGATTGATCTTGGTCTGGCCGATGACGACGCGAATGGTCGCCGGCTCCCGCTCCCAAACGCCATCCAGATGGGTGGTCAGCTTTTGCAGTTCGCGGCCGCCGCTGTCGATGATGATCAGCTCAATTTCCCCCCCGTCCAGATTGCCTCCTCCCCCCGGAGGCGCAGGAATCTTCAGCTCCTCTTTGACGGAAACGGGCCACTGTGCGCGGTTATCCGGCCAGACGGTTTCATGTTCAGGCCTGTTTTTTTCCGGATTGATGTTGGCAATGAAGTTCTCCGATTGCTGCGGGTATTTTGTCGGCACGGTAATTTTTCGCACTTCGCCGGGCCTGAAGTTCTTGACGTCAAGTCTGGTCGCCTGCTCCGAGCTTTCCCAGCGAACCGCCAAAATCGTGTCGTGAGCTTCTTTGCCCTCGTTTTTCACATCGAAGGTAATGGTCGCGTCTGTGCCGGCCGCCTGCGGGTCTTTCGGGGAAATGGCAAAGCTGCTCTTGATGATGAGCAGGTTTTCACCCTCCGGCTTTGGCGCCCCCTCTCCGATTTGAACAAAGAAAACTCCGTCGCAATGGGCGTATCGGCTGTTATCCGGGTAAAAATAAATTTTGTACAGGCCTTCCAAGGCTAGTCCGTCAGCGCCTTTGGGAAAATTGAGGGTGTGCTCGAGTCGAGGCGAGTTGGAACTGCCTAGCCACTTCCCGTCTCGTCTCGGGGACCACTGCTGTGTTTTCGGATCCAGATAGAATATTTGGTATTCAGAGGCTACTTCCGGATAGAAACGGAGGGAATGCTCACTGGTAAAACCCTCTGGAGACATCTCTATCTTTTCTCCACGCTTCACCGAGCGCTCCCATTCAACTTGACCCCCTTGCCTTACCAACGCGACATCCAGGATAAAACAAGATTGGTTGGTTTTCAGGTAAAGTACAAATTCGAAGATACAGCCGTCATCCGAGACAAACATCACCTGCAGCGCGTCTCCCGCACGGATATGGGAAGGGAGAAGGAGTTGGAACTTTCCGTTTGCTTGCAACGGTCCGCTCAAGGGCGATTTGGTGGATCCTTTGTTCAGGTACCATTTCCCTGCCATATTGGCGGAAAGCATTAAGTGGGTATCGTAACCTTCGGCCGTTTTCGTGAAATGGTCTATGGATGCTTTCACTCCGAAAACAGGTTCGATGTAATCGCCAGAAGGAGGGAATTCATGGGGCGGCTGACCGTGTATTTTCGCGCTGAGCTGTTTTTGCATATCGATAGTGCAGGCTTGATCCTTCACTTTGATGGTGATTTCCCAGTCGCATTCCGGCCGTTTGGCATAGTTGGTATTGGACATGTCTAATTTCACTTTGTATGTCTTGCCCGGCTCAAGCGGAACAAAAGCAGCAGATGTCTTCGACCCGTAGGGAAGTGTTAATCGGTCAGACTGGTAAGGATCCGGCCTGTCTCTATTATCGTAGCCGACAGGGAGTTTTTCCGTCTTTCCATCTGGCAAGGTAACAAGCCAGTAGGTATAATGCGGCTGCTTATTCCCGTACTTGTCGATATAGTGCGTAATCATGCTAACCTGTTGTCCCGGTATCACTTCGATGACGCTGCCGCTTGTTGTGTAGTCATTGTTAACCTGAACGATGGGGCATCCGTCTTCTCCTTTTTTACCGGAACTGGCGTAAAACACTTTTTCCCAGCACAAGGTTCCATCGTCGCTGGTGTATGTGATCGTGAAGCTCCCGGCGTCCGCATAATCCAACACTCCGACATTTCGATTTCCTCCGGAGCCGGTGCGCAGGGGGATTCCATTTTGGGTGAAGGTTCCCGGCTTGGAGGCGGTGATTACCAAGCGGTCTTCTTCTTTGATGTATACCGTGTCTCCGCCGCTTGTCACACCTTTCAGTTCGCGGTCGCTGTTATCGCTTTCTACTCGGATATCCATGGTGGTTTTTTGGCAGCCTTTGGGCGGGGGTGGGTCTTCGGGAGCGGGAGGCGGGTCTTCTTTGGGTGGGGGTGGGGTTCCAACGGTGAACTTATAAAAATACGGAACGCCCGGGCCGTTTACGGCGGGGGCGTTTTTGGTGTTACGTGCATGGGAGTCTGTAAAAAGAATTCTCGCTTCATAGTTACCTGCTTTTGTAGGTATCCAGGTCTTTTGTGGAAAATTGACTGTCTGCCCACTTCCATTACCTTCACCAGCAATTGGATAGTCAGTAATTGATTCGTAAAATGCTTTTTCCGTTTGTCCAGTATCTAAGTTGTAAATGTAATAATTATACACTTTGAGACCACGGTTGTAGATGCTATAGTCTTTCCCCCAGGCGGTAATAGTAACAAGGTCGCCAACATTGTACGTTGTTTTATCAGTCCTAATGGCTCCGTCTGGGCGCTGCGTAGTAGTAAAGCTCGTAACACCGACAAAGGAGCCTTTTTCACCTGTACGGGATGGGCGAAAGGTAAAGGCATTTCCCCTACCTCCGGACATTTCAGCTACTTTGGAGAGGAGGTAGCCGGTGTACGTGTCTCCTCCCCCTCCGCTAATAACCCCACCATGCAGCCCGTTTTCAGACTTCAAAAAGGCAGGATTACCATTAAAAAGTTGGGCCCAAGCTATGGCCTCAGCCTGATCAACAATTGGATAGCCGTTATCGGCTTTTTCTAAAGCTCGGGAGTAGTTAGCGACTTTACCGCTTCCACTCGTTGCCCCGCTATAGTTTACATCTGCTATGGTTAAATTCATCCGTTCATTATTAAATCCAAATCCAGTTAGAAAATGGTCCTCACTATCCTGAACGATTTTGTCATGGTCTAACCATCCAGCAAATCTATCTTTTAGGTCCGGATTAGATGGAGATGCCTCTGACTCATAAGGGAAAGTCATGAAGCTATTTCCAATCATCACCGCTAATAATATCATTCTCCCAATTTTATCCCACATACCCCTCATGTGTCTCCCCCAATTATCGGGTATTCTTGCGGACTAAATGTGGCAATTCATCATAGTTGTAAGCTGCAATTGCTTTAGATTGTCCCGAGTTCTTTACAGTAAAGCTCATGTATTTGACCGCACTTGTATTTACCGTGAAATCACCAGAGTAGTACGAAGTTACAGTATCATTATTGAATCGTATTAGGAGTCTAATATTTTTCCCGCTGACTACAGGTATTCGCCCTTTCAAAACCCCTCCAGAAACTTTCAAGGAATTATGAAATTGCAATGCAATATTCTCCCCAACTTTTATATCATTCATATATTGGTGAAGGAGGAATAAGGCATAGGCTTCCTCCCCGCGACTAACAGTTCCAAAACCGTCATATGCGGTTGTCGATACCCCGTTAACAAACTTGCCCTCTTTTTTGGGAAGCCAACCACTGTCTACTGCGGCATCTGAGTATACCTGCCGTGTTTTTAAGTAACCTATGGAGGTGCTTTTCCAAGCATTGTACATAAGCAAAGATGCTTCCTCACGATTGATAACCTTGTTTGGGTTTACAGGTACACCATCCAAAACCCCATCCTTCAAGGCCCGTTCATAGTAAACCATTGCCCAATGATTAGCTGGGAACTCGGACAGCTCTTTCCCCTGTGTAAGACCCTTTGCATTAACCAGTCCACTTACCAAGTCAGCCTGGGTAATCGGTTGCTCCGGCCGGAAATTTCCATCGGGAAAAAGCCACATGAGTTTGTTTTGAATTGCATATTGAATTACATCTTTATATTGATGGTTCTGATAATCCGTCTGTTGTCCAGCTTTTGGAGCAGCAGCAAGTGTAGTCTTTGTACCCGCAACAACTGTTCCCGTCAAGAACATTACCGAAATCAACATAATAGGGAGTAGTTTTTTCAATTGGTTCACGGTATAAAATCCCCCTTCAGCCAACTTAGGATATTACTAAATTCTTGTTCAATGGTTTCTTACAAAGTAGGAAGAAATTCTGCCCCATACTTAGGAGCTGAAAAAGAAGCACAAAACTTGTTGGACAGCCCTAGAAAGACTGACTATACATCTGCTCCTCCATAAACTTCTGCAACCTCTCTTCCGTTACATCCCCTTCCAACTTACCCACTATTTCCCCTTTTTTCAAGACAAAAACCGTTGGCGTTACCTGGGCACCGAGCGCAATCGCCTTTTCCAACTCTCTCTGCTTATGGATGTCCAGCCTCTCGACCTTCCTGGCAGGGAGCGCTTTGACGGCCTGTTCGAATTTCGGGGTGAAGCTGCTGCAGTACCCGCAGGTATCGCTGTATACGTACACGACTCTCGGTTGTTCCTCTCCCGCAGCGGCGGACAGGAGCGCCGCCACAAACATGCAGCCCAAAAAGATTGCGCTGCCCCACAGCCAAATTGGCTTTAGGCCTCGTTTTTTCTGTCCCGTCTTCACGATTTATCCCCCTTGCAAGACTATTTGCTGATAGTGGGCTTCCGGCTATCATTTCATTACCCCATGACCTGCCGGGTCTGCCCGCCAATTACGCCCACCCAAGCACCCGCTTGATCGACGAGCACTGTATCGCCACGCTATCTCATTGTCAAGGAACAACGGCCAAAGCAAGTCTGGTGATCCGCGAGCACTCGGCCTGCTTCCCAACCCAGACCCTCGCTGCCGGACTGCGGACTGCCTTCCCTTCCCGGGCACCATCCACCCGGACTGCCTTCCCGCTCATTATGCATTTCCTCCCTGGGACAAAAAAAAGCCGGTCATCCGACCGACGTTTATCCTGGCTGCCTGTTTTTGTCCAGACTTCCTGCATATTCACTTTGCCTGTTTCTGTCCAAAAATGCCTGTTTATTCACTCGCCTGTTTCCCGCACGTTTCCCCAACACAAAATAGACGTTCCCTTACATCAAAGCAGCGGGATTGGCTTTCATCAGCGCCCGCAATTCCTCGATGAGCTGCAGCCCCTTCTGAATCTCTTCTTCCGAATAGCGCTGCTTGCTTTTAAACGTAAAAATTTTCGCTTTCATCTCTTCATAGGGAAGGTGGTTAAAATAAAGAATCGTCGAGACCAGCTCCAGAAAGCGAGAGTTCTCCTCGTTCATGCGCAGGATGACCTCTTCGCCTTTTCCGAAATCCACCTCGTGAAAACGCAAAAAATCCCGTCCGGTATCATTTAGCGTATACCGGTACATGTGGATGGCCCCTTTGGTCTCCACCTGCTCATCTAATAGCCCCATGTTGCACAGCTCGTCCACCCGCAAGGTGAGCTCCTCCGAATAGGGGCCGTACATGTGAAATTCAAATCTCTCGTCGAAGTCGATATCGAGCTGCTTTGCTATGTATACCATCTTCTGCAGTTTTTTCCGCCCGCTTACTTCCCCTACGATCTCGATTAAGCGTATGATTTTGGCGTGACGCTTAAGCATCCTCCATCACTCCCAGACGGTCTCGTATCTTTCCGGATAACTCTTCCGGCAATGCCAACACTTTATCCATCGGAAAATACAGTTTGTAGTCAAAACGGCGCTTGCCGCTGATCGCCTGCACGATCTCCGATTTCTCCGATAGCTCGGCCAGCTCACCCGACGGCATCAGCAGCATAATCGGGATCCGCTCTTCGTCCTCGCCGGCACGGTAAAAATCATACGGAAGATCGGAGGTGGTGTCTACTTCCAAATAATAGGCCGGGTCAATGTCCGCCGACTGGAACAGTTCTTTTAGCTCTGCCAGCAAACGGAAGTCTCTCGGGTTATATTCGACGTATTTATAGAGATTCCTGTCAAGAAAACGGGCGCATAAGTCTTTCAATACGGCATCCTCTTCCTGGCGCCACAGCTGCATGTAAAAGAGGATCACGGACTCGTCCAGGGACAAGTAATCCGACAGCTCTACCTTTTCCCGCAGGAACGGCAACAAAAGCGTCGGCTCCTGATAGAAGGGATAGCCTTGGGCAAACAGCTCCTTGGCCCGCTGAAATATCTTTCTCAGCACGACCTCGGCGCTGCGCGTCACGGGATGGAAATACACCTGCCAGTACATCTGATAGCGCGACATGATATAGTCCTCCACCGCATGCATCCCGCTGTGCTTGAAGACAATGCCCTCATCGGTCGGCCGCATGACGCGCAAAATCCGCTCGATTTCAAAATTGCCGTAATTCACCCCGGTGTAGTAGGCATCCCGCAGCAGATAATCCATCCGATCGGCATCGATCTGGCTGGAGACCAGGCTGACGATCAGCTTGTTGTCATAGGTTTTGGCGACGACCTCTGCGACCCGCTTGGGGAAATCCTCGCCCATCCGCCGCAAAAGCCGGTTAATCTGCGTGTCGCCCTCTAGAATCGCCCGCGTCCAGTCCTCGTGATGATAGCGAAACACCTTTTCAAAGGAGTGCGAAAAAGGCCCGTGCCCGACGTCGTGCAGCAAGGCCGCACACAGGCAGAGCAGCTTCTCCTCATAGGAAAGCTGGATTCTTCCGTCAAAGGTCTCCAAAATGCGGCGCATGATCTCATAGACGCCGAGGGAATGGTTGAAGCGGCTGTGTTCTCCGCCGTGAAAGGTAAAAAAACTCGTGCCCAGTTGCCGGATCCGGCGCAACCGCTGAAACTCCGCTGAATTGATCAAATCCCAGATCAGCTTGTCTCGCACATGCACATAGCTGTGCACCGGGTCTTTAAACACTTTTTCCTCTTCCAAAAGATCGGGCTGCCTCATCCTGGACACTCTCCCTTCCCGTTCCGCAAATTTCCTGTTTATCGGATTATATCATACGGGCAGGGAACAAATATAACGCCTATCAGGCAAAAATCTTGAACCCGTTTTAAAAGAAAGCCGGAAAAAATCGACCTCGGAGTCCGCGACAATACGTCTGGACGGCGAAGAGCAGCCGTACCAAAAAGGCAGGCCGCGAGCCGTTTGCCGCACATGAATCTAGCGATGCTTCCCATGAAAAAAAGGGTGCCTCTCCAGCTTTTAGCTTGGTCGAGGCACCCTCTCTCTTCCCCTCTTGCTTTCTCTCTTCTTCGCTACATGTCCAGCTCCGCTTCCGGCCCGTACAGGTCAGGCCGCTTCGCCGCCAGTCTCGCCCTGCGCTTCATTTTCCGCTCGGCCAGAACGGTGTAGAAGGAAGGGACGACGATCAGCGTCAGCAGCGTCGAGAACAACAGGCCAAAAATAATCGTGACCGCCAGCGGTCGGAACAAGACATCGCCGGTTATGGCCAGCGGCGTCAAGCCCGCGACGGCTGTGAGCGAGGTGAGCAAAATCGGCCGCAGCCGCGCTTCCCCGGCCTGCACGACGGCCTGCTTCAACTCCACGCCGGCATGCCGCGCCTCTTCGATGAATTCGATGAAGACAATCCCGTTTCGCACGACGATCCCCGACAGCGAGATCACCCCCATCATCGTCATGAAGCCGAGCGGCGTCTGCGTCACGAACAGCCCGATCAAGCTGCCCGCAAAAGCGAGATAGACGGTACTGAGCACCAGCACCGGAATGCTGAGGGAATAAAACTGCATCGCAATCAAAATCAGAATCAGGAAGACGACGATGACTGACAGTTTCCCCATATCGATAAAGATATCCGTCTGCTCCGACGTCTCTCCGCCGATTTCCCAGCGATAGCCCTCCGGCATCTGCGTGGATTCCAGGATCGGCTTCACCTCGGCCATCACCTCGGTCGCTGTTCGGCCGCGCACATCGCTGTAGATGGTGACGGTGCGGGAGAGATTCCGGTGCGGAATTTTTTGCGTGCTAAAGGAAGGCTTTACTTCAGCCAGCTGGGAGACCGGAATCTGTTGACCGAGCGCATTGGCCACGGTCAATCGCTGGAACAGGACGGTGGGGTCTTCCTCCCCTTTGTTCATAAACAGCTTGATGTCGAGCAGATCCTCGCCCGTGTCAAACTGGCTCACCGTGATGCCTTCGCTGGCCAGCCGCAGCGTCTGCGACAGGTCGTTGTACGTCACCAGCTTTTCCTTCATCAGCTCCTGATTCACGACGAATTCCAGCGCATAGCGCTCGATTCCGAAATCGTCCTGAACATCATAGGTGCCGTTTACCCTGGCGACGCGGTCCTTGATCTGTTCGGCCAGCGAGCGCAGCGTCGGAATGTCTTCGCCGTACACGCGGATCACCACTGGCTTGCCGACAGGCGGTCCTGCTTCCAGCTCGACCGGCAAGATGCTCGCTTCCGGATACAGCTGTTTGAATTCTTCGCGCCAAGGCTCAATCATGTCATCGATCTGGACCTGTGATTTGTCAAAACGGACGACCAGCTGTCCAACCGTGATCCCATCGCCCGCGCTTGTATCCCCGCTGAACATCTTGGGAGCGCTGCCCCCCGCATACGCGGCCACTTCCGTTATGCCCGGCTGCTTCATAATCCAGTCGGAAACGCCGCGAACGACACGGTCTGTCTCTTCGATGCTGCTGCC
This sequence comes from Brevibacillus composti, assembly GCF_016406105.1. Taxonomy (NCBI): domain Bacteria; kingdom Bacillati; phylum Bacillota; class Bacilli; order Caryophanales; family Paenibacillaceae; genus Brevibacillus; species Brevibacillus composti. The sequence goes on from NZ_CP066308.1 coordinate 4,210,423, forward strand.
GACCGGCACGCGCACATTTACCAGGAACTGCGGCCTGTCGTCGTTGGGGAACAGCTGGATCGGGGTAAACGGAATCAGGCCATAGGCGCTGGTCCCGATCAGAACGCCCACCATGCCGGCCATGAGCGGCCGCTTTAAGATGCGCGGCATCAATTTTCCCGCATACCAGGCGTTCAGCTGATGCAGCTGTTTTCCGAGGAGACCCGGCGGTTTGCGGTACCCCTCTACCCCGCCCTTCCGGCGCAGCTCATACCACTGGCGGAAAATCGGAATAATCGTCAGGGACATGATCATCGACGCCAGCATCGTCAAGGATATGATGACCGGCACCGGACGGATAAACTGCCCCACGTTGCCTTTGAGAAACATCAGCGGGCCAAAGGAGGCGATCGTCGCGAGCGTCGCCGTCGTGATGGAGATCGAGACCTCTTTTGCCCCCATCACCGCCGCCCGCATCGGCCTCTCGCCCAGCGTGGACAAGCGGCGTTCGATATTGTCGTTGACCACTACCGCGTCATCCACCAGAATCCCCAGAACAATGATCAAAGAGACAATCGAAATCATATTGAGCGTGATTCCCATGGAGGGCAGAAACAGCAGCCCGACGGCCAGGGAGATCGGAATCGCCAGCGCGACGACAAACGAAGTGATCAAATTCAGCCCCAGCATGCAGACCAAGAGCACCGCACTGACGGCGACCAGCATCTCCCGCGACAGGTCGCCGAACAATTCGTTGACCCGTTCGTTTTGCGAGTAGATGGAGTGCTTCTCGGCCCAAGCGGGCAAGGACTTCTCCAGGACGGCCATCTTCTCCTCGACGCGTTTTTGGAGAGAGGGAACATCGCTGCCCGTCTCCGCATTGATGCTGATCGACACCGAAGGCTTGCCGTTGAAATAAGAGTAGGATTCGACCGACTCGGTCGCAAGCTCGACGCTGCCGACATCTTTCAGGTAGATCGGGTACCCCTCCCTCGTCCGGGAGACGATAATGTCGGCCAATGCGTCCACATTCTGATTTTCCGCAATCTTCAGCTGGTACGTGCGGCTGTCGGAGGTGAGATCGCCGAGCGGGATTCGTTCGTTTTCCTGCTTGACTGCCATCAACACCTGACCCCAGGTGAGGCCGAACTGCGTCAGTCTCTGGGTATCCACCTGAATGTGAATTTCCTCATCGGGGAGACCCTCGATGGTAACATCGGCTACATTGGGGATCGTCCGCAGCTGCTCCTTCCATGATTTCAGCATGGAACGCAGGCTGTACAGCTCTTCCCGCGTATCGGCGGTAATCGCCAGCGTCTGCACAAATGTCCGGTTCAAATCGTCGTTGATAATCGGCTGTCTGGCATCCTCGGGCAAATCCGCTTCGGCATCCTTTACTTTCTTGCGCAGTTCATCCCATTTTTGCTTGGGGTCCACATCGCTTTTGGCTTCCACGATGATGCTGGATACTCCGAGGCTGGAGACCGATGAGATATAGTTGAGCCCTTGCAGCTCATTGATTTTTTCCTCCAGCTTTTTCGTGACCGTCTGCTCCACTTTTTCCGGCGAGGCGCCTGGGTAGATCGTCGTCACCATCGCCAAATTGACGATGACGTCCGGCTGTTCCTGCCGTGGCAGCTGAAAAAAGCTGAGGAAGCCCACCAGGATGACCATTACAAAAAACAGCAGCGTGATTTTTCGCTTGCGAATGATGTACTCAATCACTGTGGTTGTCCTCCCGCTGCTTCGATCGGGTCACCGTCAAACAGCCGGTCGACACCCTTGACCACGAGCTGGTCCCCTTCTTTTAATCCGCTAGTGATCTCCAGTCGGTTGTTGTTGATTTCGCCGATCGTCACCGCGGTTTTCACCGCTTTTCCGCCCTGGTTTACAAAGACATGGGCTTCGCCCTGCCCGCGGCTGATCACGGCTTCCACCGGTATGTACAAACCCGTTTTTCCTTCGACGGTTTTGATCGCTTTGACGACTTGCCCGGCGAACCAATCTTTCCGCTCATTGGCTACCTGTACTTCGACTCCGATGGTTCCGGTGCCCTGGTTGGCAGCCGGATAGATTTTGACGACCTTGGCGTCCCGTTTCTGTCCGTAGAGATCCAGCGTAATCGTCTCGCCCTCGCGCCAGGCAAAAATCTCGCGGTCCGGCACGGGCAGTACCACCTTGAGCGTACGGATGTCGCCCACGCGGTAGACCGGACTGCCTATGCCCACCAGAGAGCCCTCCGTCGTCAGCTTGGCGATGATCGTGCCGTCGATCGGAGCGCGAAGTTGTGTCTTTGCCAGCGAGCTCGCCGCTATTTCCTGGGTGACCACGGCCTGTTTGTAGCTGGCCTGCGTCAGTTCCTTGTCTTCTGCCCGTGCTCCCTGTGTCACGAGGGAAAAGGCTTGCTGCGCGTTTTGCAAATCCTTCTCCGCGACAGTCAGGTAGTTTTGCGCGTTTTCGTATTCGCTCTGGGAAATGGCTTTTTCCTGATAGAGCCGTTCAATCCGTTTGAAATCATCCTGCGCCTTGTTATAGGCGACGGTCGCCTTTTCTACGAGCAGGCGTGCTTGCGTGATCTCTTGCTCCCGCGCTCCGTTGTTTACTTTGGCCAATGTGGCCCCGGTCTGCTGCACCGTAGCGCTGGCGGCAGCTACCTGGAGAGAATAATCGCTGCCGTCCAGACGGGCCAGTACATCCCCGGCTTTAACGGTATCCCCCTCATTTTTGGTCAGCTCCGTAATCCGGCCGGCGACCTCAAAGGACACCAGTGCTTCCTCCAAAGGCGCAAGCGTCCCGGAAAGCTCGGTCACCTTTACCGCCTGCTCCTGCTTCACCGTGGCCAGCACGACCTTTTTCACTTCGCTCCCTGTTTCGGCGGCCGGCTCCTGATTGCTGCACGCCGCCGTTGTCAATAAACCTATGATGATGAGAGAATACAGCCATTTTCCGTTCATGCTCTTGCATCGCTCCATTTTCTTTTCTCCCTGGCTTCTGACCTATTTTCTGTTATTACATACGGATGGGAATCCGCCGCAATTTCAGCGGCCGCCGATCCCCCGAAGAAGAATCTCGGCGGTGCTTTCAAACAACTTGGGCTCGTCGATCTCGCAGTCCACTTTGACCCAATGCTTCGCCATGAATGTATGAAAAAACGTGGCGACAAACATATTGGCCGCCGCACAAAAATCTCCCTCGGGCAGCTGCCCTTCTTCCTGCAGTTCCCGCAGTTTCTGCTCCAGCATGTCGACAGCGAGATGCGGCATGCGGCTGAGCAGATTGAACACCTCGGGATGATTGGCAGCTTCGATCAGACAGATGATCAAGACTTCCTTGCGTTCGACCAGTGCGTAGTAATAGGTTTGCGCGTAGTGGACCAGCAGCGATTTGACGTCGCCCCACTCCGTCCGCAGCGCCTGATCGAGCGCAGGGCGAATCTCCGTCATCTCCTCCAGCAGTTCCACCAGAATGCGCTCCTTGTTTTTAAAGTGGCGGAAGATCGTCACTTCATTGACGCCCGCCAGCTCCGATATTTTCCTCGTCGTCGCCCCTTTGTATCCTTTTTGGGCCATCAGTTGCCGTGCGGCCGCCAAAATACGCTCGCGAGTCTCCTGTTCTTCGGCTTTTCCCCCCTGATGGATGCGGTGATTGGATTGATCCATTCGTTCCTTTCCCTCCATACCATGCAAGTACTTGCTGTCATATTGTCGTTTCAGCTTTTGCCATTATAAACCATCGGTTTGATGCATGTAAATACTTGCATACATCGCATAAGACGAAGAATGGGTAGATTCCATTAAAAAACTGCCGATCAACTCATCGACAGTCAGTCATCCTGCAGGCCATCTGCGGAATATGGAATTGGGGCGAGCTCCATCTCAGCCGGTTTCGCTCAAATCGGCGGAGAGTCAAACAGGCGGGCGGTAAGTGATGCCAGGTCATCCGGCAAAGGTGCCTCGCAGGATATCTCCGCTCCGGTCAGCGGATGGGCAAAGGAAAGCCGTCTGGCGTGCAGAGCCTGCCGCCTCAACAGGTCTCGCCTGCCTCCGTACATCGCATCCCCTGCCAGCGGATGACCGATATGCTGAAAATGGACCCGAATCTGATGCGTCCGCCCCGTCTCCAGCCAGACCCGGACGAGAGTGGCCTCCGCGGCCGCGGCGACCACCTCATAATGGGTGATCGCTTCCTCACCGCGATCTGTCACGCGGCGGCGCACCTTATGGCGATGGTCCCGACCGATGGGCGCATGGATCGTTCCCCGCTCATGAGCCATACGTCCGCAAGCAACCGCCAAATACTCCCGGCGCAAGCTGCCCTCGCGCAGCACGCGGTCTGCCAACTGATGCCCATAGCCGGTCTTCGCCACCAGAATCGCTCCCGAGGTCTCTTTGTCCAACCGGTGCACAGGGTGGACGCCCTCCGGCTCCCCCCGCTCCCGCATGCGGGCGGCAATGGCATCCACCAGCGTTCCACTCTGGTCCGGGCCGACCGGATGGACCATCAAGCCGGCTGGCTTGTTTACGATGAGCAAGTGCTCATCTTCGTATAAGATGTCCAGGGGGAGCCTCTCCCTGGGTTCATCGGCAAAGACTCGCCCCTCCCGCTCGGCCCCTCCTGCCTTGCCGCCGACGGCAGCCGACGATGGTTGATCCGTGATGCGGATGGCTACCCGATCTCCCGCCTTGACCTGCCTCTGCAGAAAAGGGGCCTTGCGGTTCAAGAGAATTCCCTTGCTCCGGGTCAGTCTTTGCAGCATCCTGCCGGAGACCTGAAGCCTCTCGCGGACAACCCGCTCAACCGTCAGTCCCGCATCTTCTCCTGTCACCTCGTACTCCATCCAGCCTTTTTTGCTCACGGTCATCCTCCTGCTCATTCGCTTGTTTCCCCCTATTGTAGCGAAAAAGGGCAAGCGCACGCCAGCAGGCCGCGATCCGTCCGATCAGAGGCGAAGCAAGACGTCATGCAACCCCTGGTCCAACTCCTCTGTCTTCTTCACCTGTCCCATCTCCAGCCATTGCGTCACATAGCCTTCTTCCGCGTGATACTCCCTGCCCAAGAGGTTTCCTCCAAAAAACATGTGCAAATGATCTTTCCATTTTAAGCGGATCATGGTAACACCTCATTTTTAAACATAAATGTATAATAAATATAATATAGAGGTGCCATTTTGTAAACATATTTGTTTTAAAAGTTCTAAAAATTTTCGCGAAAGCCCATCGGGTCTGGATTGAGCTGCGCGCACGAAAAAACAGAAGAAGCCCGGAGCTTGGCAGCTCCGGGCTTTTTGATGCGAGGTCTGGAAGATATCCGCCTCCATCAGTTTTCCAACGGTATTCAACTCGGCCTTATCCCTTCAGATTTTCCGGGTTCAGTCCGGCAAGCTCCGGCAGGACAAACAAGCCGTCTTTGCGAATCAGCACATCATCAAACCAGATTTCCCCGCCGCCGTACTCCGGGCGCTGGATGTTGACCATGTCCCAATGCACCTGGCTGCGGTTCCCGTTGTCCGCATTCTCATAAGCGCGGCCAGGCGTAAAGTGGAAGCTGCCCGCGATTTTTTCGTCAAACAAAATATCGTTCATGGGGTGCAGGATGTACGGGTTGACGCCGATCGCAAATTCCCCGATATAACGGGCACCCTCATCGGTGTCGAGAATCTCGTTCAGCCGCTCGGTATTGTTGGCGGTGGCCTCCACAATCTTTCCGTTCTCAAATCTCAGCTTGACGTTTTCAAAGCGTGTCCCCAAATAGGAAGTGGCTGCATTAAACGAAATGGTGCCCGTCACCGAGTCGATGACCGGCGCCGTATAGATCTCGCCGTCGGGAATATTGGCTTCGCCCGCACAGATGATGCTGGGGATTCCCTTGATCGAGAACTGCAGATCGGTACCCGGCCCTGTCAGTCTTACCTTGTCCGTCTTGTCCATCAATTCTTTCAGCGGCTGGAAGGCTTCCTGCATTTTGCGGTAATCCAGGGAACAGACATCGAAGTAAAAGTCCTCGAACGCCTCGGTCGACATATTGGCGCTCTGGGCCATGGACGCGGTCGGATAGTTGAGGAGCGTCCAGCGAATTTCGGATACGATGTAGTCGTTCAGCGGCTGCATCACCTTTTGATGGGCGCGGCGCCGCTCCACCGGTACGTCCGATGACTCGCTGTCATTGATTGGACCATTGATAACGATATAAGTTTGGATATCTTTAAACATCGGCTCTTCCCATTTTCGCATGTAGGCGGCGCGTTCCTCGCTGGCCCCCATCAACAGCTCACGCTGGACAGCCGGGTCAATCAGGCGGACAAACGGATAGGCGCCCTTGGCGTATGCCTGCTTCACCAACTCCTTGGCTAACGTGTGTCCTTCGCCGCGGACTTCCACCAACAAGCACTCTTTCTCCTGCAAACGCACCGAGTGGTTCAGCAGATTTTCCGCCAGCTTTACAATGCGTGGATCCAACATTCGATCTCCTCCTGGGCATCGTCTTTAATAAAATTAATTTTACCGAAGATGCAGAACTTTTTCAATTACGGAACGGATCTTTTTTCCTGCCGTTTCCAGATCGGTCGTATCGATATGCCCATGCAGCTGGCCGCGCAAGGCATCGTCCCTGGCGGCAGCAAGTCGAATTACCGCTGGGTAGGAGACCGCGTCCGTTTTCCGGAAGAGCTGGACGAAATCCATCGCCTGATTCTGTGTGACGCTGTCACCTCCGGCGGCCTGCTGATCAGCCTGCCGGCCGCGGACGCCGAGCGCTTGCTGGAAAAACTGCACGCAGCCGGAGTGGAGTGGGCCCGCATCATCGCCGAGGTCACGGACGAACATCCCGGGCAGATTGTTGTGGAATAGCGGAAAATCAGAACCATGCGAATAGGAAAAAAAAGCAAAAAAATCCTTGCATTTTTTCCTGTAGGTAGAGTATTCTAGTCAACAAGAGTTGATCTGAAAAAAATTTTTAAAGACAGGAGAGCTGGTTCATGGTAATCACTGTAGTTTCTCAGATTTAGATTGGGGACCTTATCGAGGGTCCCGACCCTTGATCATACCCTATCTGAATGCTAGAAGCTGCAGGATGCCTGAACCGCTTCCGTCTTTTCCGATATGGGACTCCGGTGGAGAATCGAGTCGCTTTATTGTCGATTCTGCCTACGGGATACGTGTCGTTTCTTTCCGCGTACCCGAATCCCCAGTCCCGCCGTATCTCGACGAAAAGCGCAAGTGGATGAGGCCCCTTTCTCCTCCCCTTGTGCTTTTTTTGTATTCCCCGAAGGCGGGACGGGATGGCGCAGGCCGAATGTCGCAACCGGTGAGAGCCTGGTGCAGACGACAAACGCCCCCGGACGAGCGGTGCGGCGGTGACGGCACCTGCAGCAGACGACAACGACAAGCCTTGCCAAATTTGAATTCTCAACAGATCGGAGGAACCCTGGTCATGTATTGGCGTTCATGGGACCTGAATTTAAAAGTTCGCTTGTTTGGCGAATTGATCACACATACATTTTTTTGGATGTACTTTCCTTTCATGGCTCTTTACTTTAGCGATGTCTTCGGCAAAAATGTGGCCGGACTGCTGCTGACGATCCCGCCCTTGCTCGGCATTTTTTCCAATCTGGCCGGAGGATACCTGGCGGACCGGATTGGGCGGAGAAAGACGATGCTGTTTTCGATTTCGCTGTCCACAGTCATGTTTGCCCTGTTTGCCTTTTCACCGTCGCCCTGGATCGACTACATTGCATTTATCGGCATCGGGATGGCCGGGTCGATGTTTTGGCCGGCCAGCTCGGCGATGGTGGCCGACCTGACGACAGAGGAGGAGCGCCGCGTCGTCTTCGCCACCTTTTACACGGCCATGAACATCGGGGTGGTGCTCGGACCGGTGCTCGGCTCGATCTTTTTCGTGCACTACCGCTTTGAACTGCTGCTGGTCTGTACGATTATGGAGCTGGTGTACGCGATTGCCATTTTCTTTTTGATCAAAGAGACCCTTCCCTCGCTTGTCGGAAAGACGGAGGAAAGCGGACCGCCGCCGCGTTTTTCGCTGAAGGAGCAGTTCCGAAGCTACACCGTTATTTTTCAAGACAAACCATTTGCGATCTACATCCTGGCCGGCATCCTGGTCGCCATCGCTTTCATGCAGCTGGATTTGTACATGGCCCTCTATGTCAAAGAGAATGTCCACAACCAGCCGCTCGTCTGGTGGGGCGACTGGTCCTTCTCCATCGGGGGCACATCGGCCTTTGGCTGGCTGATGGGACTGAACGGCTTGCTCGTCGTCTTGTTCACGCTGCCCGTCACCCGCTGGTTCCGTAACTGGAGCGACCAAAGCAGCCTGATCCTGTCGTCCGTTCTATACGGCTTTGGCTTTTTCCTGATGGCGTTCACCGTTAACATCTGGCTGCTGTTCGGCTGTATGTTCATTCTCACCATGGGCGAACTGATTCGCACCCCCGTGGCGCAGAGCTTTATCAGCAAGTACGCGCCCGAAGATGCGCGGGGCCAGTACATGGGCGCCTCTTCCCTGCAGTTTTCCATCGGCCGGTTTATTGCGCCGCTGGCAATCGGACTGTCGCAATGGGTAGCGCCGCTCGGCGTGTTTTCGATCATTCTCGGGCTTTCGCTGCTGAGTGCGCTCTTGTATGTGTACATGTTCCGGTTGATTCCCCCGATAAAAAATGAGGTCTTAGAGAAAGTGAATTAAGTACTAGTATACTGTGGATAGGAATAACATTTTTCCCATTTTTTGATTCATCACCATAACCCGTGCTAGACATTGAAAAAACGCAGATGTTCCTCTATCGTGGGAGTTGTCGAGACAACCACTGAAAAGGAGGAAATCTGCGTTGTGCCTTGATTTTAGCACAGACTTTATCGGACTTCCATCATTCCATCTCACACATTGGGAAAAAACAAAGGAAACGGATTGGATCGCTGTTCTGGAACCGAATTCTGCCTGTCATCTTTGTCCGATCTGCCTCCGAGCCAGTACCAACCATGCCCGTCCTGGACGGCGTATTCTTCGTCATCGTTTCGTTCCTTCTTGGGGGACCGTCTGGGTATCCGTTCCCGTGTATCGCCAGCGCTGTGCGAGTTGTGTGCTTACATGGACAGTGGAATGGAACGGTATCCCGCCTCGAGGATCGGTCACCTCTGCATTTCAAGAGATGGCGGTGGATATGTGCCGCAGCCGGGATTTGCTCTCGGTTGCCAAGCAATTGAGTGTGGCCTACTCGACACTCGAACGCTGGTACTACCAACTGGCCCCCCAACGCCTTGCTCAACCAAAAGAACATGAAGCTCCTGAAGTGGTCTGTCTGGATGAGTTTGCTCTGCAAAAAGGACATAAGTATGGCGTGAACCTCATGGATGCTCAAACCGGTCATATCTGGCAAGTCACAGAAGGACGTTCACGTGAACAGGTACGAAACGCGCTACAGCAATGGCCTTTTCGTAAGGCTCCCCATGTAGTTGTCACGGATTTGGCTCCAGGAATGGCTGAAACCGTACGTCAGGTCTGGAAGCATACCCTTGTGGTAGCAGATAAATTTCACGTGATCCAGCTTTTCTCTAAAGCGTTGGAAGCTACCCGAAAACGCACTCATGCTCGTGGAACACATCGTCGGGGCAGACATGAACAACGCCTGCTCCATACGATCCCTGACAAGCTGAAGCCCGAAGAGCTTCAGGAACTGAAGATTTGGTTAGCAGAAGATCCACATCTGGAACGACTCTACTATGCGCTTCAAGACATAAGAACCGTGTATGCCGTTCAAACCCAAGAGGCAGGGGAGGAAGCGCTTCAGAAATGGATTGTCGACCATCTCTATTCTCCGACTCCTGCGGTTCGTTCCATTGCCAAAACGATTGTCCAGTGGCGAGAGCCCATTCAGAATTATTTCTCCTTTCGGGTAACGAATGCCAAGATTGAAGGGACACACAACAAAGTGAAGGTAATCAAACGAAGAGCCTACGGCTACCGCAATCTAGAGAGATTCAAGATTCGCATTAGACTGGAGTGTAAACCGGCTACATAACTACGAAAAACTGCGATAGAGGGAGATCAAGCACGTTTTACGGTGAAGAGCTATTTGATTTGAAAAAAGTGTTGATAACAGTTCTCTTTACTATGCTCATTTCCTCTTCAGTTCTTGCTGCTGGTAACGACGATATTAAAAGAACGAATAGGTATCAATCCATTAAAAATGAGTTGACTAGTTCTGGTTTGTCAACCGATGAAGCCGAACATTATGCATACTTAACTGAACTCGTAAAAGATATGGAGGAAAGAGGAATAGAGTTTTCACTCGATCATCAAGCAAATGAAAACTCAATCAATAGTAGACAACCTGATATTACTGACGAATACGTTAATTCTCATCCACGTGAATATAAAGAAAGGATACGCAAACTAGATAAAGAAGTGTGGAAAAAGGAATTAATTGCTTTGGCACAACAAGAAGACAGGATGGCTGAGGTTCAAAAAATTATTGATAAAGAAAGAAAGAAAGGAAAACTGAAAGATCACTATGAAGTTAAATTTTCTGATGGTACCGTCTTTTCAGTTAAGTTCGAAACATCAGAAACAGACCCTCAAAGAGCTGAAGAAATGTCGAGGGAACTTTTTGCATCGTCATACGAAATTTTACCTCACATTGCCGGTCCGTGGAACTATTCCACGCACATTGACACCCATACAACACCTGATAGATCGGATCACTATACGACCGGTCCATCTTGGGAATTTAAGCAAGGTATCAGTTATTCCAAGGTTGCTATCGTTCATCACTTCTACCTGAATAACAACAATACACCTGGAAATCTATCCGATGACGCCGTAAGCACAAATACACAAGCAACCAGTGGCGCTGCAGCCGGATATGGAGTAGTAAACGTTACAGAGGAACCCATTAAGAATACAATTACTTACGCAAAAGGCATTTCCAAATACATTCAATCATACCAACCGGTAACAGCAAAAGTATCCAGCGCATTTTCAGCTAGCTTTTTAGGACTATCAATGCAGGTGCCTCTGCAAGCTGGAAACAATACGCAATTAGTGAGGTGGAAGGCCCAGGTATAATTTACATGTTTGCTGCAATGTATAAATAAAGGTGGGGGAAACCCCACTTTTATTTAAGGAGGAACCATTTTTTATGAACAGTAAAATCCTTTATTCTATACTTGCCTTTCTAGTTTTAGTTGGATGTCAATCAAATGAGATCAATAACGGTCCCGAATTAACCAACACGATTACGGATACAGATCAGACTCTCGTTACCTTTGTTCATCAAAAAACTAATGAAAAAATGGGGTCAAAGGTAGAAGATTTTAAAGTTGTAAAGATATCTTATATTGAGGAACTTGCATTTGGGCAAATTATATTTGAAAATAATGGTGATCTATTTGAAGGAGCATTTCATGCTGAAAATAGTAATGGTAACTGGGATGTAGTTAATATCGAAATTACCCAAACGGATGTTAAATCACCATTTACGAAATTGCAAGTGGTTGGTGGGTTACCAGGAAAAGAATCTAATTTTCACATCGTTAGTGGAATCATCCATGATAATCGGATAAAATCCATCCAGATTACCTATCCAAATAACGAATCTTCCATATTTATAGTTGACAATAATTATAAATACTACTTCGATGTAAAAATTGGTGTTAACTCGTTCTCAACAATCGTTGCTTATGATAGTAACTACAATGAGATCAGCTCTTATTAGCTGAAGTAATTGAGCAATAGAGAGCGTAAAAAGGTTTGTGTAAATGGTTAAACTTCCCATTCCGTCCCCGCCTGTCTTGTAAAGCCGCCTGTCCATCTCTCTCATACTTCTTTAGAGTACAGATTTCCAAACAGTTCCATTCCGTACAACTCATACCAATGCCACCATGTCACTAATAGGTTTTCACACTGATGTTAAACATTTGAGCGGTTTCCTGTACCTAATTCCAATTGTTGTATGATAGCTATCTTCTCTCTAGCGTTATATTCATTTTTTGGACATAAAGTGCTCCCCTTCAAGCAGTGGTTTATTTTTTGAACCTGCTACTTAAAGGGGAGCATATCAGCTTAGGGGCAGCTTTACTTTTTGCATGAAGACCTTTACTTGTTCACCGGCATGGCTTCCGGCAGCATATACTCGGTTTGATCAAACTTCCCTTTCATCCATTTGTACGTGTCGTCATAGATGGCGCGGATCGCCGGATCTTGACTTCTCACCGCTTCCAAGAGGGTCTTGGATCCGAAATAGTACGCGTGGATGTTGTTCTTGTCCATGCCGTAGTTATGCGCGGCGATCAGTTGGTTGTAGTAGAGCTGGTAGAACTTCGGATCGCGGTACATCCGCTCGTCCCCTTCGATCTCCACATCCATCCCGTACTTCTGAATCACTTCCAGCGTGCCCTCGATCCGGTCGAGCGGAACGGGCTTGTCCGAGTAATAGCTCGGCTGCAGGAATGCGACATCGAAATAGAGGGATTTCCACTCGCTCAAGCCCGGCGCTCCAAAATACGGAATCCAGTAGTAACGCAGGGCGTCCGCATGCACCATCCGGCCCATGTTGCGAATCAGCTCCCGCTCTTTGGGGGCGCTGTCTTCCACCAGCTCATGGAACCAATAGATGCCCTCCAGCCGCAAATACTGGTATCCCGCCTGATCCCAGCGCTTTTTCAATTCGCTGTAGTACCACTCCAGGGCCTGTTTGCGGTTCTGGTACGCTTTTTCCTCGCCCACATGCTTGGCGGAGAAGGAGAGCGACTCTTTATCCGGAGCCAGCTTGCCAAAGTCGGTCTGCGCCGAATTCGGGTAGGGTAAGGCCAAGACCACATTCTCGACAATCGGCGTCGTGTACAAGGTACCATACAGCCGATTAAATTCGCGCATCGCGTCGTTCAGGGCTTCCAACTGCTGGCGGGAGCCGAACAGATCCCGCAGATAAGCCTGCCACTTTTCCTTGGTGGCCGGCATGGTCTGGTACGGCAGAAACAGGACCGTGTCGAACATCTGGTCACGCATATAGCCGTCCTTGGTCCGATAGCCGACCATCGGGAGGAAATCCTCTTTCGTCCATGTCCCCCGCTCGCCATGATCGCCCGTGTAGGCGAGCAGCATGTTTTCCACACGGCGGACGGACTTCTTTTCTACCAGTGTCTCGGTCTGGTTGGCAAACGGCAGGAGCACAGGTGCGGCACTACGCTGTTTGCCGTCTCTCCCCCAGATCTCCAGCTGTCTGGCAAAGGCAAACACCTTCACCGGGAAGGAAACGCGCACATAGCGAGTCTCTACCTGCGGCAGCGTGACAGCCAGCGTCCGCTCCAGAGCAGCCTCTTCCGCCTGGGAGACGTCATGTCTGGCTTTTCCAGCGAAATACCAGGCTTTTCCGTCTGGAGAAACCTCGACGTCCATCCACTCCGGAATCGTGATCCCCGAGCTTTTGGCATGTCTGAACGTGAGCGTCACCCGCTCCAGCTGCTTGACCTCCGGCAATGCGACCATCACCTTGCGGCCAAATTGCCGATTGTAGCCGGTCCAGGTCTCCGAGGGCGTGACCAAACCGCCGACCGGACCGGGATACTGCTTCTCCACTTCACGGAAGTAGGCATCCTCCTTGCCGAAGGGTTTGACAGAGGTGAAGCTGCCCGGCGCCAGATTGATCAGTTCATCCGCAGCCGCATCGGCATCGCTCTCTTCGGTCGCGGCTGTCTTCTCTTCGCCGGAGACAGCCTCGGCAGTACCGGGGTCTTCCTCATCTGCAACGGTTGCTTTGCTGTTTTCGGTGTCGCCTTCACTGGCGGCAGTCGCATTGCTGCTGCCGGTTCCGTCCTCACTAGCGTCAGTTGTTTTGCTGCTGCCGTTGTCTGCCCCACCGGCCGCAGTCTCCTGACGAGTATCAGCCTGCTCGGCAGGCGCTTTTTCCGCCGGGGCAGCCGTAATCTCCACGGGGATGGTGATCGAGCGCAGACCCACCGTAACCGTCAGTATGCCTTTGCCCGGCGTCGGCCCCGCTACAAAGGTGCCGTCCGGCATCATCGCGCCGAGAGCCGGACGGTCAAAGGCGAATACCGGCGTAAACGGCAAGGCTCCCCCAGTCGGGCGGGTAACCTCCACTTTTTCGCTGGTGCCGGCCATGACGGTCAGCTTCGTCTTATCGACACGAAAATCGACCTTTTCAGCCAGCTGATACCGCGCTTGCCAGATACGCTCGGCAATGATGGCGGCATCCCCTCGGGTCACCTGTCCCTGGGGGCGGAACATTCCGTTTGCCCCTTTCATCCAGCCTTGGGCGGTGACAGAAGCGACAGCCTCTCTGGCGTATTCGGCGATCTCCTTCCGATCGGCGTAGGTTTCCTGCCGGGCTACCTGTTTGGGCCCGCTTCCCGCCTTCCACAGCCTGTCCAGAATGACGGCCATTTCCTGCCGGGTCAAAGCGTCCCGCGCTCCCAGCGTGCCGTCGCTGCGTCCGTTCAGCACGCCGAGCTCGGTCAATCCGTATATATAGGGCGCATAGGGGCTGTCGACGGAGACATCCGTGTACTTCTCCTCTTTGGGCCGCTTCGGCTGGACACCCATCGCCTTGGACAGCAGCACAAAGACATCTTGGCGGGAGATGGGCTCCTGCGGCCGATATTGATCTCCCCCTTGCCCGCTGATCAAGCGAAGCGCTGCCAGACGATTGACGGCATCCCGCGCGTAGCTGTTCCCCAGATCGGTAAAGGCAATCGTCTCCTCTTCCGGAAGCGGCTGCGGCTCAATCTGCTGGCTGTCTTCCGGTCCCGGCGGCAGAGCAGCGGCAGGTTCTGTCGCCGCAAATGCCGAGCCGGTCATCAGGGAAAAGGACAAAAGCGCCGTAAGCACCCTCCCTGCCGTACGTGTCACACCCATGTTTTCTCCTCCATTTTCTCCTTCTATCTCTCGTTTTGTTCGTCTTGGCCGGGGGCCTTGATCGGACTTTGACGGGGTGGTCGTGGACCAAAAAACTGATAGTAATCCACTTTGATATTGCCGTTGTAGAGCTTTCGTTTTTTGCTCGCTTTGCGTCCGATATGCTCTTCGAATTCTTCGTCCGACGTGAGGAAATAGAGCGACCAGGTATCCAGCGCGGAGAAGGTTTTGCCCATCTCCTGGTACAAGCGGCTGGCTTGCTTCCAGTCTCCCAGCCTCTCGCCGTACGGAGGGTTGCAAATCAGATAGCCGTACTTCCGTTTGGTGCGGACGTCGCGGACATCCATCTGCTGAAAATGAATATGCTCATCCACGCCCGCTTCCGCTGCATTCCGTCTGGCCACGCGCAGGATGTCCTCGTCGATGTCTGTGCCGATAATCTCCAGAGGCTGGTCGTAACGGGCCAGATCATGCGTCTCGGCACGCGCTTCCCGCCACGCGGTCTTCGGAATGGTCGGCCAGCTCTCCGAGACGAATTCCCGGTTCATGCCGGGGGCGATATTTTGCCCGATCAAGGCGGCTTCGATCGGAATCGTGCCCGAGCCGCACATCGGGTCCATCAACACCCGGTCCGGCTTCCAGCGGGAGAGCAAAATCATCGCGGCGGCCATGGTCTCTTTCAGCGGTGCGGCCCCGATCAATGTGCGATATCCCCGCTTGTGCAGACCCGGGCCCGTCGTGTCGATCGTCAGGGTAGCGGTATCCTTTAGCAGTGCTACCTCGATTTTGTAAAGCGGCCCCTTTTCCTCAAACCAATCCTGCTTGTACGTTTTTTTCAAGCTTTCCACGACTGCCTTTTTGACGATGGCCTGGCAGTCCGGGACGCTGAAGAGTGTCGATTTGACCGATTTCCCTTCGACCGGGAAAGTGGCGTCGACCGGGATCCAGTCGGACCAAGGAAGCGCCTTGGTCTTCTCAAACAGTTCGTCAAAGGTGGTCGCCTGAAATTCCCCTATTTTAAGACGCACGCGATCCGCCGTTCGTAACCATAAATTTGTCCTGGCGATGGCAGAAATATCGGCAGTGAACTCTACCTTGCCATTGTCTACTCTGACGTCTTCATAGCCGAGTGCTTTTACCTCATCGGCCACCACGGACTCCAGCCCGAAGGTTGCCGTTGCAATCAAGTTTACTTTTTGCATGGATACGATCTCCTGTCCTTGCTAGATGGCAGGGGGTCTTGTCCCCCTATCATATATTACCCGATTCGGCTGGGATAATGGAAATCTTCTACACCTAATTGTTTTACTTACACCCGTTCGTTGAAAAGGATAAGAAATCGCGGCCGTAGTGAGAAGAAGCATGTCTCCCTGCTTCGCTCCGGGCTCCGCCTGCAGGGATGCTGAGACTGTCTGCTCCGCTGGGCTTGGCTACACAGTCGCTGCGCAGGGAGACATGCTTCTTCCCGGTGCTTGCTTTTTGAAAGGATGTGATGGCTTTTACATGGATGGGGAAAAATTGATCCTCAAGTTGGAAAGTCCGCATTTAAAAAAGCCCGGAGTAGATTTCCGGACTTTTTTGGAAGCGAACATATGAATTTGTGTACCTGAAGGCGAAATTGTGCAGTTACAAAGCAGTGGGGACCATCAGCCGACTGTCACTGGAAGAAGCATGTTTCCCTGCGGCGCGACTGTGGAGCCCTGCCCAGCGGAGGAGTCATTCGCGGGAAAAAGGGGCGCAACGTGGGATGACCCCGAAGCGCTACTCCTTTTGCGAACCCCCGCGAATTACTCTGGAGCGGCCAGTGAATCTCCTTGCGGGGCGGAGCCCGGAGCCTAGCAGGGAAACATGCTTCTTCTCACCGCAGCCCCGTTCCTCCACTATTTAATAACTACAACGCCCGATCCAGCAAATCCATAAGATGCACCGCTTCCACTTTCCCTTCCAACCCCGCCCGCAGTATCCCTTTTTTCATCTGCAGCAAACACCCCGGATTAGAGGTAGCGATGATCTGCGCTTTGGTCTCCTTGACGTGCTCCATCTTCCCGTCGAGGATATGCATCGACATGTCAAAGTTGGTGATATTGTAGATGCCGGCGGAGCCGCAGCAGCTGTCCGCCCCGTTCATTTCGGCCAGCTCCAGTCCGGGGATGCTTTTCAGCAGCTGGCGCGGCTGATTGCGGATACCTTGGCCGTGTGCGAGATGGCAGGAGTCCTGGTAGGTGACGCGGGCATGAAGCGGCTTGGTAAAGGTCAGCGGCGGCAGCTCTGCCAAGAGTTCACCCGCATCCCTGACTTTCGCCACAAAGGCGCACGCCCGGTCTCGCCACTCAGGATGGTCGTGAAACCAGTGGTGATACTCTTTTAAAGCCGCACCACAGCCGCCTGCATTGTTGACGATCAAATCAACATCTGCCTGCTCACATGCGGCAATGTTGCGCTTGGCGAGCCGGATGGCCCCTTCCTTTTCTCCGGCATGGGCGTGGAGCGCCCCGCAGCAGCCTTGCCCTTCGATAAAAACGACATCGCAGCCTGCTTTGGTCAGCAGGCGGGCGGTCGCCTGGTTGGTCTCAAAATACATCACATCCATGACGCAGCCGGTAAACAGCCCGATTTTCAGAGCAGCTTCTCCTTCGGCCTGCATCACCGGTTTCCGCTGCTTTCTCTCCTTGGGGGAAGCGATCCTGTCCACCGCCTGCTGCATCTCGGCCATTTCACGCGGCAAAAGGCGGATCAGCCCTGTCTTGTTAGCCAGCTCTTGCAGTCCCAGGCTTTGCGCCGCCCACAGCGCTGTCCCCGCCGCCCTCACCCGCTCCGGGTAGGGAAACACGTGATCGAACATCAGCCGGCGCAAAAATGGCTGCCTGGCTCCGCTCTTTTTGTCGTCCTCCACGACCTCCCGTGCGGTTTCCACCAGACTTCCATAGGAGACACCGGCGGGGCAGGCTGTCTCGCAAGCCCGGCAGCCGAGGCAGGCGTACATGTTTTTTTCAAACTCCGGGTCTATGGCAAGCTGGCCGTTCGCAACCCCTTTCATCAGGGCGATGCGCCCCCGCGGACTTTGCGATTCCAGGCCTGTTTCCCGGTAGGTCGGACAGGCGGGCAGGCAAAAGCCGCAATGCATGCAGTTCATGATTTCATCCATGTTGAATTTGGCCAGTCCTCCGCGATGCGCTGTGCTCATCGTTTCACCACCACTCTCCGTCGGCCGCTGCCTGCGAACATTTTTCCGGGATTCATGATGTGATTCGGGTCAAAAGCCGCCTTGATCCGCTTCATCAGCTCGATGCCGCCCGGTCCTGCTTTGAGGTCGAGGTAGTTCATTTTGGCCATGCCGACGCCGTGCTCCCCGGTGATCGTCCCCCCCAAGCGGATAGCAGCATGGAATATTTCCTCAAACGCTTGCTCGACACGCTTGATCTCTTCCTGATCCCGTTCGTCCGTCATACAGGTGGGATGCAGGTTGCCGTCTCCGGCATGGCCAAACGTGCAGATATGGAGCTGGTATTTTTCGGCGATCCGCTCGACCTCCGCAACCATCTCCGCCAAGCGGGAGCGCGGAACCGTCGCGTCCTCCAAAATCGTCGTGGGGCGCAGTCTGGAGAGCGCCGCCAATGCTGATCGCCGAGCCGCCAGCAGCTTCGCCCCCTCTTCCGGCGTCGTCGCCAGCTTCACTTCGGCAGCCCCCTGCTGCCTCGCGATCTCCGCGATCCTCTCTATATCCTGCTCGACCAAATCGGCCGGCCCGTCCTGCTCGATCAGGAGCATCGACTTCATCTCCAGAGGCAGACCCAGCTTGGCGAAATCATCCACGACCTTCATCGTGGACTGGTCCAAAAACTCGATGGTAGCCGGGATGATCTTGTCGGCAATCACCTTTTCTACCGTCTTCGCCGCATCCACCAGATTGGTATAGTAGGCGACGAGCGTCCGCTTCGACTCCGGCAGGGGAAGCAGCTTCACCGTTATTTCCGTAATGACGGCGAGGGTCCCTTCCGACCCGACCAATAGCCTGGTCATGTCGTACCCGGCCACGTCCTTCATGTTCTTCCCGCCGCAGCGAAGCACCTCTCCCGACGGTAGGACGTATTCCAGCCCCAGGATATAATCCTTGGTCACCCCGTATTTCAGCCCTCTCATCCCGCCCGCGCATTGTGCCAGATTTCCGCCGATGGTGGAAATTCGCATGCTGCCCGGATCAGGCGGATAAAACAGGCCGACGGCTTCGACTGCTGCGTGCAGATCGGCTGTCACCACCCCGGGACCGAGTGTGGCCGTCAGGTTTTGCTGGTCGATCTCGTAGATTTGATTCATACGGTTCATGTTCAGGACGATGCCGCCTTCGACCGGAATCGTCCCCCCGGCCAGATTGGTTCCGGACCCCCGCGGTACGATTGGGATGCCGTGCGCATTCGCCAGCTTCAAGACAGCAGCCACCTCCTCCGCGCCCGCCGGCATGACGACCGCATCCGGCATCGCCTGGAATATCGGAGTCGCGTCATAGGAGTACGCATACAATTCATTGGGTGTATCGAGAACATACTTTTCTCCCACGATGGCTCTCAGCTCATCCCGGATCGCCTTTTCCAGCATTTTCTCTCCTCCGTCTGGTTTGTCTTCTGATCATCCTAGCCCAACCGCCAATTCCTTTCTATTATATTGCAAAGTTTCTCCTATTAACAAAATATTGTATGTATTCCGAACAATGGTTTCTCCAAAAAAACAGACAACCCCCACTCTCGCATGGGGGCTGCCCGTAAAAGATTCATCGTCTCCAAATGTCCTAGTCAAGATGGGGCAAATACTCAATATCTGGAAGCGTCACAAGTTTACCGTTCATGTACACTTGCCCCACATGTTTGAGTGCCCAAATATCATCAACGGGATTATCATCCGGGTGAAGTCCTTTTTTGTCTTGCAAAAAGTCCGGATGGCTCACTCCCGGTCCCTGCGTAGCCGTCCGCTCCGGGCTGCTCTCGTATAGAACCGCATTTTCCGCACAAGGTAAAGAAAGGAAAGGAGTGCTTTTGCCATGCCCGAGCTTCCGGAAATGGAAAACTACCGCCGCTTGCTGCATGAACGAGTAGTGGGCCGCCCCATTACAGATGTGCAGGTGGAGCGCGAAAAAACGATTAATCTCCCGGTGCCCGACTTTGCCTCGCATCTAAGGGGCAACTCCTTCACCGCCATCGAACGGAGAGGGAAACACCTGCTGTTTCATTTGCAATCTGGCCGCGTCCTGCTGCTTCATCTCATGCTCGGCGGTTTTTTGTATTGGGGCACCGAGGAAGACAAACTAGACAGGACGGCGCAGGTTGCCCTTTCTACAGGAGCGCGCATCCTCTATTTTCACGGTTTGCGCCTGGGGTATTTGCACCTTCTGACCCGGGAGGAAGCAGATGAGCGGATGAGCCATCTCGGCCCCGAACCGCTCGACCCGTCATTTACGGCCGACGCCTTCTCCCGGCTGCTGAAGCAAAAGCGCAGCGCTTTGAAAAGCGCCTGGGTCGATCAGCATCTGCTGGCGGGAATCGGCAATTGCTATGCGGATGAGATCTGCTTCCGCGCCCGGATTCTTCCCCTGCGCCGGATTCCTACTCTCTCGCCGGAGGACATCGGCAGGCTGTATGAAGCGATGCGGACATTGCTCCCCGAGGCGATCCGGTACGGAGGCTACATGGAAACGCCGCTCTTCCGCGAGGACCGGCTGACCGGGGGATACAATGAGCGCTGCCTGGTCTACGCCCGTGGCAATGAGCCCTGTCCCCGCTGCGGTCACCCGATCACGCAGGATGTCTGGTCCTCGCGCAAAGTTTTCTACTGTCCCCATTGCCAGCATTAGGCCTCCATCGGGCGGACCATGTACACCTGTTCAGTGCCGGAGGGAGCAAAGCCGGCCTGTTCCAGTACGCGCAGCACCCATTCCTCCGAGGCGGGCAGGTTAAACGTCCCTCTCCGGCAAGGGGCGCTGAGCGGCGCGTAAGCATGCCCCAGCAAGACACGGACGATCTCTTCCCGATCGGAGCGCTCCGGCTGACAGGCGCACTGGCGCAGCGTAATCGAGGCCAGCTTTCCTTCCTCGTCAAAGGTGCGCCGGAACAGCACATACCCGACCACTTCACCCGCAGGGTCCTCCGCGAAAATCGCCTCGCCGTCGCGGAGACTCTGCCATTGGTTTTGCCAGGGAATCAGCTCCGGGTAAAAGGAGAGGGCAGCCGCCTCCTGCGGGATCCCGCGGCGAATTCGATAGGGATGGGCGGATAGATCGCCAAAGGGATCCCCGACAAAGGGCTCCGTGTGCTGCCAGAACAGAAGCCGATCCTTGATCTCATAGCCGAGCTGCCGGTAGAGTGCGATCGCTTTGTCATTCTGACTGACAGCCTCCAGCGTGGCTAGGTGCACGCCCTCTTCCCGGTACAAATCCAGCGTCGCCTCCATCAGCTTGCGGCCCACCCCTTGGCGGCGGTACTCGGTCTTTACCCCCGTGCCGCCATTCCACGCTATTTTTTTGCCTCCCACGGTGCGGACGCCGCTGGCGGCCAGACCGACCGGTTCTCCGTCTGCGAATGCCACCACGGACAGCGAGGAGGTATACCCTTCCGTTCCCAGCCTTTGCATCATCGTCTCTACCGTCATGGTAATGGGAAAGTAATACCCCTCGAACCCCCGGTTCCAGGCCATGGTAATTTCGTCCAGCGTACATGCGGGGAAACGTTTGATGGAAATCATCGGCACCACACAACACCCTTTCTTTTATCAGCGATGGGACCGCCGCAAATCACGTTCGCACCGACTCGGTGACAACAGCCGAACCCTTCTGCTTGTGATTGATAAAAAAATTTTAATCGATAAATTTGAAAAATTCAATCTGTTTTGCGGGAAACCCGCTCGTTCTTGCTGTATGCTGGTAAAAATGTGCGCAAGCGAACCATGATGTACCTGCAGGCTGTTCCCGAGGAGCTCGTGGACTGGCGGCCGGGTGAAGACAAATTTTCTATCGGGGACCTGATCCGCCATCTCGGTTCGACGGAGCTCATGTTTCTTCACGCCATGACTCATCAGGAGTGGAAGTATGAGGGACATGGGCCGGAAAAAGGCAGAACGCTGCCCGAGGCCATCGCCTATCTGCAGGCTTGCCACAAGACAGCGCAGGAGGGGCTGAATCAGCTGGAGCCGGAGTCGCTTACCGGGAAAGTAAAAAATATGCTGGGCTATGAGGTGAGTGTCTGGAGACTTCTGATGGCGATGGCCGAGCATGAAATTCATCACCGCGGGCAGCTCTCCGCCTACCTGCAGGCAAACGGAATCCAGCCTCCCCAGATATTCGGCCTGAAAATTGAGCAGATCCCAACGACGTCCTAACCTACTCCTTTTTTTCCAATCTCTCGTCGATCTCATCCAGCTCGGCCAGCACCTCTGATCCAAACCAGTCGGTCAGCTTGCCGCGCGCCTTTGCTTTGACATCCTCATTGATGTAGACCGCGACGACGACCAAAGCGCTGATCAACGTCGTCAAATCGTCGCCGTAGCCGACCACCGGCATCATGTCCGGCATTACATCCAGGGGACTGATAAAATAGCCCAAGGCCCCCAATATGACCGTCTTCGCCCATGCAGGCGTTTTGGGGTTCTGCAGCGCATAATAAAGCAGGAGCGCAACGTAGACGACTTTGCCTCCTGCTTTTTTGGCGAATTTCTTCACCTTTGTCCAAAAAGACTCCTCCGAATATACCTTGGCGTATTTATCCGACATCCTTGCACCTCCTGACTCCTCAGGGAGACTGTTTAGGCATCCGTCTGTACATGGTAAGATAAGGGCAGCAACTGTCAAGAGCGGTCCGGCCGCCATCGCGGCTTTCCGGTTAACTCTTGACGGTCACGAATTCATGCAAAATGAGGCGAACAACATGACCACCAAACCAGCCAAAATTATCCTGTTTGCGGGGGGCCGCCTGGGCAGTTGGGCGTTGGAGGAAATCGAAGAAAATGACTGCCTGATCGGCGTTGACCGCGGCGCATTGTTTCTGCTCCAGCACGGGAAGCGGCCGCATTTGGCGATCGGAGATTTCGACTCGGTCACACGGGAGGAACGCGAGCTCATTCGCCAAAACAGCGAGGGCATGCTCACCTGCGACCCGGTCATGAAGGATTTGACCGACACCGAGATGGGCCTGCGCTGGGCCTTGGAGAGAAGACCTGCCGAGATCGTTCTCACCGGCGCGCTGGGCTCCCGCTTTGACCACGCGCTGGCCAATGTGCACCTCCTCGCGAAAGCGCTCGAAGCCGGGGTGCCCTGCCGCATCGTGGACGAAACTAACCAGATCATGCTGGTAGAAGGGCACGCCACCATCAGACGCAGCCGCTTTTCGCATGTCTCCCTGCTGCCGCTGACGGAGAAGGTCACAGGCATTACCCTGACCGGATTTCAATACCCGCTCAACAACGCCACCTTGCAAACCGGCGATACCTTGGGGATCAGCAATGTTCTGCTGGGCGAGACAGGAACGATATCGGTCGAGAGCGGCCGGCTGATCGCCGTTCAGAGCAGTGACGAATCCCCGTTCGATGCCTGATTATGCAGCCGCGCCGCCTTTTATGAACCGACTCTCCGGGCAGCTCTATGAAAAAGCCCTGCTGGCCGTGGCTGGATCGTTTTCCGCAAGCTCCGCCTGCAGCGGAAGCTGCCAGTTGATCTCCGCCATCCCCTGCTCGCGCAAAAACCGGTTGGTCCGGGAAAACGGACGGCTGCCAAAGAAGCCGCGATTTGCCGAAAATGGGCTGGGATGCGGCGATTGAATCACCATATGCTTTTGTGTGTCAATAAAAGACGCCTTTTCCTGGGCATGCCGCCCCCAGAGGATAAAGACCAAGGGAGCTTCCCGGTCGTTCAGCACCCGGATCACCCGGTCCGTAAACTGCTCCCAGCCCCTCCCCTTGTGGGAGTTGGGGGTGCCGCCTCGCACCGTAAGCACGGTGTTGAGCAGCAGTACGCCCTGCTTGGCCCACTCGACCAGATACCCGTGCTGCGGAATCGTGCAGCCGAGGTCGCTTTTCAGCTCCTTGTAGATATTTTGCAAGGAGGGGGGTGTGGCTACTCCCGGCTTCACGGAAAAACTGAGACCATGCGCTTGACCGGGACCGTGATAGGGATCTTGTCCCAGAATGACCACCTTGGCCTCCCGGTAGGAGGTGAGGTGAAGCGCGTTAAAAATATCGAACATATCGGGATAGACCGTCTGCTGCTGATACTCCCTTTTCAAAAAATCGCGCAGCTGCAAGTAGTACGGCTTTTCGAATTCATCTGCCAGCAATGCGGCCCAATCGTTTTTCAATATCGACATCCATCTACACCTGGCCTTTTTTCTCGTAGGACTTTTCTCTATCATACCCCCTTCCATTTTAATAGGAAAGAGACCGGGAAAATCCAATGCCCGCGGCAATCAGGCCTTCTTTCCCTGCCCGCCGCTCCAGCTTCCCCGCATACCCGGGACTTATGAAGAAGGCGACCGTGCTGCTGCACCCGCCATATGGGCGTCCGTTCCTATGACCGTTGCTTGATAGCTTGGTCCTATGTTTTTTGACATAATATCCCTTGGATTCTATTACGATAGACGGGGGAGAGTTTCATATCATGAAATGGGATTGGAAGTCATTCGCGGGGGGCATTCTCGTCGGTTCGGTTCTGTTCTCCGGCTTGGCAATCGCTGCACCCGCTTTCCCGGATGCGGGAGACATCAACAAAGAACCATTTACCTACTACTTTGACGGCATCCCCAAATCGCCGAAAATGGATGTGCAAGGCATTCTGTACAAAAATTCAGTCTATGTGCCTATCCGTTTTGTCGCGGAAAATCTGGGGAAAACGGTCATCTACGATGGAAAAACCAAATCGATCTTCATCGGCAAGCTGCCAGTCGCCAAGATGTATTCCAAGCTGGAAGCGGTCGATCTGGTGAAGAAGAAGCTCGCCGGGAACCTGACGCCCCAACATGTCGTGGAATACGATCACGACGATGAAAAGGGGCATTATGTCATCCAGGTCTATCAGACGGTGGTCAATAACTTCCAGTCCGGCGACAGCTATACCAGCACCTATGGATGGTTTGTCGTCAATCCCAATACGGGAGAGATTCGCTCTCTGTTGCAGTAAGCGTCCAGGTTTTCTTGTTTGACCACTGCGATCATCCGTATTCTTACTCGCTCATTTGAATCAGTACCATTTCATACATTCCCATCGATGAAAAAGCAGCAGTCCCCTGGGCCGCTGCTTTTTTGGCTATGCAATTGGACTGGCGGAGACAATCGCCATCGGGCCTCCGCAGACATCCCCTATCCCCAACGAGAGCTCAGACGAGCTGATGCTTCTCCAGCTTCCGATAAAGGGTGGAGAGGCTGATTTGCAGGTCGTCGGCGATCCGCGCCTTGTCTCCTCCCCACTCGGGCGATTGGAGATACCGCTCCAATACCCCCTTCTCATAGCGGGCGATCCGCTCCTCCAGACTACCCGCCGCCAGCATCTCATCCCGCTCCGGCCGAGAAATGGCCGTCGTCCCTGCGCGGGCGGCCAGCGGCTCCAGATACTCCGGCACATCACCGATGCCGATGACCGCATCCTCCGCCATATTGACCATGTACTCAATCGCATTCTCCAGCTGCCTGATATTTCCCGGCCAGTCATAGCGGCCCAAGAGCTCCATGAGCGGCGGCTCCAGTTCCAGGCGTCCCTTTTGCAGCAGCGTTCCGTACTTGTGCAAAAAATGGCCGATGTACAGCGAGATATCCTCCCGCCGCTCGCGGAGAGGCTGCAGCCGGATCGGGATCACGTTCAGGCGATAGTAGAGATCCTCCCGAAACAGCCCTTCCCTGACCATGCCCTCCAAATCGCGATGGGTGGCGGCGATGACCCGGACGTCCACCGGAACCGGCTTTACCCCGCCCACCCGGTCGACTGTTCGCTCCTGGAGCACGCGCAGTAGCTTGGGCTGCAAGGACAGCGGGATATCTCCCACTTCATCGAGAAAGATTGTTCCGCTGTGCGCCAGCTCAAATTTCCCCGGCTTGCCTTCCCGGCGGGAACCGGTAAAGGCTCCCCCTTCGTAGCCAAACAGTTCGCTTTCCAGCAGGCCCTCCGGTATCGCCGCACAGTTCACCGCAATAAACGGATGCCGGGCACGTCCCCCTTCACAGTGGATCGCCCGCGCCAACAGCTCTTTACCCGTCCCGCTCTCCCCGCGTATCAACACCGTGGAGATGCTGTTCTTCACCTTGTTTGCCTTTTGGATCACTTCACGGAGGCCGGTCTCCGCCCCGATCAACTGGGCGAAATAGATGGCTTCACCCGACTCGGGCGGCACTTCCTCCTGCAGATGACAGCCGAGCCGCCCCTCTTCCTCCAGCTCCAGCAGCTTGTGCACAATCAGGGCGCTGGTATGGTCCAAAAACGTCATCAGCTTTTCCGCATGCTGGACCATCTTTTCCTTTTGTTCCGGCGAAAACCCGATCAGGCCGATGACGCCCACTGTTTTTTCCCGCTTGTGTACGGGAAAGCCGATCGTGGCCAACTCGCGGCACTGCTGCAGGAACTTGCAGCTCCTGCACTCCGCTTCATTCTTTTTCATGTCGTAGATGATGCCCGGCTGCCCCGTCTGCAAGATCATGCGGAAAAACGATCCCTCCGGGGCGGGCAGACCGACCAGGTCCTGATAATAGCCAGTGCCGCTCACTCGGATCCCCTGTTCGTCCAGAATGGTGACATCCAACCCCAGCACCTCTGCAATATTTTCCGCGTATCCCTGTATGAATGTGCGGATGCGTGAAAATTCCGTCATGCTCCGACCTCCTGCTGTTTCCCGTCAATCACTGCCGTTATGTTATCCGCTGGAAGCCACCTGCTTCAAAAGCGGCTGCAAAGCCTGCTCCAGATCATCGATGATGTCGGATGCATCCTCCAGACCTGTCGAAAAGCGGATCAGTCCATCCGTAATGCCGAAGGCTTCCCGCTCCCCGGACGGGATGGCGAAATGTGTCATCGATGCCGGGTGCTGCACCAGTGTTTCCGGATCTCCTAAGCTAAACGATATCATAGCCAGGCGCAGTCCGTTCATGAAAGTTTTGGCCGCCTCCAAGCCTCCCCTCACCTCAAAGGAGACAATGCCGCCCATTCCGCTCATTTGCCGCCGGGCCAGCTCGTGCTGCGGATGGGAGGCCAGTCCCGGGTAGTAGACACGCTCAATCGCGGGATGAGCCTCCAGATACCGGGCAATCTCGCCGGCGCTCTGGCAGTGCTGCCGGATGCGCAGGCCCAGCGTTTTCAGCCCGCGCAGGATCAAAAATGCATCCCATGCGTTCAGATTCTGCCCCAGATCGCCCATGATGTGCCTGCGCATATACTGGATCGCTTCCCGTTTGCCGACGATAAAACCGGCGATGACATCGCCGTGGCCGTTGAGGTACTTGGTAGCGCTGTGCACGACCACATCTGCGCCGAGTTCCAGCGGCTGTTGCAAATAGGGCGTCATGAAGGTATTGTCTACGATCACCGTAAGGCCATGGGCGTGAGCGAGCCGGGAAAGCTGGCCAATATCCAGGATCGTCAGACAAGGGTTGGACGGCGTCTCCAGATAGAGAACGCGTGTCTCGGGCCGAATCGCCCGCATGACAGCGGCAAGATCGGTACAGTCTACAAAATCTGTTTCGATTCCGTAGCGCGGTGCGAGCGAGGTCAAAAATTTATAACTGCCCCCGTACACATCCCGGGTGCAGATCACATGATCCCCCTGTTTCAGAAAGGCCAGCAGCGCCCCCGATATCGCTGCCATCCCGCTGCTGACCCCCAGGGCGGCTTCCCCCTTTTCCAGAGAGGCGATCTTCGCCTCCAGGGAAGCAATCGTCGGGTTGCCATAGCGGCCGTAGTAGGTCCCCTCCCTCTCGCCGGCGACCACGGCCGCAGCTGCATCCACATCCGTGAACGCATACGCAACCGCAGGCACGACGGCCGAAGCGACGGCGCCTGTCTTCTCACATGGCTCCTGTCCCGCATGGATCAGGGCCGTATCCATTTTCCATTTTCTCATCTCCATGCTGTCTCTTCCTCTCTCCAGTTGGATAATCCTTTCGTGGCAGACCTTATCCAAAAGGCATAGCAAAGATCGTGCCATCGCGGGGCACCATCTGGCTTTACCCGTTACAATCCCGGAGAATCCAGTCTGCTGGCCGTTTTCCGCTTAGTGGCATTTTCTCTCGCCTCGTCCTCTCGCCCGCAAATCTGCCTGCTTTTCGCAAACTTGCAAAGCCGCCCTTCGCAAAAATGGCAAAAGGGAAACGCCCTTCTGGACGCTTCCCTCCTTTTCGAGATGGATGTGCGGATCGATCTACTTAGACCAGCAGTCCGCCGTTTCCTTTTGCGTACTTCGCGATACCCTCTGCTGCCCGGTAGGCCAGTGCGCCGACCGTATCCGTCGGGTTGTAGCCGCTGTTGTGCGGAAACGCCGTAGCCCCGACCACGAAGAGGTTTTCTACATCCCACATTTGCAGGTAATTGTTCACAGCCGAGGTGTCCGGCGATGCCCCCATGATCACCCCGCCGGTGTTGTGCGTGGATTGATAGGGCGTGATGTCGTAGGGACCCAGCTCCCGCCTCACGTCCACATGCGTCGCGCCCATCTCCTTGAGAATCTGCCCGCATTTGTCCGCCGTAAAAGCAGCGAGCTGCCGATCCTGCTCCTCGAAGTCAAAGGTGATGCGGATCAGCGGATCGCCAAATACGTCGCGGTACGTGGGATCAAGATCGAGGAAGTGGTGGCGGAACGGCATCGAGGCCCCCTGCGCTCCCACTCCCAGCGTCCGGTAAAAATACTTGAGCGAAGCGGCCTTGAACTCTTTGCCCCAGTTCGGCGTCCCGGACGGCACCGGATTGTTGGCGATCGGACGAAGCCCGGTTTGCGACAAGCTGATGCTGGCTCCGTGCAGGAACTTGAGATCGGAGTGGTCAAAGTTGTCCCCGTTGTAGTCATCCAGGGTGATGCCGAGCGCACCGGCGCCTGCGTACAGATTAAATTCCCGGTCCTCGAAAAAGCCTGTCGCTCCGCCGCGGATGACCTGGTAGGCATAGTTTTTGCCGATGACGCCCTTCCCGGTTGCCGGGTCATACGGCCGTCCGAGATTGGACAGCAGGAGCAATCTGACGTTATTGAATACGTAACTGGTCAGCACGACGATGTCTGCGGGCTGCTCGATCTCTTCACCCGTCGTCGTATCCGTGTACAGGACGCCCGTCGCCCGGTTGCCGGTATGCAGGATGCGCCGCACGTACGAATGCGTGCGAATCTCGAATTTGCCTGTCTTTTTCGCGACCGGGATGACGGTCACGACCGGATCGGCCTTTGCCCCGTACTCGCAGCCAAAACGCTCGCAGTATCCGCAATACTGGCAGGCTGCACGGGAGACGCCATCCTCGTTGGTGTACGCCTGCGAGAGGTTGGCTGACGGCATCATGTACGGATTCAGCTTGAGCTTTTTGGCGGCTTCGGCAAACAGCTTGATCGCAGGCGTCTGCTTCATCGGCGGGGTTGGATATGGGCTGGAGCGCTTGCCCCCTAGTGGATTTTCCTCCCCGGAGATCCCTGCCATCTTCTCAAATCGGTCATAATACGGCTCCATCTCCTCGTAGGTGATGCCCCAGTCCTGAATCGTCATGCCTTCGGGGATCTTGTCCTCCCCGTATCGTTCGATGGTTTTGCTGCGAATTTCGAAATCATAGGGCAAAAAGCGGAAGGTCTGTCCATTCCAGTGGACACCCGCTCCCCCCAGACCGGTCCCGATCAGAAAAGAACCGTACTGCCGCATCGGCAGCGCGCGAATCCGCGTATTGCTGCGGAAGGTAATCGTTTCCTTGGACAAGTCCTGCATCAATTCATAGCGGAGGGCGTAGCGCAATTCGTCGTGGACCATGTAGTAGTCTTCCGTCTTCCGCTCTTTTCCACGCTCCAGCCCGACCACAGTCAAGCCCTGCTTGGTCAATTCTGAGGCGATGATCCCCCCGCCCCATCCGACACCGACGATGACGACATCCACTTTCGGCAGTCTGCGTGCCATTTCCGTCCCCTCCTATCCATGCTGATGGTCTCGTAAGCTTTTAGGGTCCATTTTGACGAACTGATCTTGCTCGATCACCTGCGTGTAGGCCATCTGGTTGCCCGGATAGCGTTTCAGCCTCCAGCCGTCCATGTTTTTGTTGCCTCCGTAGAGCGGATCGGCATAAATCCCTTCCAGCGTAGATGCGCGCAGCATCTGGAAAAAACCGCTGGCGGAGATCGTCGTCAGCTTGACCTCATTCGTCTCAAAGGCCTTCAGCACCGCATCCTGCTGATCCGCCTCCAGCTCGTAAAAACGCTTGCCGAATTTGGACGTGCTGTAGTTGTTCATCTCCTGTATCCCAATATCGAAAATTTCCCGGCGTTTCAGCCTGCCTTGGTAGCCCTGCGTGGCTTCACCCGGAAAAAAAGGCCCCTGCATGTAATCGCGGGCGTTAAATCCCCAATCTCCCGACAGTTGGTGGTCGATAAAATAAGCGGCCCCCAATGCCCTCGCTCCTGGGCCGTTTTCATCCTCTGGAAAAATCCGTTCCGTCGCTGCATCTACCACGCGGAATTGCTCAGGAGTGAAATACATCAGCGCCTGGTTAAAATCCGGAGCTGCCGGAGCCGCCTGCGGAACAGGAGGTCCCTGCGTTTTCAGCAAGCTGCCCGCCACGCCGCCAATCACCAGGCCGCCCAGAACCAAACCGGAGTTTTTCAAGAATTTTCGTCTTGATACGGCCTGCTCTTGTCTTTCATCTGTCTGTGCCAAAGCGTCCACCTCCTGAATGTCTATCTTTTATTTGCGCAATATCGTGCCAAATTAATCGTTTTGGGTGAAAATTTTCCATATCGCGCCATCAATAAACAGGCAATAATCGGTAAATCCTAACCCTAGCTGGAAAAATGGAGGGATAGATGGATGCGTATACCACAAATCATCAGCGGCCTCAGCCTCATCTGCCTGCTCGCGGCATGCGCAGGCCAGGGAGCGCCGGACCAGGGGAATCAAGGCGCCGCGAATCAGGCTGGCCAGAACCAGGGGACACAGACCCAGTCGATGCACCAGCAGGCAGCGGGGGGACATGAACATGACCAGATGACGGTCATCCCCAGTGTCGACCGAGATAAAAAGCTGACCACCAATCGGCATGGCGGAACGAACAGCGGCATGGGCACCGCCACCTACAGCCGGATGGGCAGCTCCGGTCTTTTGGACGGCGGGCCTTCCACCAACCTGGAGTCTCAATTGGCGGCGGCCGGAGTAAACGGCGTACAGGTGCTGGTTGTCCATGACAGCGTCTTTATCGCCCCTGCCGACGGAAAAACCCTTTCCGTCAATCAGATGGACGAGACACAATCTCATGTGCTGAGCAATTATCGCGGAAGCTCCCAGCGCGGCACGCAGTTCAAGGATGGACAGGTGGGCACGCTGGGTACGAGTGATCGAGACGGCTTGTTGGCCCAGGCAAAAGACCAGCTGGAGCGGATTTACGGCGGCGGCGTCCAGATTCGGACGGTCACCCAGCCCCAAGCGATTGCAGCCTTGGAGCGAATCAAGCAGAGCATGGGGGGCGCAAGACAATTGGACCCGAACAACGCCAGCACGACTGGTATCTCCGGCACGGCCGGCAACAACCGTACTACGAGGACGGCCGGCAGCACAAATGCCGCAGGCAACGCCAATCTGGCTCAGGACCTCGCTCTCCTGCTGCGCAGCGCATCACCCGGCGGCGGCCGTTAGACCATACCCTCTCTTAGGGAAGGCATGACAAAAAAGGACAAGCCCGGCTGGCATTATGCCAGTCTGCTTGTCCTTTTTTGATCGAAGCCCGGATCAGATTCTTCCGGGAATCAGCACACCCACATGCTCGGGATGGATGCGCGCAAAGTAAAACAGGGTCATGAC
Organism: Brevibacillus composti; assembly: GCF_016406105.1. Taxonomy (NCBI): domain Bacteria; kingdom Bacillati; phylum Bacillota; class Bacilli; order Caryophanales; family Paenibacillaceae; genus Brevibacillus; species Brevibacillus composti. Next base: position 4,242,265 of record NZ_CP066308.1, read on the forward strand.
GACCGCCAAGCCCAGCAGCAGGATGACCCGCTCGCCTGTTTTCCACTTGGGCATACGGTAAAAGCGGTGACGGCTGTTTCTCATCTGAAAACCCTTGGCATCGAGTGCATTGGCAATCAACTGCACGCGCTTGAGCGAGCTGAAGATCAGGGGAACGAGGACAAATCCGTACTTCCGCAGTCTTTCCGAGAGGGAGCCCTCTCCCAATTCCAGCCCCCGCACCATCTGTGCCTCGC